>JBHASY010000126.1:0-82204 GCA_041831635.1 Acetoanaerobium sp. | reverse complement strand
CTTTCAGATAGTTGCCCATCATCTCCCGAAGGGCTGCCTTTTGAGGGGAATCCTTTTTCCTTGCCATAAAATAAACCTCCAAACTGGTAAGTTCATCTTACATCAGTTTGAAGGTTTACACAATCTTTGGGATACTCCCTGGCAAAATTATTTTACACTCTCTTATCCTCAGGCAAAATTTTTTAATAAGCAATCTCTAAAATTTAAAAATCCTAAGCCGCTTGATATTTACAGAAACATAAATGTCAAGCAGTATAGGATCTTTTGACTTTTACTTACATATATCTTTTAATCTATTTCATAAGACTTTAACTTCTGATATAAACTCGTCCTGCTCATATCTAAATCATTTGCGGTTTTTTGTTTATTCCCCTGATTCTCGGCTAAGCATTCCAGAATTATGCTTTTTTCTAAATCTGATAACTGTTCTTTGAGTGTATTTCCTGAAACGTATACATGGGCTTTACTGGATTTAGTAACATAGATAGGCAAGGTAGAAACCTTTATTATCCTATCCGAGTCAAGTAAGTTTATAGAACGCTCTATGATATTTTCCAGCTCTCTTATGTTTCCCGGCCAGTCGTATGTCTCTAAAGCCATCATTGCCTTTTCGCTTATACTGTCAACATATACTCCCATTTGGTTAGAAAGTTTCTTTACCAGAGCTTTTGCTAGAGGTCTTATGTCATCTTTTCTTTTTCTGAGCGGTTCTATATATACACTCATCACATTTAACCTGTAATACAAATCCTCTCTAAAATCGCCAGTTTTTACCTCTTCTTCGAGGTTTTTATTAGTTGCAGAAATTATTCTGACATCTATAGGTCTCGTTTTGGTTGCTCCTATTCTCTCTATTTCTCTCTCTTGAAGAACCCTAAGCAGTTTAGCTTGCATTTGAATAGGCATATCCCCTATTTCATCTAAAAATATACTCCCTCCATTTGCAAGTTCAAATTTCCCGACCTTGCCCTCTTTTTTTGCCCCCGTAAAAGCCCCCCCTTCATAACCAAATAACTCCGACTCCAAAAGTTCTGACGGTATGGCTGCACAATTTATTTTAACAAACGGTCCTGAGGCTCTGTCGCTCGCATTGTGTATAGCATGGGCGAAAAGTTCTTTTCCTGTTCCGCTTTCTCCCATAATAAGCACATTTGAGTCTGACATAGCAGCTCTTTCACAGATATTTTTTACCTCCATCAGAGATTTGCTATCTCCTATTATATTTGAAAATGAGTATTTAGCACTTTTTTGTTTTTTAAGCTGGTCTTTATAGTATTTTATTTCCTTTTCCATAGTTATGATTTTCTTTGACATATCATAAAAGTCAGTTATATCCTTAAATATTACCTTTCCTATCGCCCCTATAATTTTATTGTCCTTGATAATAGGAAGTCTTGAGGCTATAACCTGCTGACCCTTGATAAGCTGAATTTCTCCTATTTGAGTTTTACCTGTCTTAATAATGTCATGAAGTTTAGTATTTTCAATTACCTCAGTAACATGCTTCCCCTCCGGAACCATATCTCCTACAAACTCTTTGTAGCCTTTGCTCATCATTATTATATAGCCTTTGTCGTCTATTATTACCAACCATTCATAAGCATTATTTAAAATTACATTTAAAATTTCTTTATAATCTAAATTGTCTTTGTTTTCTTTTAAAAATATATTGCTTTTATTGTCCATAAAAGTGCTATCCTTTCCAACCAATCATCGCTATATATTTGTCATTATATTAAAAATAATACTGCAACCGATATACAGCGCAGTATTTTTAAACAAGAGTTTTTAATTATAAGTTATTTTTTGTTAAACGAGTCTTTTAATGAAACTATTCTGTTAAAAACAAGATGATTTTCTGTGGTATCTTTAGTATCCACTACAAAATACCCGTGTCTGTTAAACTGATATTTATCATCTTTTTTTGCTTCTTCAAAGCTTTTTTCTAAATAACATTCATCCAAGACTTTGAGTGAATTAGGATTATAAACATAATCTCCATCGCCATTTTCAGGTTTTACAAAAAGATAATCATACAGTCTCACACTGGCTTTAACATTATGAGTAGCACTTACCCAGTGTATAGTGCCTTTTACCTTTCTACCTGTAAATCCTGTTCCCGACTTGGTTTCAGGGTCGTAAGTACAACGTATTTCTATTACATTACCGTCACTATCTTTAATTACTTCTTCGCATTTAACAAAATAAGCATTTCTAAGTCTTACTTCATTTCCCGGAAATAATCTGTAGTATTTAGACGGAGGATTCTCCATAAAGTCATCTCTCTCTATATACAGTTCTCTGGTAAACGGTATTTTTCTACTGCCAAGTTCAGGATTTTCCGAATTGTTTTCCGCATCTAAATACTCTACTTCGCCCTGCGGATAATTAGTAATAACCAGCTTAAGAGGTTCAAGCACAGCCATTTTTCTGTGAGCTGTAAGCTTTAAGTCCTCTCTTATACAATGCTCTAAAAGCGAAATCTCAACTATACTATTTGATTTTGATACACCTATTTTTTCGGCGAATGCTCTCATAGAAGATGGGGTATATCCTCTTCTTCTAAGACCTGAAATAGTGGACATTCTAGGGTCGTCCCAGCCATCTACCACTTTTTCATCAACCAATTTTTTTAAGTATCTTTTGCTCATTATCATATTTGTCATTTCTAATCTTGCAAACTCTATTTGCTGAGGAGGATTTTTCCACTCAGTTTCTATCAGTACCCAATCATAAAAAGGTCTGTGGTCTTCAAACTCAAGCGTACAAATAGAATGAGTAATTCCCTCTATAGCATCTTCCAGAGGATGAGCATAGTCGTACATAGGGTAGATGCACCACGCATCGCCTGTTCTATGATGGTCTGCATGAACTATACGATAAAGTGCAGGATCTCTCATATTCATATTTGGAGATGCCATATCTATCTTGGCTCTTAACGTCATTTGTCCATCTGCAAATTCTCCCGCTCTCATTCTTTCAAAAAGGTTTAGACTTTCTTCTATAGGTCTGTTTCTGTAAGGACTGTCTTTACCCGGTTTGTTAAAATCACCCCTGTATTCTTTCATCTGGTCAGGAGTAAGCTCACAAACATAGGCTTTATCCTTTTTTATCAATTTTATAGCAAGTTGATACATTTCTTCAAAATAATCTGATGCAAAGAGTAGTTCATCCCACTCAAATCCAAGCCATTCCACATCTTCTTTTATAGATTCCACATACTCGACTTCTTCCTTGACAGGGTTGGTATCGTCAAATCTCAAGTTACATTTTCCACCATACTTTATTGCAGTTCCAAAGTTAAGGCAAATAGATTTCGCATGGCCTATGTGTAAATATCCGTTAGGTTCAGGAGGAAATCTTGTATATACTTTTTGACCGTAAGTTCCGTTTTTTAAATCTTCATCTATTATGTTATGTATAAAATTTGATTGAATAATCGCTGATTCTGCACTTGTATTTTTGTCATTGTTACTCATAAATTCACCCCTTAAGTTCTTTTATCTTGATTTATTATAGCATTATAGCAAAGATTGACTCAAATTACCAGAGTTATAAGCTGACACTATCGTCATTTAAGTTCGTTTTTACATAGCTATCTATAAGTTTTTCCATTCTCTCTTTTTCTTCTTCCTTAGAGCCTATTTCGGTAAAAGTACTAAAGCAACATAAAAACTCTTCTTCATCTGCTACTTTCTTACTCAAGCAATAATTAAAATAACAAGTTTCTATTACTTTATAAGAACCGTAGACATCTTTAATTCCATTTTTAGAAATCAAATCTCTTAGGTCAAACGGAAAATCTTCGTAATCCTTGTATTTTAAATTGTCTTTTTTTATAACGGCATCTCCAACCACAGTTAAATAAATAATATAGTTTTCTGTCTCCATTACAGCTAAATCATCTTCTATTCCCGCATATTCCAGCGAATACTTCCTATCGTCTAAATACCAATCAAAATACAACATACCTTCTTTCATCTCATCACCTTCAACCCATAATTTAATGTCTATTTACAAAATGATTATACTCTTTTTATTCTAATAGTTAAATCAAAAATATCAACTTTTTAATCAAAATAGATTTAGTTGTTTGTATTTTTATGGTAAACTCAATGTAGGAAAGTGGATTTTCCCTTGAAAATTACAGTAATGTATTTATTGTTTATTCTCATCGGAATATCTAACATTTGGAAGGGGTGTTATTATGCGCCATTATATGCACTTATCCGATGCTGAACTTGATAAATTTTTCTACAAAAAACCGGAAACTTTTGACAACACAACAGAAAAGAAATATTTAAGGTATGCACTAGGTGCAATCTTATATCTTCCTGCGACAAAATACATTGCTCCTTATATGCTCGAAAAAAGATATTCCCATCTTACTTCATTTGTGCTTTGTTTTGAAAATCTGCTGGAAGAGAAAAATATAAACATAGCGGAAAAGACTTTGCTAAATACACTTAGAACTTTGAAAATGGCTGAAGATGAAAATCGAATAACCAAAGGAGATTTGCCTTTGTTTTTTGTCCATGTTAGAAATCCTATGCAATTTGAAAGACTTTATGAGATGTTAATCAAAGAGGAAGATGTTATTTCATATATCACAGGTTTTTTTCTTCCAAAATTCAGTTCGACAAATGCTTTCGAGTATCTTAATATAATAAAGAAAATAAGGCTGTCTTCTAATCATATCTATGCTCTTCCTATAATAGAAAATAACCAAATTATCGCTTTAAGAAGCAGAATATCCGAGTTAGTCTCTTTAGAAAAAATAATCTCTGAACATAAAGACATAGTGTTAGGTATAAGAATAGGAGGCTCATATATAAATTCGGTGCTCGGAGTAAATTACTTTGAACCTATGTCTGTCTATGACGCAGGCATTACTTCAAGTATACTATATGATATCATAAACAGCTTTATCAATCTAAGCCACGAAGATATCGCTATATACTCGCCATCTTGGGATAAAAAAGTGACCTCATTTCATGCTCTGTCTAAAGTCTGTAATCCATATGATAAAAACAAAATTATATATAACTATGCCTTTACCCATGACCTCTCATTGGATGGATTGATAAGGGAGATCCTTCTTGATAGATTAAACGGTTGTGTAGGAAAAACAGTTTTCTTTCCCAACCAAATATCTATAGTAAATGCTCTTTACAGTGTGGATAAAAAAGATTACGACCTTGCCCTTAGTATTCATACTTCAGAGGAAACTTCCCTTAATCAAATAGAGCAGGTCAACCACAAAATTTGGTCCGGTAAAATTTTGGATTTGAGCAAAATTTACGGGGTTTTAAATGAAAACTGTTCAGCTGTGGATTTATTTTAACTTCTAATACACAATAATATGTGATAACCTCTATATATACTTTATCTATGGAGGTTTTTCTATGCAACTTTCTAAAAAAGGACAACTCGTAATAAATTGGTTTAAAGAAATTTCTAAAATTCCAAGATGTTCCGGAGAAGAAAATAAAATATCAAAATTTCTTATAGACTTTGCCAAAGATAATAAGTTAGAAGCTTTTATCGAAGAAAATACAGGTAACGTAATAATAAAGAAAAATTCCACTAAAGGATATGAAAATTCAGAAACTGTAATCTTGCAAGGTCACCTTGACATGGTGTGCGAAAAAAATCAAGGTATAACTCACAACTTTTCTACCGATGCATTAAAACTTACTGAAAAAGACGGCATTCTTAAAGCCGAAGGAACTACACTGGGCGCCGACAACGGAATAGCAATAGCCTATGCACTTGCTCTGCTTTCTTCAGATGAGTTTGAGCATCCCCCTCTTGAGGTAATATTAACTACAGAAGAAGAAACCACTATGAAGGGAGCAGAATTTTTTAATCCGAAAAATTTAAAAGGCAGCAGGCTATTAAACTTAGACGCTGAAGAAGAAGGAGTGTTTTATATTTCTTCTTCCGGTGGAGTAGATCATCATATGTATCTGGATTTCAACAGATTAAAGCCTACTTTAAATTCAAAATATAAGATTTTTGTCTCAGGACTTAAAGGCGGTCATTCAGGAGCAGATATTCACAAAGAAAGAGGAAATTCAAACAAAATTTTAGCCGCAATTCTGTCCGAATTAAACTCAAAATTCAATTTCGAACTGTCCGACTTCAGTGGCGGTTCTAAAATAAATGCTATACCCAGAGAGGCATCTGCCTGTATTTATATGGACGCTAATCTTGAACCGGAATTAAGAAATACAATTAAAGAGCTCGAAAATCAATACAACAATGAAATGGGAACCGCTGATTTTGTAAATATAACAATCGAAAAAAATCACGACTTTGACACTGTAATCGACAAAACTTCAACTGAAAAGCTAATAAATACACTTTTGTTAATCCATTCAGGAGTAGACCGCAAAAGTATAGATATAGAAGACTTTGTAATAAGTTCTCAAAACTTAGGTGTAGTTAAATTCAAGGGCAGCACAGCAATTATTTCTACTTCAATTAGAAGTTCTATACAAAGTCTTAAAAAAACGATGGTTCAAAAACTTGATATCATCGCAAATACCTTTGGACTAAGATTTGAATCCGAGGCAGATTACCCGCAGTGGCAATACAATCCAAAATCAGAACTGAGGGATATCGCTTGTAAACTATACGAAGATATATACGGCAAAAAACCTTTAATTAAAGCTATTCACGCAGGTCTGGAATGCGGTTTCTTTGCAGAGGCTCTAAAACATAACGATATAGATATTCTGTCGTTTGGTCCTAATATAAACGGAGTTCACTCTCCTGATGAATCCCTTGACATAAAATCGGCTGACAGAGTTTTTGGATTTTTGGTAGAACTGTTGAAAACATTAAAATGAATATAGAAAAATTTTTGATATTCACTCCAAATGCGTCTAAATTTTAGAGTGAATATCAGTTTTAGAAACATTAACCCCTTATCTCATTTTCTTTTTAACTGGGTTGCATTTTGTTATCCTCATGTTCTTCTCCTTGTAATAAAAAAGAGAAGTAGATTATTTTCTCCACTTCTCTAATCGTTCATACATAATTTAGTTTTCCAGACACCGTCTGGCAAATCTTCAACTTTATTCTTCAAATGGAATTCTATCTTTTAACTGGTTTTCTATATCTCTTTTTCCATAGATGACACAGTATATTTTTACAATTTGGTTTGACTCATCAGGAATGAAAATACAAGATAGTTCTCAGCAGGTAAAACTCTAAGTCCTCTATCCTTCCATTCTCAAAGTCATTATGAGCTTTTAACATTTCCATATTAAATTCTGCTTCTGATAATAATGCAAATATCTTTCTATACCTAGGTCTCCTTTTTCATAGAATTATATCCTATAAGCACAGTCCATACATATGCACAGGTTTTTGGAATCATAAGAATTCCTATTATGGGCATAATATCCGAAAATAACACTACAGGAATATAAAAAGCAAAACTCAAAACAATAGTCAACCATAAAAATCTAAAATCATAATCATTTTTCTCCTTTGCTGCCTTATAGAAAATAACTATGACTAAAAGTCCCAAAAGTAAAAACGGAATATTACGATAAATACCCCAAGATAGTGGAGGTGTTGCACTTAACCAATCATTTTGCGGCATAAAACAAAGAAGAATACGGGAAAGAGATAAAACCCATACAACTATATCGATTTCTTTTTTCCCCTCAATTTTATATCTCTCACGCCATACATAGTAAAGTAGTACATAAAAAATAGTCATAGTAACCGAAGTAATCCACTTTCCTAATCCAAGCGCAGTAGAATTCTCTGACAATCCGGTAGTCCATAGAGCATATGAACGTGGGATTAAATGAAATGCATCTCCAAATCCCAAAATCACAGCCATAATTCCGTATAAAAAATATTCTTTTCTTCCGTTACTTCCTTTTATCATCTTTAGTCCCAAAAAAACTACAATTGATAAATAAACTATGTCAAAAATCGTTTCAAAAATAGCTTGCATTATAATCCTCCTCTTTTACCTAATTTGAACCTTGTTCAATTTGTTGATATAAAAAACCCCGTCATCATAATAAGACGGGAATTTAATCCAAATATATAATGCGATGAATTACTTCAAGAAGCACCTCACAATTATCATTTTTTTGCATTAACAAATAAACGATGTTTGAAAGCACAAAGTCTATAAATTTAGTTTCTGTAAAATCAGTTGAAAAAACATTTTTACTGACGTTTTTATCCTCATGCAACGAATTTAGCATTTCCTTTTTTATCTGCGAAAGATAGATATCCATTAAATTTTTTGCTTTGTCTTTTCCATTAGTCGAAACACTGACAGAATGTACCGTAAAAAAAATTAGGATATTTCTTTATGCCCATCTGAATATGTTCAAAACAAAGGCATATATACTCAACAAAAGACAATTCTCCCGTTTCTATATCATTTAAACGAAAAATATCTTCCCAAACGCTTTCGATAGTCGCCACCAGCAAATCGTTTTTCGATGGAAAATAATAATATATAGAACCCAGCGCAACTCCTGATGCCTTTGCCACTGCACGCATATTCAAAAAAGAAAGCCCTTTCTCTGAAACAAGTTTCTTACAAGTCGATAAAATAGTTTCTCTAGTCGCTACAGAAACGCTCAAAATAACTTTCTCCTTCCTGAAATTGAACATTGTTCAATTTTTATTATAAATACCTTATGTAATTATGTCAATAATTTCTAAACTATATTTACTGCATTTTTTGTAATTGCGATTATTTTTTAATTATTTTCTAAAAATAATATTGCAAAAATAATATTTATTTGGTATACTAAGACTGGGATTATCTCCCCTGATAATCCCAAATCTCTATTCCCAATACCCCTTTGAAACGAGTTTTTCGTTTACCTCTGCTGTTGCAGGGGTTTTTTCTGTGTGTTTTATTTAAATCCCTTTGTTTTTCTTATCTGATGTCCCCAGCACTCAGTGATTATTCTCTGAGCGGCATAGACAGATGTCATTGAATTATCAAGCTTAGGAGCTACTTCTACTACATCAAACCCTATAATAGGTAAATCGAATAACCCTTTTAACAAGTCTAAAGCTTGGCGTGAGGTAAGTCCACCGAATTTTGGCGTACCTGTACCTGCTGCATAGGCCGGGTCTAGAGAGTCAATATCAAAGGTAAGGTAAATACTCTTAAAATGAGACATCTTTTCTTTTACCGTTTCGATGACCTTATCTGTACCTAATCTTTCATAATCAGCGGAACTAATCACATTAACTTCATTTTCTTTCATAAAATTCACTTCATCTAACTCTGCCGAGCGAATTCCAATAAAGAATATGCTCTTGCTTCCCTCTATATGTTCTAACTCTACCGCCCTTCTTTCAGTGCAACCATGTGAAACTTTGCTGCCCTCTAATTCATCACATAAATCAAAATGAGCATCTATGTGAATTATTCCAAAATCGTGATCTATTGCATTATTTATTCCCCTCAACACAGGTATAGTTACAGAGTGGTCCCCGCCAATCATGGTAAAAAATTTATTTTTGTTTACTAAATCTGATACTTTTTTTTCCACTTCTTCAAACAAAATTTCACAGTTGCTATTATAATAATCTCCTAAATCCACAACTTTTGTACCTGTTAAGTCCTCAAAATACTCAGTAGTTGGCGGTATAGGCTTCGTAGTTTTTCTAATCGCAGACGGTCCGTCTTTTGCTCCATCTCTATAACTTACATTCCCGTCAAAAGGAATTCCAAATACCACTATATCTGCCTCTTCTAATTTATCAATTTGCCCATATCCATCACACAAACCGCCCCATATTTTATTTTCACTAACGCTCATATAAAATCCTCCCCTTTATTTTTTCAAAAAAAATTTTTTAACCTGATTCTCCATCATCTTTTCTATAACACTTTCCTTCAGTCCAGCCTCTTTCATCAGATTTATTTCGTTAATTATTCCACCGGAATGTTCTACCATATAAGCTCCGGCATCGCTTCCCAGACCTACATTTATACCGTTTTCTATTGCAAACTTTAGGTTTTCTATTTGAAGTACATATATTTTACTTATGGTAGGTATCTTTTCTATCATAGTCTTCGGTTTATACTTCAAGATGTTTCCCAGTGGTGCAAGAGTAGGTATCCATATAATTTCTGAACCTATTAACTGTTTTAACACAGATTTATCTACTAAATACCCATGCTCTATACTGTCCACACCTGACTCTATAGCCATTTTTACAGCTTCACTTCCATTTGCATGAACCATAACCTTTAAATTTTCTTTTTTTGCTCTTGATACCATATGATTCAATTCATATGGTGTAAACAAAGTTTTTTCATAATTTCCAAAATTGTCAAAATCCGTTACCCCTGTTATGATTAACTTCAAATGGTCTATATCCAATCTAAGAAGATGGTCAAAAAGTCTATCAAAGTCGTACATAGTTCTTATGCTTTTCCCCAAAAAATTCCCGTAACCACCATCTTTATATATGGCAAATGCAGGAGTTTTATAGTTTATACCACAGGTGTTCGCCAGCTTTTTCGCATAAAGGGAGACCCCATAGGCATCTCCTCCATCTCTTAGATAAATTATCTTATTATACTTGTATTTTTCAAAAATAGAAGAAATCCAAGTTGATTTTTGCCTGTCATCCGCCATATTCCACTGTTTTATCGTAAAGCCGGATTTAAGCGAAAGATGAATATGACAGTCCGATAAAATTTTCTCTTGTTCTATATTTGTGTTCATAATTTATCTATCTCACTGTTATAGTTCTATCAATTCATAGTCCTTAGAGCCAAAACCTATTTTCACGGAATGCTCTATAGCCTCTCTTCCATCGTCAAACATCTTATCCCCTGTTTGTTTTTGGAGCATATCTATACAGGCTGTATCTATTGCTACAGGGTCTTTTGAAATAAACACTCCTATATCAGATGTAACTTCATCCATATGTTGACCTACACAGTCACATTCTTTTGTTATATTTATCATAAAATTGATATATACATTATCCTTGCCTTTTTGGGCGGCATAAGCATATTCAGCCATTTTTTCTTTGAAATTTACCTCTGACCAGTCATTTACTATAGCACCTACAGGACACACTGCTATACATCCTGCACATCCTACACATTTTTCTGAGTGAATAAAAGCTTTTTCCCTCATTTCTATTGCCTCTACATCACATTTCTTCACACACATACCGCAAGATACACATTTTTTTTCAATTACTGTAGGGCTGATTCCCGAATGCTGTGCCATTTTTCCACCCCTAGCTGCAAATCCCATAGAAAGTTGCTTGATAGAGCCACCAAATCCTGCTGAGCCATGGCCTTTAAAATGTGCCATAATTATAAACTGATTAAATTTTGAAAATTCAGCTCCTATCTTACAAGTAGAAAAATATTCTTTATCTATCTGTATTTCATCGTAAGCCTCTCCATGCTCCCCGTCTGCTATGATGATTGGAAGATTAGTAAATCCATGTGCTTTAGCAGTTTCCAAGTGTTTATCTCTGGTAGTTCTGGAGCCTCTATAAAGCACATTTGTCTCTATATAGGCGCTCTCCACCTTGTTTTCTTGTAGATATTCCAAGACATCCTTATAACAGGCAGGTTTTACATATGTAGTATTACCTTTTTCCCCAAAATGCACTTTCAATGGAACTGTTTTTTCCCACTTATGATTTTCATTTTTTACTAAAACTTCTAACAGTTCCCTCGCTGCTTTGCTCAATTTTTCATCCGATTTATCAGTAATTTTTTTAAAATATACCTTTGCCATCAGTAACCCTCCAATTTTCACAGTGTCTCTAATACATCCATTTTTACACTTATCAAATTATATTCTACCATATTATCTCCTTAATTATTTATTGATTTTTTGTAATTTATGGTAACTCTCAAAAATTATCTCGGTTTTCATAACACCATTTCGCAATATCAGCAACTAAGTCTAATGGGAGAGGTTTACTGTATGGTAGTTGTACTGTACCTTTGCTTGTCTTATATTCAATTAGTCTATCAGCAAAATTTTCTATTGCTCTAGGTCCCGGATACAGTCCTATATGATTTTTAAAAGACGCAAAATGTATAATGTTATGTTTTTTCCAATAAGTAGGCATATTCCACGACATACGCTCCTGTGCATCCGGTAGCACAGAATTTATGGTATTTCTGATCTGATTTAAAAATATCCGGACATTCTCAGGTTGCATGGCAATATATTCATCAATTGTTTTCGGATGTTCATCACAAAAATGGTTTTGATTTTTATTTTTAAACTCACGACCACATTTTTGACATTTCCACATATAATATTCATTCCTTTCTCTGTGTAACAGTAACTTTTATGCTGTCTCCGGGTTGTTTCCCTATCTTTGCACGAATGTCTTTTCTAATTCCTATTATGTAACAAACCGAACCGTCAGGATTCTTAATTCCCATATTTACAATACTACCTTCATAAGGTTCTTTGTCAAAAGTAGCATAAACTTTTACTCTCCCTTTTCCAAATTCTTTTTTCACATCATATGGGAATTCTACATACGCACCGTCTATATCCGGAACTTTTTTAATGATTGTTTCATATTCATATATTTTATTCATTGATAAATCCTTTCCTTAAATTATTTCTCCTTACTAATACTGCCCCGATACTTATCTTTCTTTCAAATCCTACTTCTTAATCGCTTCATAAATGCCTTCAGTTGATTATATAATACTTTAAATATATAATGAAACTGATAAACAAAAATAAAATCAGTAACTTTGCAAATATTAGTAAATAGAGATTTTTAACCAGAGGTACAGCAAAGGGGGAAAATGAATTTGAAAACTGTAGATGATAGATTTAAGGAATTGGAAGAACGTATAGAATTTCTCGAAGAAGAACTTAAAAAGCTTCAAAAAGAACAAAAAACAGTCACTTCTTCTATCTCTGTTACAGAAAATATTTTGACTGCAGAAGAGAAACTTCTTCTTTCTTCAAACAAAGTTCACGTCGATATTAAAGATACCCCAAGTAAATCACCTGTTCAAAGAATAACAGAAGATATTCCTATACAACCGCAAAAAAGTAAAACCTCTTCTACTGTTTCAACATTTTTAAGAAAGAAAAAAGATGGAGAGTCTTTGATAGGAAAATATATTATAGGAGCACTTGCGTCACTGCTTGTATTTATCGGAGCCGCATCATTTATAGCTATAGTATGGCATAAAATTAGCCCTGAAATGAAAGTTTTTATCATAGGGTTGTCCGGTTTTATCCTTACGATCATCGGACTGAAAACATCTCTTAAAAAAACCGGACCTATTCCTTCTATCTTGCTAGGAACCGGTTCCGGTCTTATGTACATAGCTATTTTATCGGCGAGTTTGGCTTTTCATTTGATAAGCCATTGGAGTTCCAGTCTTTTTTGTGCACTGTGGACGATACTTCTTATTCTTTCTTATTGCTATACGCAGTTGTTTTTTACTGTTATCATCGCCTATATCGGAAGCTATGTAAATCTCTTGTTTGAATTAAAATATATAGACCTTGAAACAGATGCCTTTCTTATTTTCACTTTTATAACGGCTATTTCCATGATTATAATATACACACTTCGCAAGAGCGGAAAAATAAGGTATGGCATTGGAATTGCTCTATCAGCACTCAGTTTCCTTACATTGTTTTTATACTTAGATTTTCTTAATGTTCAAATTGAATTTTATAAAGTTATGACAGCCATAGTAGTAGCAATATTTTTATTGAAAAATTTACTTTATAGATTAGCTCAAGTGGAATCAATTCCCTCTTTTTATTTGATACTCAGTTTTTTATCGACTGCTGTTCTTTCTATACTTTTGACAGAATACTGGAGAATAATCTTCGATTTGACGGTCTTACAAATTCTGTTTATATTGTTTGCTGTTCACTTTATTCAGATTTTCTCAGCACCACATCTTTATCCGAATATTTTCAAATCCCTCAATGTATATTACGGTTTGATTTTATATCTTTGCACTATCTTAATCCATTACAAGTGTCTGGATTTGTTTTCCGGTGCAACTGTTATGGCTATTTTCTTCCTTCTTCAAAAGAAGATATGGAAAGTCCCTGTTGAGCCTATTCTCATAGCCGGTATGCTGGCATTGGATACGATTTTGTTCTTTATTACCGGAAGTTCATGGAAACTTGTATTTGTTGTTACAAATACACTTATACTCTTTGCTTTGCCAAAACTCAGTGAAAAATTGCAACATCGACTTTCATTTAGAAACTTCAGTATGATTTTGTTGCTTTTTGCTTGTAAAATTGTTGGAGATGCTCTTCCTAAGTGGGTTATGGAAACATACAAAATCTATGGAGATATTTCTATGATAGAAATGTCACTTTGGCATATGCTTTCTGTATTGGCACTGATTCTTTTATACAGAATCGGTTATTTCAAATTCGATAAAGAAACTGAAAAAGATATCCCGATGAAAAAAGGATATCCACTTCAAAACTATTATGCTTTATTGATTGTTGCAGCAATATTCTTTATCGTTGGTGCTATAAATTTGAATATTGAATACTCTTTAAATAGTTTGCCGGAGTTAACTCTCGCTTTTACGACTTTGGTTGTCAGTCTACTTCAAAGCCGGATTATTTGGAAGCATGGAAATGAAAATAAAGAACTTCTCAAAGTTGAAGGAATATGGCTTTTAGTCAGATATATTTTGTACTCCGGAAATGGAGTTTTGAATCTTATATTTGCCTGCGGACATTTTGCTTTACTATTTTATATCCTTAAAAAATCTGAGCCCCCTATTCGTGTTTTATTTACAAAAAATTTAACTCTCATCATACTGCTATTGAGTTATTTTTCTTTTAGTGAACAGTTTGTAAGTTGGTTTAATATAAATGATATTGCTCCAGCAATCGGCGTACTCCTTGCTATAGTAACACTTCTTACTATATATAGTTTGAAGTATTTTAGCAAAGATGATGAAGAAGTTCTTACAAACGGGAAAACAAAGTACAGTTTGAGTTGCCGTTACTATCATGGACTCTATTTCTGCGCAGTTGCACTGTATTTTTATGGAATCTTTGTTATAAATACGACAAACGGAGCAATTTCAAAGGTCATTTTAACCCTTTCTCTGCTTGCAACAGCTTTGCTACAAACACATATTTCATTTTCAAATCAAAAGAAAATACCATCCGTAGTTGCTTGCTGGATAGTGTTAAAATATCTTGTTCTGACATGGAGTTTAATAAATGCATTCTTAGCTTTACCTGCCGAGTCAGTAATTTACAGTGTGTCAGGACTTCTTATAGCAGTAGTATCTATCTATGCCGGATTCAAAGTCAGTGTAACAATGATTCGCCACTTTGGACTTGGTCTTGCTCTACTTATGGTAACGAAGTTTATTTTTGTAGATCTTAGCGGAGAGAATTCTATAACTCGCGTAATAGCCTTTGTTGTAGGTGGGGTACTTTGTTTCATTATCAGCATAATTTATAATAAGCTTAGCAAAACTAAAGAAGAATAATCAAAAAATAATGCCCTCAAAATGCCATATTTTTTATCTTAAATTTTGAGGGCTTTTTAATTTTTAGATTTTGTTTTTGAATAAATACTTATTTCATACTTTTTAAATCTATGATATTTTCAAAAATCCAAGTATATCGCTATCAGAATCTTCCATCAGAGTAAATACATACAGTTCTTCAGTCGCTCTGGTTATAGCGGTATATACCATATTTAGACTCTTTATGAATGTAGAAACATCAGCATATGAATATTCACTCCCCAGACTATGAGTATAAAGCATTTCTAATTCACACAGGATTACTATCTTATACTCTAAATTGTTTGCAGAAAATATATTTGATATACTCACTCCTGATTTATATGTCAGGTTAGTAAAATCTTCATTTGCTATCATAAAGCCGATATTTGCCTCTTCTAAAGCCATCTTCAGAAGATATTGAAAGTATATGACTGTTTTATTTTTTGTTTTTCTTTTGTTAAACGGGTAGATTATGCAGATATCGCTGTATTTTATCCCCTTATCAATCAACCTTGAAATAAGCTTTGTTATATTCTTTAACTTGTCTTCTACTGTATCACATTTAATTATGCTTACTGTTTGACCTTTATGTCTTGGAGATGTGCTCTTAATGTAATAGTCTTCAGGTAAAATCAAATTTTTTTCATCTACATACTTAGCTATATTATCTATAAAATTATTCGTAAATTCCGATATGTTTTTAGTACATCTGTAGTTTTTGTTAAACTCTGCTATCTCTACATATTCTAAATTTTCCCAGCCACCTGTGAAGTCTTTCATAAATCCCCTTATATCCTTTGCCTTATCCGAAGAAATCATAAAGAAGTACTTAGTTTTATAAAGCAAATTCCTGAGAAAATTGATATGATTTTCATTGAAATTTTCAGCCTCATCTATAATTATTCCTTTATATATATGTTGATTTTTATAAATTTGACTTGTTTTTGTGAATATAGTTTCAAACTGTTCGTCAAAGGATTTTTGGTTGTTTTTGTCTATTTTTAGCCCATAGTTTTTAGCTAAATTCAGAATATAACCGTGAAAATTTATTATCTCAACATTGCTTAGACTAAGGTTCATCATATCCATGATTGATTTTATATTTTGAACCAGCTGTTTATTAAATGCCAAAAATAAAAATTTATCTTTATCATATATCCTGGATAGTTTGATTATTCTAGCTATAAGCGTAGTCGTTTTACCTGACCCTGATTGCCCTATAAACAAAGAATTTCCATATCTTATAGAGTTCACTCCGGTTATTTGCTTATCAGTCAAAAAAGTAGCTTGATACTCATGAGATTTATAATCAAATACAATTTTTTTGAAATCTGTATTTAATATTCTTTTCTCATCTTCTTTTTTTATCACATGATATTCTTTTGCTATATTGTATCTTAATAAATTCGATTGGATTTCATCATTTTTTTTAGAATAATATCCGCTCAACCTGGTACTATCTTTTTTTATTAAAAAAAACTCCTTTGAATCTATTATGTGATTTTTGACAAAATCATTTTTAACAAACTCATCTTGATAAGAACTCAAATCAACATAGGGCATAATATATATATAATTCACATATACACTTTTGTATAGTTTATTTATTTTACTCACAAAATAATCGTACTCTTCTTCCATAATCTCAACAAGTTCTTCTTCCAGTATAGAGAAAGTTTCTTCCTGAGTATCCATAAATTTTATAAATAAAACCTGTCCGTTTTCTTCATAATATAAATCAGCATAAAAATTTTCAAACGGCGTTATCTTTGTTATTCCTATTCCTGAAAGTCTATTTTTAAGATGTTTATAAAATTCTCTCTCGCTTTGTTTTACTCTTAACGCTTCGATGTCAGATATTATATTACTTGAATAAAGTTTCATATATTCCCCCCTGACTTACTAACTTTATATTATCTTACACTAAAAAAGAGGCTCATGCGAGCCCCTATTGAAATCCTATTTAGCGTAATCTACTGCTCTTGTTTCACGAATTATGCTTACTTTTATTTGTCCGGGATATTCCATTTCACTTTCTATCTTCTTGGTTACATCCCTTGCTAATAAAGGTAGGAAGTCATCAGTAACGTTTTCCGGCTTAACAATGATTCTCACTTCTCTTCCTGCTTGGATAGCATAAGATTTATCTACCCCCTCATAAGAGTTTGCAATTTCTTCGAGTTTTTCTAACCTCTTAATATAAGTTTCTAAAGTCTCTCTTCTTGCTCCCGGTCTTGCCGCTGATATAGCATCTGCCGCTGTTACAAGTACAGCTTCAACCGACTGAGGTTCATAATCCCCATGATGTGTAGACATAGCGTGAATTACTTCTTTAGATTCTTTGTATCGTCTTAATAAGTCCATTCCTATTTCTACGTGTGTTCCCTCCAGTTCGTGGTCTACTGCCTTTCCGATGTCATGAAGAAGTCCTGCCCTTTTTGCCAACTTTACATCAGCACCGATTTCAGCTGCCATTATCCCACATAGATGGGCGATTTCTACAGAGTGTTTTAGTACATTTTGTCCATAGCTTGTTCTATATCTCAGTCTTCCAAGTAATTTAACAAGCTCCGGGTGAAGCCCGTACACCCCTGTTTCAAAGACAGCTTTTTCGCCCTCTTCCTTAATTATAGTATCTACTTCTTTTTTAGCTTTTTCTACCATTTCTTCGATTCTCGCAGGATGAATTCTTCCATCTGCTATAAGTTTTTCGAGGGCTATTCTTGCTACCTCTCTTCTTATAGGATCAAATGCAGACAGAACTACTGCCTCCGGAGTATCATCAATAATTAAATCCACTCCTGTAAGAGTTTCAAGAGTTCTGATATTTCTTCCCTCTCTACCTATTATCCTGCCTTTCATATCGTCGTTCGGCAGGCTTACTACACTTACAGTTGTCTCAGCCACGTGGTCAGCAGAACATTTTTGAATAGCATAGGCTACTATTTCTCTAGCTTTTTTGTCAGCCTCATCTTTGGCTTCAACCTCCAACTCCTTGATTTTCAAGGCTAAATCGTGCCTTACTTCTTTTTCGGCATTTGCTAAAATTTGACTTTTAGCCTCTTCAGTTGTAAGGTTCGAAATCCCCTCTAATTTTTCAAGTTGCTGAGCCTTAATTTCTTCGATTTTGCTTTCTTTTTCAGTAATAGCTTTTAATTTCTCAGTTACTTTTGCGTCCTTATCTTCCTGTTGAGCCAATTTTTTATCTAAAAGCTCTTCTTTTTGGACAAGTCTTTTTTCAAATTTCTGAAGCTCAGATCGTCTTTCTTTATAATCACGATCAAATTCATTTCTCATTTTATGAACTTCTTCTTTTGCTTCAAGCAATTTTTCTTTTTTTACAGTTTCAGAGTCTTTTTCAGCTTTTTCAACAATTTCTTTAGCTAGTTTTTCAGCTTCGTTAATCTTGCCTTCTGCAATTTTCTTTCTGGCCATATATCCTATAAATGCTGCTATGATTGCAGTCACAAGAAAAATTATTACTGCCTTAGTCATAGTTATAATTATAATTATAGCCACCTCCTTTTCTATAATTTTTAAGGTGCATATACCACACTTAATTTTAATATTTATATGGCTTTGTGTCAAGAATACACTACAAATCTAAATTTACAAAATATCATTGAAATAATTTCACAAGCACAAACAAAACAAGATTTTTCTTATGTACTTGTATATATTTTTGCATAAATTTTTCGTATCACTAGCAAATTCCAATTTATAGAATAAAATTTTAAATATCAAATCTGAAGATAATTTGAAAAATTATTTCCCTATAAAAAACCGCCCTGGAATAGTTAGATTATAAAATCTAACTATTCCAGGGCGGTATATATTGATTTTTATTCTTCTACTTCTTCTTTTTTGTCATCTTTATCAGATTTTGCAATTTCAATAATAGCAGAGGTATTTTCTTTAAAATAATCTCTTACTTTTGTTTCTATTTCGTCCATAATTTCAGGGTTTTCCAAAAGGAATTGTTTAGCATTTTCTCTGCCTTGACCTAATTTACTCTCACTATAACTGTACCAAGCCCCTGATTTTTTTATGATGTCCAAGTTTGCACCTATATCTACAAGTTCTCCTACCTTAGATATTCCTTTACCATACATTATATCAAATTCACATTTTTTAAATGGTGGTGCAACTTTATTTTTAACAACTTTGACTTTCGTTCGGCTTCCTATAACAGTATCTCCTTGCTTGATAACATCCCCTTTTCTTACATCCAGCCTAACAGTAGCATAAAACTTCAATGCTCTACCTCCCGTAGTAGTTTCAGGGTTTCCGAATGTAACTCCTACTTTTTCTCTAAGTTGATTTATAAAAATCGTTATCGTCTTTGATTTATTTATAAATCCTGCAAGTTTCCTAAGTGCTTGTGACATAAGTCTGGCCTGAAGCCCTATATGAGAATCTCCCATTTCTCCTTCTATTTCAGCCTTAGGAACAAGCGCCGCCACAGAGTCTACTACAATTATATCTATAGCCCTACTTCTAACCAGAGCCTCTGTAATTTCGAGTGCCTGCTCTCCGTTATCAGGCTGAGACACTATAAGTTTATCTATATCTACACCCAAAGCTTTCGCATATACAGGGTCAAGTGCGTGCTCTGCATCTACGAATGCTGCTATCCCGCCTTGTTTTTGAGCCTCAGCTACTGCATGAAGTGCAACAGTAGTTTTTCCTGAAGATTCAGGTCCGTATATCTCAACTATTCTGCCTTTCGGTAATCCTCCTATACCTATTGCCACATCAATCCCTATAGATCCTGTAGATATAGTTTCTATATTCATTTTTGCATTTTCGCCTAAAGTCATTATAGAGCCTTTTCCAAAATCCTTCTCTATTTTGGCTAAAGCTGCATCCAAGGCTTTTTGTCTTTCTTCGATTTGTTTTTCGTCCACTTCATATTCCACCTTTCTATCGAACATAGGTTCTTATACGATTATATCACAAATATATTTCCTAACCAATAATTTATTTCTGTGAGATAAGTTTTTTATTTTTCATCAAATAATCTACCCCTGAAACGAAGGTAAGTAGTACAGCTAGCCACATCACATAAATTCCATACTTTATATTCAGCAGTAGCATAAGCACTGCAAATATTTGTGAAACTGTCTTGATTTTCCCCCCTTGTGAGGCGGCAATGACCTGTCCGCTGCTTGCAGCTATAGCCCTAAGTATGCTGACAGAATATTCCCTTGTTATGATGAGCACTATCATCCACGAAGGAATCAAATTCATCTCCACTAACACTGCAAGTGCTGCAACAACCAAAACTTTATCTGCCAGCGGATCCATAAATTTCCCAAAATCAGTGATTAAATTATATTTCCTAGCTAAATAGCCGTCAAAAAAATCCGTAATCGAAGCAAGTGCAAATATAAGTGCTGAAATAGGTAAAAATCCTGAATTTTTTTCAAAATACACCGCTATTAAAAAAAACGGTACCATTATAATTCTTGCAAGAGTTAGTTTATTTGCTATATTCATTGTACTTCATCTCCTACCAAATCATATTCCATAGCATCTCTTATATTGACAGTTACAAATTCGCCCTCACTGTGAGAAGATAAAGTCTTAACATAAATTATCCCGTCTATCTCAGGCGCATCTCTGTAACTTCTCGTTTCATAAAGATTTTCTTCAATTTCTCTTTCTATTAAAACTTCAAATTCTTTTCCTATAAGTTTTTGATTTTTCCTCAATGAAATCTCCTGTTGAAGGCTCATTATTCTATTTTTTCTCTCTTCCTTTAATTCTTCTGAAACTTGTCCGTCCATAATAGCAGCAGGAGTGTTCTCTTCTCTGGAATATGCAAATACCCCCAGTCTGTCAAATTCAATTTTCTTCACGAAATCATACATACAGTCAAATTCCTCGTCACTTTCTTTAGGAAACCCTGTTATAAGAGTAGTCCTAAGGACAGCCTCCGGTATATGAGTTCTGATTAAAGTTATTTTCTCTTCTATCTGTTTTCCTGTGGTTTTTCTGTTCATTCTTTTTAGAACATTATCGTGACTGTGCTGAATCGGCATATCAAAATAAGAACACACTTTATCACACTCTTTAACTGCCAGTATAAGATTTAAATCTATATCTTCAGGATAGGAATATAAAAACCTAATCCACTTTACGCCCTCGATTTCATTTAACTTCCTAAGTAATACAGACAAAGTTTTTTCATTATAAATATCAAGCCCATACTTCGTCGTATCTTGAGCTATGAGTATGAGTTCTTTTACTCCGTTTGCGACCAGTTCTTTTGCCTCGTTTACGATATCCTCCAGCTTTCTGCTCCTGTACTTACCTCTAAGCTTAGGAATAATGCAGTAAGTACACAGATTGTCGCAACCTTCGGCTATTTTTAAAAATGCCGTATATTTATCCGTAAGTAAGACCCTCTTTGAATTAGGCTTTAAATCGTGGTTTATATCTAAAATAAGACTGCTCCTTTTACCTATCTCCAGTCCTTGAATTATATTGTAAATATGTTCAAAGCTGGTAGTCCCAAGAAATGAGTCGACCTCAGGAAGTTCTTTTTTGAGTTCCTCGCTATATCTTTGCGAAAGACAACCTGTAACTATTAAATATTTCAGTTTTCCAACCTTTTTATACTTTGCAATTTCCAGTATTTCATTTATAGACTCTTCTTTAGCAGAATCTATAAATCCACAGGTGTTAATTACAGCTATATCTGCCAACTCGGGAGCATCTACTTTTTTAAGCCCGTTTTCCAACAATATATTAAGCATTACCTCAGAATCAACCAGGTTCTTGGAACAGCCGAGAGTAGAAATAAAAACACTTTTATTCATTTATATCTCCTTTTCAGTATCGTAATAATATTTTAAAATCCTATCTACAGCTAATTCCATTTCATCTGAAGATATCGACATATCATAGTCATACTTATCCATAGAATAACTATACAGTCTATCGTAATAATTCATAATTAAAAATTCCGCTACATATTCATATTCTTTGTATTCTATTTTGCAAATCAGATTTTCAACAGCTTTCTTTCCAATTGTATCTTTTAATTTCATTGTAGATGTTTTAAGGTATTCATCGTTGATATTGCATTTTGTATAATCTTTTACTAATCGTTTTACCCTATTTTCTATAGATGCGTTTATCAAAATATGCTTACCCTCAGTCATATTCTTCAAAAACTTTTTATCCAAAACCACTTTGCCTATCTTTTTACTTTCACTTTCCATAAGTACATTTTTATATTTTGATTCTCTCAAAATTTTTACAATTTGTGAATCGAACCATTTCTGAGTAGGATTTTTTCCCGAATAAAAAATCTCCCCATAAACAGAACCGCTGTTTTGAGCCAAAGCTTCTAAATTAAGTACCGTACAACCCTTATCTTCTAATGCTTCAAGTAACTGCGTTTTCCCTGTCCCTGTATGCCCGTGAAGTACGACAAATCTATGTTTTGAACTAATATTTTCCAGATAGTTCAGCACATAATTCCTATATGATTTATAACCTCCGTTTAATTTTAAGACATTCAACCCCATATCACCTAAAAAATTTACGAATGAACCGCTTCTCATTCCTCCCCTGAAACAATACAATATCATCTGCTCATATTGCTTGGAAAGCATCAAATATTTTTGATAAAAATCTTCGAGTTTTGGAGACGTTATTTCTATTCCGGTCTTTACCGCAATTTCTTTGCCTTTTTGTTTATATAATGTCCCTATTATTGCTCTTTCATCATCATCAAATATAGGAATGTTTATCGAACCCGGTATATGGTCTTGCTCGTATTCTTTTGGCGTTCTAACATCTACAATTATCGAATTTTTCAATTCTAATGCTTTTTCTATATCAATTTCATTCAAAATTACACCTTCTTAATTTACATTCTAAGTATGCCCTTTTAAAATTTTTAATACATATAAAAATTTTATCACTTGTAGTTAAACCCTGCTTTATACTCAATTTTATATTAAATAACTCTTTGTATCTAAATTGTTACTTGATATTTTCTATATATACTTTTCTGGGTTTTGCTCCGTCACTTGAGTCTACTATTCCTTTTCTCTCCAGTTCTTCTATTATCCTGGAAGCTCTATTATATCCTACTCTAAATCTTCTTTGGATAAGCGAAGTCGAAATATACTCTTTTTCTTTGATAAAATCTAAAACCTGCACCATCAATTCATCTTCAGGATTGTCAGTTTGTTCAGCTATTTTTTCAATTTCCTCCATTATCTCTGTATCATTGACTTCAACATTGTTTTTTTCCTTTATAAACTCTGTAATCTTAATTACTTCATTTTCTGAAATGAAAGCCCCTTGGATACGTACCGGTTTATTTGCTCCCATAGGGTAGTATAACATATCCCCTCTTCCCAGCAATTTTTCCGCTCCGCCTGTGTCCAAAATAGTTCTTGAATCAGTATGCGAAGATACTGAAAATGCTATTCTCGATGGGATATTAGCCTTTATAAGTCCTGTAATTACATCTACTGAAGGTCTTTGAGTTGCAATAACCAGATGAATTCCGCAGGCTCTAGCCATCTGTGCCAGCCTACATATCGCATCTTCTATTTCTCTCGGACTTACCATCATTAAATCTGCAAGTTCGTCTATTATAAGCACGATTCTTGGTAATTTTTCTTCAAATTTTTCATTATAACTATTTATATCCTTTGTTTTTGACTCTGAAAACAGCTTGTATCTTCTGTTCATCTCTGCCACTGCCCAATTTAAAGCATTTGGCGCTTTTTTCATATTTGTAACTACAGGTATAAGAAGATGAGGTATATCATTATATACGGAAAGTTCCACCATCTTAGGGTCTATCATAATCATTTTTACATCTTTAGGTGAATACTTATATAGCATACTGCAAATCAAAGTATTTATGCACACGCTCTTTCCCGAGCCCGTAGCACCGGCTACCAGCATATGTGGCATTTTTGTTATATCTGCAACTATTACATTTCCTCCTATATCCATCCCTACTCCAAATGCTATCTCTGCATTTGAAGTATTAAAAACCCTGCTTTCCACTATTTCTCTGAAACTTACTGCTTCGCTTATATTATTCGGTATTTCTATCCCTATAAGCGACTTTCCGGGTATAGGTGCTTCTATCCTTATAGTCTGAGCAGCCAGAGCCAATGCCAAATCCTCAGTGAGATTTGTTACCTTACTTACCTTCGTTCCGGCTTTTGGCTCAAGTTCGTATCTGGTAATAGTAGGCCCTTGAGAAATATTTCTTACGGTTGCATCTACTCCGAAGTTAAGCAAGGTATTTTCTAAAGTTTTAGAATTTTTCATTTTGTTGCCGGAATCTCTTTTAGAATTTTTTTCAAAATTATTTAGCAAGTCTACACTAGGAAATACATAATCATCATCACTTGATTTGCGAAAATTTTTCATTTTAGATGGGATCTCTAAATTTAACTCGTTTTTCGTGTTTTTTGACTTATCTTCTTTTTCTTCGTCATCATAAAAAATATCCGGTTCGTCTTTTTCATTTTTAGATTTTTTCCCGAGTTTTTCAGACTTTTCGTCTTCATCATTGTCTACCAGCACAAAATTCATTATTCGGGCCTTTAAAGTCATTAAAAATTCCTTTATAGCTTTCGGTCCTGTTTTAAATACTTCAAAAAATTTAGTAGGATCCATTTTAAAATAGTATATTAAAACAAAAAGAGTAAGTCCTACACAAAACATAATTGTTCCGGCTGTTCCAAGCAGTCTGTGAAAATAATATGTAATTACACTGCATATAAATCCTGAACCCTCTCCTCTTTGTGCCATACTGAATATCAATTTGCTGTTTTCGAGATTAAGCGGAGTAGTTCTGGGCAAAAAGTCTTTTTGAAACAATCCATACACTAGAATAACCACAGTTGTCAAAACAAAAGAAAGGAGTTTAGGTATTTTTTGATATTGTATTTTATCAGGATATATAAGCTTATACACCCCTAAAAATATAAGTACAAAAGCTATAATTACAGACAGCTTTGAAAATATTCCCAGAAGTACATACTTTACGCTTTGCCCTACTATCCCCATAGACTCGGTTCTGACAGACAAAGTCATAAAAATACCGAAAAAAATGAAACCTATTGCAAGTATATTTTCATTTATTTTTCCTGTAGTTTTCTTTTTTCGTGTCTTTCTCTTTCCCTTTGCCATTATATATCCACACTTTCATATCATAAATTTAATTTCAATTCAAGATTTTAAACCGGTGCTCGGCTATTATATTATTTTATTTCCTTTAGATGTTATATTAACCATAAAATCTTACAATTTCAAAAAACCCGGATTATTTATCCACTTACCGAAATGTAAATAAATAAAATTATCCGGGATAATTATCTTAATATTTTTCTAAATTGTTCTTTTTAATTATTCTATATCTTTTATCATTCATCAGACTTTAGCAAAGCTTTTCTTGAAAGATTTATTCTTCCCTGAGAGTCTATTTCAGTAAGAAGTACCTCAAGTTCGTCTCCTACGGCTAGTACATCTTCTACTTTATTTACCCTTTTCACATCAATCTGAGATACATGAAGCAAGCCTTCTTTTCCCGGCAATATCTCCATAAAAGCTCCAAATGCCATCAGCTTTGTAACCTTGCCCATGTATTTTTGACCTACCTCCGGAACTCTGACTATGTCTTCTATCATAGCTTTCGCCTTCTTGCCCATATCTCTTGCAACTGCTGCAATAAATACATTCCCGTCGTTTTCTATATCTATTTTAACGCCCGTTTCTTCTATGATTTTATTTATCACTTTTCCTCCCGGCCCGATTACATCTCTTATCTTATCAGGGTCGATTTTCATAGTTATAATCATAGGAGCATACGGAGAAATTTCCTCTCTTGGAGCAGTTAGAGTTTTTCTCATTTCATTTAATATATGAATTCTCCCTACTCTGGCTTGTTCTAATGCTCTGGTTAAAATTGCCTCATCTATCCCGGCTATTTTAATGTCCATTTGAATTGCAGTTATTCCCTTTTCCGTTCCCGCAACTTTAAAATCCATATCTCCTAAAAAGTCTTCCATGCCTTGAATATCTGAAAGTATCGCTACCTCATCTTCATCTTTGATAAGCCCCATAGCTATCCCTGCAACCATATCTTTTAGCGGTACTGCCGCATCAAGTAAAGATAAGGTGCTTCCGCACACACTCGCCTGAGAAGTAGAACCGTTTGATGAAAGAACCTCAGACACTACTCTTATAGCATAAGGGAATTCTTCTTTGCTTGGAAGCATAGGCTCTATAGCTCTTTCTGCAAGTGCTCCATGTCCTATTTCTCTTCTTCCCGGTCCTCTGGACGGTCTTGCCTCTCCTACAGAATATGCAGGGAAGTTATAGTGATGCATATAGCGTTTTTCTTCTTCTTCGCTTAATCCGTCTAAAATCTGAACATCGCCCAATGCCCCCAGCGTAGTGATACTCATTACTTGAGTCTGCCCTCTTGTAAATATCGCAGATCCATGTGTTCTTGGAAGTACACCGGCCTCACTCCAGATAGGTCTGATTTCATCATGAAGCCTGTTGTCAGGTCTGATTTTATCTTTTAGTATTAACTCTCTTACTCCGTCTTTAGTAAGTTTATAGATTATTTCACTTACATCTTTCATATCATCAGGATATATTTCTGAAAAATGCTCCATTATATCTTGTTTTACATTTTCCATATTTTCAAGTCTTTCTTGTTTATCTTTAGTAAGGATAGCGTCTTTCATTTTTTGCTTTCCATATTCGGATACGGCATCTAAAATCTCTTCTTTAGGTACAAAAAGTAAAACTTCATCTTTAGGTTTTCCTATATCGTTTGCTATTTCCTCTACAAAGCTAACTATTTTTTTAATCTCCTCATGGGCAAATAATATCGCTCTTAGCATAACATCTTCTGAAATCTCATTAGAACCTGCCTCAACCATCATTATTGCATCTTTTGTTCCGGATACAACAAGATACATTTGAGAATTTGCTCTTTGCTCCAAGTCAGGATTTATTATAAATTCTCCATCTATCAATCCAACTGAAACCGAGCCTGTAGGCCCGTTAAAAGGAATTGAAGAAATGGAAAGCGCTATAGATGAACCTATCATAGCCATAGTATCCGGATTTGCATTTTGATCCATAGAAAGTACGGTAGCTACTACCTGTACATCATTTCTATATCCTTTTGGAAACAAAGGTCTGATAGGACGGTCTATCAGTCTTGATGTCAAAATAGAACGCTCTGAAGGTCTTCCTTCTCTTTTTATAAATCCACCGGGAATTTTACCTGCCGCATATAATTTTTCTTCATAATCTACGCTTAGAGGAAAGAAGTCTACTGCCTCTCTGGGCTTTTCAGAATTTGTGGCTGTAACTAAAACAACAGTATCTCCACTGCGAAGAATACATGCCCCGTTAGCAAGCTCCGCAACCTTACCTATTTCTACCGACAAACTTTTCCCGCCAATAGAAGTTTCGTATATCTTGCTCATATTTTACCTCCCACTTTAAATTTCATATAATTTTAACTGAAAAACAAATACACATAAGTATTATAAATTTTTTAAAAACGCAATATCACTGTAGAAAAATATACAAACCGATAAGTAACAATCCATATTTTTCAAATCTAAGCACATTCTTCCATTGATTTTTGTATTTTATAGTTATATTTTAATTATATTCTATATTTCCCCCAAAGCTATTTACAGAAAAAGAGCAGGATACTCCCGCTCTTTTGATTATTACTTTCTTAGTCCAAGGCTTTGAATAAGTGTGTTATATCTGTCTAAATCTTTTGATTTGAGATATCTAAGAAGCGATCTTCTTTGTCCTACCATTTTAAGTAGTCCTCTTCTTGAATGATGGTCTTTCTTATGAGTTTGAAGATGACCGTTTAACTCATTGATTCTTTCTGTAAGAAGAGCTACCTGAACCTCCGGAGAACCTGTATCTCCCTCGTGTGTTGCAAATTTTTCGATAATTTCAATCTTTCTTTCTTTTAACATTTAATACACCTCCAATAATATAAACGCCTAATGCCACGTAGAGGACGGCACCCTGTTACCCAGCATAGGTTCATCAACCAATTGATATTGTAACACATAGTTCAAATCAAGTAAATATATAATTTTTTTCTAAGCACATAAGAACATATAGTTTTATTTTCTTAGTTCAGAATATGAGATACACATTATTTTAATCTGTCATTATATATTGAATTTTGACATTTCTGACTGAAGCTCTGTAGCTATCTGTGCCAGGTTTTCACTTGCATTTGATATATCTCTTATAGATTGAGTCTGTGTATCTACAGACGCAGAGGCCTCTTCCGTGGTCGCTGCATTTTCTTCGGCTATAGCTGACAAGTTTTCCACTACGCCTACGATTTTTATGTTTTCTTCGGATATTATACTTGCTTTTTTATCTATTTGAGTTACAAGTTCTTCACTGTTTTCTACAGCTGCAGATATCTCTGTAAATTTATCTCCTGTTTCTCTTACCTTTTCATTTTGTTTCTTTATCATTTCACTTGAGGTTCTCATCATTTGGACTGCCGACTCGGATTTGCCTTTTAGTTCGTCTATTACCAGTTTTATTTCATTTGTAAATTTTGCGGAATCCTCAGCAAGTTTTCTGATTTCCTCAGAAACAACTGCAAATCCTCTACCCGCTTCTCCGGCTCTTGCAGCTTCTATAGCTGCATTTAATGCAAGCAGGTTTGTCTGATCTGATATAGACTGTATCATTTCCGATGCGACGGATATAGCCTCTGTCGATTTATTGGTGTCATTTATCACTTCATATACCTTTTCTGAAATTTTTCCGGTTTCGTCGGTAATATCCATAAGTTCATTTAATATCTTGCTTCCCTCGTTCTTGCGGGCATTTATTATATTTGTAGATTCTGTGAGTTTTTCTAACATTTCAAGCATTTCGCCAAGCAGATTATTTGATTTTTCAACTGAGATTGCAGCACTTTGAGTGTCTTCCGCCTGATTGGTGGCTCCTTCGGCTATGTTTGTTACAGCCTGAGCAACTTCATATGCAGTCTCTGATGTGGACTGTGCCGTTGCTGTAAGTTGCTGTGCTGTTGCAGCTGTGTTTTGTGAGTGTGCGGATATGTTCGCAATGATATTTGTAAGATTTTCGTTTAAAACTCCCATAGCTCTTATCGCCGAACCTACTTCGTCGTTGCGATTCATATATTTAATCGCTTTTTCAGATTCGTCGGATAAGTCGAGATTGTAATTTGAAAATTTCACTACAGCAGACTCTATCAGTGCCAAAGGTGCTACCACAGTTTTTAATAATATAGCAACTATCACTCCTCCTACAAGCAATATGGAAATAACGCTTATTACAGCACTTACTATAGCTGAAGTTTTAGCGTCTTTAGTAAAATAGTCGAAAGAAGTTGCTGATATAAAAAGCCAGTTTTCTTTTGTTCCGGGAGTTGTCACAGGTATGTATATTATCTTTGAATGCTTTCCTGTGGTAACCGATTTTTCGTCAAGAACACTTTCTTCTCCGTTTTGCGCAGCATCAAAATATTGCTTTGAATTAGGGTTTAATTCGATAAAATTTTGCAAAATTTTTGTTTCATCATATGAGTTTGCAACTATAGTTCCCGTATTTGTCATCAAACATTTGAAGTCCTCAGGAGAACTGTATTTTTCAGCCAAATAGGCCTGTATATCTGTTACTAATGTATCAACTATTATCACTCCTACAGGTTTTGAATTGTAGTTGATAGGAAAGCAGTAACTGGCAGTTAGATTATTGTTTGTGTCAAGATAAGGATCCAAAAGCAGGATCTTATTTTCACTCATAGTTTCAGTATACCAGTCCTGATCGGTATAGTCGCCCCTGAACATTTCGACATTATCTTTGTTTTTGAAAGCATAAAAACTGAATTTTCCGGATTTCGAATCCTCCGAAACAAAGTTTGCATCTTTGCCGTCAAATGCGTTTGTATCAAAACATATACCCATACCGTCTATATCGTCATTATGATTGACGATATCGGATATAGCTTTTTCGATATATGCCCTGTCTCTTTGCTCTTGAGGCACGGATTCCAAAATTTTTTGTACAAAAGTTCTAGTATCATATCCCGACTGGTATATTGAAACAAATGTTGCTTCCAGCTTGCTGGAAAGATTTCTCGTTTCCTCCAGTTTTGTCGCCTCATTGCTTTTTATAGCTGAACTGTACGAAGTAGAAACGTCATATACAGCTTTTACTCCAAGGACTATGAACAATATCACTGATATTAAAATCCCTACCTTAACTCCTATACTGTTCAACTTACTGTTTTTTCTGATTTTCATATATAGCCCTCCCCCTTGAAATTATAAATAAGTAGATAAAATTTTGTTGAATTGTTCAAATATTTAAAGAACCATATTTACTGCTACCTTACAGCAGTTTTAGTTAAATATAGATAAAACTTTGTATTTACAAATGTCAAAAATATGTATAGTTATTTTTGCTGTTACAAACTACAGAACTTGTATAAAAGAAAAAATTTTTCTTATGATTGTCTGAGTTCCAGCTTTTCTTTGAAATTTTTTCGGCGTAATTCATAGCATACCCTCCTTGTAAAAATTGTTTTATAAATGAATATCAACATAATAATTGTTATGTTGTATGTCTTTAACAATAAACATATTTTTCCATCCCTCAATTCTCAATTATACTCTTTTTTATGTAAATTGAAAAACAATAAATTTTATTTTATGGAATTTTTTACAAAAAAATAATCCTAAATTAAAATAATAAATTGAGCTAATCCAATTTATTGTTTCAATTTAGGAAACAAAAGGTTTACTTTCAAATGAGAATTTCCATTATTTCTAAAGTTTTTTCCTTTAACTAAACTTTCTTATTCTAAGTACATCCGTGTTCAACTGCTTTATCAAACTATCTATGGAATCAAACTTAATTTCATCTCTTAACCTCTCTACAAAATACAGCTTTATCGTTTTTTCATAGATATCCTCATCAAAGTCAAGTATATGTACCTCTACAAAAACCTCATTTAACTCGCTATTTTCCTGTACTGTAGGGTTATAGCCTACGCTTACGGCACAATCATATATTCTGTCTTGTATTTTAGTCTTGCAAAAATACACTCCTATTTTTGGAAGAAGTACATCTTTACTTACCTGTAAATTCGCAGTAGGAAAGCCAAGTTTACGCCCCAGTTTTTTCCCATGAGTCACCCTTCCCTCAAACATATATTGTCGTCCTAAAAAAGCCTGCGCTCTTTTTACTTCTCCGGTTTTTATAAGCTCTCTTATAAAAGAACTGGAAACTCTCATATTTTCCACCATAACAGCAGGTACTATATGAACATGAAACCCTAATTTCTTTCCTACTTCATAAAGATACTCCACACTGCCTTGTCTTCCACTTCCCAGTCTGGAGTCAAAGCCCATTACTACATCAGTTGCATTTAGTTTATCTATGAGAATTTTTTGCGCAAACTCTTGCGTACTCATATTTTTTATATCGTTATTGAAAGGTACTAAAACCATGTCTTTTATTCCCATTTCCGTTATTATTTCGATTTTTTGTTCAAAACCGGTAAGAGGTTCTATATGTTTTTTGTACAAAAATTCAAGCGGATGATTTGAAAAGGTAAACATAACAGGCAAAATACTTTTTTGCTCGCTTATAGCAATAGTCCTGCTTATAAGTTCCCTATGACCTATATGAACTCCGTCAAAGTTTCCTATGGTAACAACTGTATGATTGTCAAAATTTATTTTGTCCAAGTCGGAATATATATTCAAATTAAATCACTCCATAATCTATATAAAGAGAGTATCACTTTTTAAAAAGTTTTCGGAATTTTTATTTTTAATAAATCCTATCCCGATGAAATTGTTATTATCGTCAAGCACTCTGACTTTCTGCTGATAATATGAACCTATATCTGTCAAAAGTCCCTTTGACGAAACTTCGCACCCGTTGATATAGGAAACTAGTGCAGTTGACTTTATAATCACATTTTCCATATTGAGATTTATATCGGATATGGAAATAAGATTTTTATCCAACTCTGAAACTGACAATTCTTCTAATGTAATTGAATTTCCAATATCAAATTCTCCTGACTTAAGTCTTATCAGCAAACTCATATAAGCTACAGTTCCCAAATCCTCGGCTATATCTCTTACAAAACTTCGTACATAGGTTCCCGAAGAGCAGGTAATGTCTATCATCAGTCTTGGAAATTCGTAATCAATAACATCAATGCCGTAAATTACGACCGTCCTTGAGGGTATTTCTTTTATTTCCTGACCTCTTCTGACCTTTTCATACAATCTTACCCCGCCCACCTTAATTGCACTGTAAGCCGGAGGAATTTGTTCTATTTTACCGTAGAATTTACCCAAAATATCTTTTATTTTTTCAAATTCTATTTTATCGATTTCTTTGATTTCAGTTATCTCACCGTAGGAATCCAAAGTATCCGTAGCTTTGCCAAATGTCATTTCACATCTATATTTTTTTTGCTTATCTGTAATGTACTGACTTAATTTAGTTCCTTTTCCCAGACAAATCGGAAGTACCCCGACGGCATTCGGGTCTAAAGTTCCTGTATGTCCTACTTTTTTTATATTAAAGTTCTTCCTTATATATGAAACTACATCGTGTGATGTCATTCCGCTTGGTTTTAGTATATTAACGATTCCGTCCATGCTTTTTTAAATACTCCCTTACATAGTTAAGAACCATAGGTACAGCCTCTGCTAGCGGCTTATCTATAGTACAGCCTGCTGCACGAATATGTCCTCCTCCACCGAAATTTGAGGCTATTTCGTTTACATTTGCAAATTGTTTTGACCTGAATGAGGCTTTTACCTGAGTAGAGCTTCTTTCCTTAAATAAAACTCCCAGTTCTACACCGTCCAGATTTATGGTATGATTGACCAAATCCTCTGTATCCTCATAGTTTACACCGTATTTCTCCATAACCTTAGTTTCCAAAATCATATGAGAGAATATCCCCTCTTTTTCTAAGGTATTTAAAACTTCGGCAGTGAGTTTTGTATATTCAAAAGAAATACTCTGATATATACTTCTGTTTACTTCCTGTTTATCCATTCCTTTAGAAAGTAAAGCCGCTGCCATCAAAAAAACACTGCTATTTGCACTTTCGTACTGAAATCTTCCCGTGTCGGTTACTACCCCTGTGTAAAGTGCCTGAGCGACCTTTGCACTTATAAGGTCATCGTCTATCTTGGAAATCAGGTTATAGACGAGTTCAGATGTAGACGATGCGTCCTTAACTACATAGTTATAATCTCCAAACCCGCTATTGCTCTGATGATGATCTATATTTATAAAGCTGTCTGCACCTTTGATTATATCTTTTTCTACAGCAAGCCTGTTTATATCTCCGCAGTCCAAAGAAATCAAGGTGTATCCTGAGTTTAAAATCTCCTTAGATACTTCATTTGACTCAAATATTTTTTCATCTTTATACAAAAAAGCTAAATTCCGGGGAAAAGAGTCATCCAGAACATAGTATGCCTCTTTTCCCATATCTCTTAAAAACCACGTAAGTGCCAGACTGGATCCTATATTATCCCCATCAGGTGCAACATGACTGGTTACTATAAAGGTTTTACTTGAACTTATTACATCTATGATTTTATTCATAAAGCTATTCTCCATTTTCTATATTCAAATCATGTATCAGTTTTGACATATTAACTCCTCTTTCTATAGAGTCGTCTATTTTGAATATCATCTCAGGAGTATATCTTAATTTTATATCCTTTCCTACTTCTTTTCTTATAAAGCCTGAGGCACTTTTAAATCCCTCAAGTACTTTGTCAGCATCGTTTCCAAGTACACTGACATAGATATAAGCATATTTTAAATCTCTCACTACATCTACAGAAGTCACAGATATAAGAGAGTGACTGTCTATTATCCTGATATCTTTTATTCTTTGCTCAGCTAAAAGTTCAGTTATAGATTTTTTTATCTCTTCTCCGATCCTTCTGGTTCTTTCATAGCTCATTTATATCACCTGCCATATCAGCTATTTTCTTTCTACTTCTTTGATTATATACGCTTCAATGACATCTCCTTCTTTGATATCATTGAAATTTGTAAGTCCTATACCGCATTCATACCCGGATGCTACTTCTTTTACATCGTCTTTAAACCTTCTAAGTGAGTCGATAGTCCCGTCATATACTACTATTCCATCTCTTACAAGACGTGCTTTTGCATTTCTCAGAATTTTTCCGTTCGTAACATAGGAACCTGCTATCATTCCGGCATTTGGTACCTTAAACGGCATTCTAACTTCAGCTTTACCTAGTTCCTCTTCTGAATACTCAGGCTCCAGCATACCTTTCATAGCCTTTTCGATATCTTCTATAGCCTCGTAGATGATTCTGTAGGTTCTCATATCTACTTTTTCACGCTCTACCAGAGAATTAGCTCCTGTGGACGGTCTTACGTTAAATCCGATTACTATTGCATTTGATGCGGAAGCAAGCATAATATCTGATTCTGTTATTGCACCTACTCCACCGTGAATTACTCTTACTGAAACCTCTTCATTGCTAAGTTTTTCTATAGATTGGCGAACTGCCTCTACGGAACCTTGCACGTCCGCTTTAACTATTATGTTAAGTTCTTTTAATTCTCCATGTTGCATTCTTTCAAATAAATCTTCAAGTGAAATCTTAGAGCTTGCTTTCATCTGCTCATCTCTGATTTTTTCTTTTCTCTTTTCTGCTATACTTCTGGCTACTTTATCACTTGCCAAAACTACGAACTGATCTCCTGCATTAGGCACTTCATTTAATCCTAATATTTCTACAGGAGTTGACGGAGGTGCTTTTTTTATTCTCTTTCCTTTGTCATTAAGCATAGCACGAACTTTTCCGTAAGAAGAACCCGCAACTATCGGATCGCCTACTTTAAGAGTTCCGTTAGAAATTATAACTGTAGCTACAGGTCCTCTGCCTTTATCCAAGTTAGACTCTATAACTGTTCCTACAGCATTACGATCAGGATTCGCAGTCAGTTCCTCCATTTCAGCTACTAAAAGCACCATCTCCAGCAGAGTGTCTATATTTTCACCTGTTTTGGCCGAAACAGGTACATCTATTACATCTCCTCCCCACGCTTCCACCAGCAATCCTTTTTCTGATAGTTCCTGTCTTACCCTATCTACATTTGCAGCAGGTTTGTCTATTTTATTTATGGCTACTATTATAGGGACTCCGGCTGCTTTTGAGTGGTTTATAGCCTCTACAGTCTGAGGCATAATTCCGTCATCTGCCGCAACTACAAGTATAGCAATATCAGTAACCTTTGCTCCTCTTGAACGCATTTCAGTAAACGCCTCATGACCTGGAGTATCTAAAAATACGACTTTCTTTCCATTTACAGTTACTTCCGACGCTCCTATATGCTGAGTGATTCCTCCTGCCTCTTTATCTGTAACTCTGGTATCTCTGATAGAGTCCAAGAGCGAAGTCTTGCCGTGGTCAACGTGACCCATAACAGTTACTATAGGTGGTCTTGGTTTTAAATCCTCTTGTTCATCTTCTTCTATGATTATGTCCTCTTCTTCTTCCTCTTTTGCCTCTCTTTCAAGCAAAACATCGTAGTCTAAAGCTATTTTTTCAGCTGTTTCAAACTTAATCTCTTGGTTGATGTTTGCCATAATTCCGAGTTTAATCAGTTTCATAATAACTTCTGACGCAGGTATATCAAGTTTTTTCGCTAATTCTCCTACGACTATCGTGTCTCCTATTATTATAATCCCCGAATCTTCATCAGGCTGTTCTTCCTTTTTTGGTTCCACTGTCTTGGTAGGTTCTACTTTTTTTGTTAACTCAGACTTTTCTTTAGTTTCGACTTTCGTCTTGGACTTTTGTTTAATATCTTTTGCGTTTTTTGTTTCTTTGTTTTCTTTTGCTTCTTCTTTTACTTCCTTTCTTTCTTTTGCTTTAGGCGCTGCAGGCTCCTCTTTTTTTCCTTCTTTCTCATTCTTACTCTTATCATCGCCCTTATTGTCACTTAAAAGCTCTATTATTACATCAGCCTCTTCTGCTGAAATGGTACTCATATGATTAGTAACTTTTATATCGAATTCTGCAAGTTTTTCAATTAGTTCCCTGCTTGTAATCTTTAGTTCCTGTGCAATCTTATATACTCTGGTTTTTTGCATAGGCCTTCCCTCCTAGTAATTTTAAAATGCTCTTTGAAAATCCATCATCCGTTATCCCTATTACTACTCTTTCGTCTTTTCCTATAGCATTTCCTATTTGTGTTCTATCAAGTTCTTCACTTACCGTTATATTTCTGTAATCACACTTATCTTTAATTCTTTTTTTAGTATTTTCCGAAGCATCATTTGCTAAAAAAACTAATTTCACCTTGTTTTTTTTTATGTTTTCCAGCGTAATTCCCTCTCCCGACACCATTTTTCTACTTTTATACGCAAAACCTATAAGTGCCAACACTTTATTTAGACTCAAGTTTTTCCAGCTCCAATTTTAAATTTTCATAAACCTCATGTGAAATTTCCGTTTTAAATGCTCTGTTTAAGGCTTTTGTCTTTATAGCTTTTTCGAGGCAAGTCATCTCTTTGCAGATATATGCACCTCTTCCGTTTGCTTTTAAAGTCGGGTCGAAGAAAATCTCTTCATCTTTGTTTTTCACTATTCTGATAAGTGCTTTTTTGTCACTTCTCTCATTGCAGGCTATACATTTTCTTTGAGGAATTTTCTTCTGTTTCATTGCTGTTCCTCCTGCTGTCTACTTTGATTTTCACTTTTTATGTCTATCTTCCAACCTGTAAGTTTTGCAGCCAGTCTTGCATTTTGACCTTCTTTTCCTATAGCTAGCGACAGTTTATCATCAGGAACTATTACCTTTGCAGTCTTATCCTCTTCGTTTACATCTACAGATATTACCTTAGATGGACTAAGTGAGGCGGATATAAAACCTTTAGGATCTTCGTCATAGACTATTATGTCTATTTTTTCGCCCTTTAACTCATCTACTATATTCTTAACTCTTTGACCCTTTGAACCTACACAAGCTCCTACAGGGTCTACGTTTTCATCTACCGAATGAACCGCCATTTTTGTTCTGGAGCCTGCCTCTCTCGATACGGACTTAATCTGAACTACTCCGTCAAATATCTCAGGCACTTCACTTTCAAATAATCTTTTAACCAACCCCGGATGACTTCTCGAAACTAAAATCTGAGGTACATTATTGCTCTTTTTAACTTCCAGCACATAAACCTTAAGCCTTACCCCTGTAGTATAGGTTTCAAAAGGTATCTGCTCTGACGGAGGAAGTATAGCCTCTGCCGATATAGTGATGTCCTTACTGCCGATTATGCTGAGGTTTACATATACATTTCCTTTGCTCTGTCTTGAAACCTCTCCTGTTAAAATCTCAGACTCCCTGTTTAGAAATTCTTCGTAAACTATATCCCTCTCAGCTTCTTTTATTTTTTGAATTACCATCTGTCTGGCAGCCTGAGCAGCTATTCTTCCAAAGTTCTTAGGAGTTACTTCCTCTTCTACTATATCTCCTTCTTCGTAATTAGGTCCGTAACGTTCCTGAGCCTCTTCTACACTGATTTCACCCTCTGCCAAGTCGTATTCGTATTTGTTTACGACAGATTTTCTGCTAAGCACTTTCACTATGCCTTTTTCTTTATCCATTTCCACTCTGACATTGCTGGATGTTCCAAAATTTTTCTTATAGGCATTTAGTAATGCAGATTCTAAAGCCTCAAATAGAATTTCTTTGCTTATGCCTTTTTCTGTCTCAATCTGTTCTAAGGCAGCAATAAATTCGACATTCATCTTTCTTCCTCCTTGATATCCCTCTATATTTTTACCATCAGGCGAATAACCGCTACATCTTTTCTTGGAAATTTCATCAGTCCTTTTGAAGTTTGCACCTCGATTTCATTTTCATCGTTTAGCCCAACTAAAACTCCCTCAAATTCTCTTACTTTGTCAATAGCTTTAAACAGTTTCAGTTCTACTTCTTTTCCTTTTTCTCTTACAAAATCTTTCTCTTTTTTAAGTTGTCTGTCAAGTCCAGGCGAAGAAATTTCAAGCATATAGTTCTCTTTTATAGGGTCGAGTTCATCGAGCTTTTCACTTATCAGACGGCTAAAATGCTGACAGTCATCTAAAGACATCTTCCCCTGCTTGTCAATATATATCCTGAGATACTTTAAAGAACCCTCTTTGACATACTCTACATCAAGTAGTTCAAAAGGATCTGTAATTATATCGCTTACTGCTTTTTCGACTAAAATTTCTAATTTGCTTGCCATAATAACACCTCCTATTAAGTTGTAATGTGTGTGAAAATATAAAATGAAAGAGTGGGTATCAGTTCACCCACTCTTACTAAGATTTCTCGATTAAGCTAATCTACTAAGATTCTCTGTCATAAAGTGAAGAACCTTATCAAAACCACAACACACATACCCATTATAACAGATTGTTTACACATAATCAACCTAAAGAAATGAAAGTTGATTGGTTTGCGGAAGATTTTTAAGACAACCATAGTTTATAAGAGTTTCTATCACTGTCTTAGTCGCCTTTGTCCTTTGCCTGAAATCCTCTATAGACATAAACTCTCTCGAAGATTCGTTTGTTATGTTGACGGCTACAGTCTCCCCCAACCCTTGCATTGATATCAGTGGCGGTATCAAAGTTTTATCAGGCGAAAGTTTAAATACCTTAGCAGAAGAATTATATAAATCCAAATTCCCCAGTTTAACTCCCCTGCTAAACATTTCATAAGCCACTTCAAGCACTGTTGCAATATTTTTTTCTTTTGCCGTAGCTTTATTTCCAAGTGATTCTATCTCTTTTATTTTTTCCAAAACAGCGTCCTTGCCCTTTGAAATAAGTTCTATGTCAAAATCATCTGCCTTAGTGGTAAAATAAGTAGCATAAAAAGCCTCTTTATGATGAACCTTATAATAAGCTATCCTGAACGACATCATTACATAGGCGGCAGCGTGCGCCTTTGGGAACATATACTTGATTTTATTGCACGAATCTATATACCAAGCAGGTACATTTTTTTCTCTCATATCCTTGATATGATCTTCTGTCAAGCCTTTTCCTTTTCTCACATTTTCCATTATCTTAAATGCGGTCTTAGGCTTTAGATCCATAAATATAAGATAATTCATAATGTCATCCCTTGTAGAAATAACGTCTTTAAGTTCAGCTACTTTATTTCTCACAAGATCCTGAGCGTTATTTACCCACACATCTGTACCGTGTGAAAGCCCTGAAATTCTCACAAGTTCTGCAAAAGTAGTAGGCCGAGTGTCAATTAACATCTGTCTTACAAATTTAGTTCCGAATTCAGGTATCCCTAAACTTCCCACCATGCAATTTATAGCTGATAAATCACAGCCCAACTTTTCAGTCGAGGTAAACAACGACATGGTATCCTTATCGTCAAGTGGAATTTTAGTTGCATTTGTATCTGTCAAATCCTCGAGCATTTTTATAATGGACGGAACATCATGACCCAGTATGTCCAGTTTCAAAATTCTCCCGCTTATAGAATGATAGTCAAAATGAGTAGTTATAACTCCTGACGAAGAATCGTTCGCAGGGTACTGTATAGGAGAGAAATCAAAAATCTCTTTATAATTCGGAACTACCATAACTCCACCGGGGTGCTGTCCTGATGTACGCTTTATCCCTGTACAACCGTTTTTAAGCCTTTCTATCTCTGCTGCGTTTGCCTGAATTTCATTTTCCTCTATATATTTTTTTGCAAAGCCATATGCAGTCTTTTCAGCTACAGTGCCTATAGTTCCCGCTCTGAATACATATCCTTTTCCAAACAGTTCTTCGGTATATTTATGAGCATTCGGCTGATATTCTCCTGCAAAGTTAAGGTCTATATCGGGCTCTTTATCCCCCTCAAAACCTAAGAATACCTCAAAAGGAATATCGTGTCCATCCTTAGTAAGATTTGTCCCGCATTCAGGACAAAGTCTATCAGGCAAGTCCATACCGCTACCACAAGAGCCGTCAGTTATAAAGTCACTGTACTTACAATTACTGCAAACATAATGCGGCACAAGGGGATTAACCTCAGTTATATCGCTCATAGTGGCGGCAAGTGATGACCCGACAGAACCCCTTGAACCTACCAGATATCCGTCTTTCATAGATTTAGTAACAAGTTTTTGGGCTATGATATACATAACTGCATATCCATTGCTTATAATCGAGTTTAACTCTCTTTCAAGTCTTTTTTCTACTATCTCAGGCAAATCCTCTCCATAAATACTTTTTGCCTTAGCAAAACACATCTGCCTTAGTTCTTCATCCGAACCCTCAATCCTAGGTGGATATGTCCCGTCAGGAACAGGCAGTATCTCCTCTATCATATCAGCTATCTTATTTGTGTTCTCAACTACTATTTCATTCGCAAGTTCCGTTCCTAAATAGGAAAATTCATCCAGCATTTCTTGTGTAGTCTTAAAATAAAGTGGGGAACTTTCATTTGCATCTCTAAATCCCAGCGAGTGCTTCAGGACAGTCCTGTATCCCTCGTCTTCAGGGTTTATAAAATGTACATCAGAAGTCGCCACAGGTATTTTATTATTTCTGATTGCTATCTCTACTATAGTTTTGTTTATATCTCTTAGTTCATCCTCATCTTTTACCGACTTTTTTCTTATCATAAAATTATTGTTAGCTATAGGCATAACTTCGATATAATCATAAAAATCGGCTATTTCATCTATTTCCACATCGGATTTTCTTCTTAAAACAGCTTGGTAAAGTTCTCCTGCTTCACAGGCACTTCCTATTAAAAGCCCTTCTCTGTGTTTTATTAAAAGGCTTTTCGGTATTCTCGGATTTTTATAAAAATAGTCTATATGAGAAGCTGATATGAGTTTATACAGGTTCTTAAGTCCGGTGTAATTCTTTGCAAGCATAGTTATATGATTACTTTGAATGCTCTTATAATCCACTTTTCCCAGTTTATCATTTACCATTTCAAAATTAGTTATCTCTTTATCTATCAGCATTTCCATAAATTTAATAAAAACCAGCCCTGTCGCTCTTGCATCGTCCACTGCCCTGTGGTGGTTTTCCAGTTTTATTCCCAGATAATCCGTTATCAAGTTTAACTTATGCCTTTTTAAATTAGTAAGTAATATTCTGGATAGTTTAAGTGTATCTATATCTTTATTTTTAAACTCTATGTTCAAACGTTTTGCCTTTGCTCTAATAAATCCCATATCAAAATCGCTGTTATGAGCAACTAAAATTCTATCTCCTACAAAGTCTAAAAATCTCGGCAGCACTTCTTCTATTGACGGTTTATCCTTAACCATATCATTTGTTATGCCTGTTAGTTCTTGAACTTTTAGAGGTATAGGCATATTTGGATTTATGAGTTCTGCGAAATTGTCTACTATCTCTTTATTTCTTATCTTTACTGCACCTATTTCGGTTATTTCGTCAGAAGTATTTGAAAATCCTGTGGTCTCTATGTCAAAAACCACATACTCATCTTCAAAATCTCCCCTTGTATCAATAGAAACTATCTTTGACATATCATTTACAAGATAGCCTTCTACTCCATAGAGTATCTTTATTCCTTCACTTTTCCCTACTTCCATAGCCTCAGGAAAAGCCTGAACTACCCCGTGGTCTGTTATAGCTATAGCAGTATGGCCGAACTCCTTTGCTTTTTTTATAAGGGTTTTAACATCCGGGATAGCATCCATAGCCGACATATTTGTATGTGCATGAAGTTCTACTCTTTTTCGAGTATTTATATCTTTTCTTACTTTCTTTGTCTTAGATTCAACATTCTTTGTCATTATTACGATTTCTTTTGCAAAGGCATCAAAGGTCACATCTCCGCTTACCTTCACATAATCGCCTATTTTTGTCATTAGTTCATCATCTTTTGAAAAAACTTTGCAAAAAATAGAGCCCGTATAATCCGTAACTGCAAAGGTAAAAAGATTTTTTCCGTTTTTTAACTCTCTTTTTTCCATGGAAAACACATCTCCTACTATAGAGATGCCGTATTCATTTCCTTTTAAATCTTTGATTGGTATTATTTCTTCATTTGATATCTTAGTAGTTTTACTTTTTTTAATATAACCGGGTTTATCCTGTGTTTTTTTCTCTGTATTTTTCTTTTTTCTATTTGTAGTTTCCCCTACCTTATCTAAATTGTTTATGATATAGTTTGTATCTTCTTCCTTGGCCTTATTATATAAATTCATATCAATTTTCGTATTTGACTGTATAATCTTTACCTCATACGTAAGTCCCAGTTCTTCCAAAATCATCGCACCTATGGAATGCACAAGATTTTTTGATGCAAGTCTTTGTATGACAAATTTATCTTTAGCACAGATATTTAAACATTTTTCTTTCTGATTAAACTCTAAACTCAAAGCATCTTTATCCATATATGAAGTAGATGGGCACGCCTGCGTTATCTTATATTTTATATTTTCGGCATATGCAGATAAAAAATCCTTTATATTTGAACTTGGATTGTATCTGGGTTTTAAAGATACACTGTTAAGATTATCAAGCTTAACTTTGATATTATTTTCAGTTTCTATCAATTTAGGTATAGGGATAATCGTATCCGTCTTAAAATACAAATTCAATTTTTTTTCATTCTTAAAATATACTATATTATCTAATTCTATAGTGGCATTTATATTTTCAAAATCTATGAATTTAAAACTTTTCAAACCAAATCATCTCCTATACCTTTACTTACAAAGGTCTAGACTTTGGATCTATATTAACAAAGTAGACACATAATACTGACTTATGACAGAGCTTCGGAGTATACAGCTAGCTACATTGAAAACTTATATAATAATACAAGTTGCTCATAACTTAATTCTGCCATCTTATTCTCCCTCCACATAATCATAAGTTTTTAAACCTGAATAATCTTCTTTTGGAGATGTGCTTATTTCATAATATACTTTTTTCATCTTTCCTTGTCTTATAAAAAACTCTTCTTCTATACCTGCTATAAGCTTTTCTTTTTCCTCTCGTCTGTCTACATGCTCTAATGCAGGATCTGTAGGATAGACTTCTCCTTTTTTATCTACATACTCTTGATATTTATCTTCCTTTATCACGTAAAAATAAATTTGACAAGATAAATTATTTTTTAGAAGAGTATCTCTTAATCTATATGCGTGCCGCTTTATGCTTTCTCCCTGAAGAAGTGATTCGGGTATAGCTAGTTCTATGTGACTTCCAAAGTTTGTCCAATTTTCTTCTCCCGGTAAAAATATTTGATTTATAGGTATATCTTCTGTAAGTCTAGATGGATATGTTTTAAAAAATCTGATTTTAACCTTTAAATAATAGGTTGGATATATCTCTTTTACTATATCATCTATGTATTTTTTATATCTGTCTTCTATCAATATTTCAAAGTAACTGTCTTGGAATGTATATCTTCCGTCTTCTTCATAATCGCCCTCTATCAGAATTAACTCATCTTCTGTTTTGCTTGCAGGATATACTTTAAATCTGTCATATGGTTGCATGGGCTCAGATGGTCCCCACGATACTCCTATAAAGTCTTCATTATACTTGTCTTTCATGTACTGTAATGCCATTTCTTTCTTTTCTTTTGGGGTATATTTCTTTCTCATGAGTCTTTCTTCACATCCGTTCATTGTTATTAGTATTGGTAGCAGTATTGCTATTGCTATAAGTTTTGCTATTGCTTTCAAAACACTTGCCCCCTTTCTTTTATTTTAAAGATTCACAATATAAATTAAGATGCCACTACAAAACTTTAAAAATAAGTTTGCTCGTTCTACACATATATCTCCTGATAAAAAGCTTTGACCATCAACTTTATCAAATCTCAATCACTTAGAATTTATCTATTTCTTCCAGCAAAACTTCTATTATAGAATCCTCACTCACTTTTCTAATTATCTCGCCTTTTTTAAAAAAAAGTGCCTCGGATTTTCCTCCTGCTATTCCTATGTCTGCATCTCTTGCTTCTCCGGGTCCGTTTACTGCACAGCCCATAATTGCGACAGATATATTTTTTTTTATATTCACTGTGGCATTTTCCACTTTTTCGGCAAGTCCTATTATATCTATGTCGGTTCTGGCACAGGTAGGACAAGAAATGATTTTTACAGACTCTTTGTAAAGATCTATTGACTTTAATATTTCTTTTGCCACATATATTTCTTCCACAGGATCTGCGGTAAGTGAAACTCTTATGGTATCTCCTATTCCGCTTAAAAGCATATAACCGATTCCTATAGACGATTTTACCGTTCCAGCTTTTAATGTCCCTGCTTCTGTTATGCCCAAATGAAGAGGGTAGTCACTTTTTCTTGAGAAAAGTTCGTAGGCTTTTATAGTGGTTTCGATGTCACTCGCTTTTAACGACACCGCTGTGTTGTAAAAATCGTATTTTTCAAGTATCCTTATGTGTCTAAAGGCACTTTCCACCATAGCCTGCGGAGTTCTTCCCACAGTCTCTAACAGGTCTTTTTCCAAAGAGCCTGAATTGACACCTATTCTGATTTTTATATTTTTTTTCTTAGCTTCATTTACTACCTGTATCACCTTTTCTTCACTTCCTATATTTCCGGGATTTATCCTAAGTCCATGAACTCCGTTTTTTATAGACTTCAGTGCTAACTTATAATCAAAATGGATATCAGCAACCACGGGAATATCCACACTTGAAATTATTTCTCCTAGAGCATCGGCACTTTGACTATCGGGCACCGACACCCTCACAAGTTCACACCCTGCCTTTTCAAGAGCTTTTATCTGCTCTATAGTAGCTTTTGTATCTGAGGTTTTTGTATTTGTCATAGACTGAATTACTATAGGAGAGTCTGCACCTATTGTAATATCTTTTACATAGATCTTTCTGGTTTTTCTTCTTTGCATCAATATTCTCCCTTAACCGAACAGCCTCAATATGTCTTTAGAAGTTATAAATAACATCAATGCCAGCAATGCCACCATACCTATCATATGGACAAAGCCCTCTTTTTCAGGGTCTATTTTTTTCCCTCTTACAAGTTCTATAGCTTGAAATACTATTCGGCTACCGTCCAGTGCAGGAATAGGAAGTAAGTTTATAAGTCCTAAGTTTAGACTTATTATCGCTGCCAATGATATTACGTTTGCCATTCCTGTTCTTGCAGCTTCTCCTACAGCACTTATTATTCCTACAGGTCCTACTACACCTTCGTCTCCTGCCTGTCCTGTAAATAGTTTTCCTAAAAAGTTAAGCATATCTTTAAGCATCAATATGGTCTGTTTTGTTCCTAGCAGTAATGACTGCCCTGCACTTTTTTCAGATGCCGGAGATATCCCTACTACCTTTCTGCCACCTTGCTCTACTGCATCTACATTTATAGTGATCTGCTCGTTATTTCGTTCAACCGTAAACTCTAAATTATTGTCAGGAGAACTTTGTATTTGCTTCGTAACAGCCTGCCATGATTCTATTTTTTTATCATCTATTTGTATAATTTTGTCGCCTACTTCAAGTCCTGAATTTACAGCAGGCATATCCTCTACAAGTGAGCCGATTTTATTGACAGGAACACCTATCATCATAAATAAAACTGACATCAAAATAATAGTGAGAATAAAATTCATAAATGGACCGGCAAAAATTATAGCCATTCTCTTTAGAGGATGCTTGTTATTAAAACTGTTAGGGTCTTGGCTTTCGCTATCTTCTCCCTCCATTCTCACATATCCGCCAAGCGGAAGTGCTCTTAAAGAATATTCGGTTTCATTTCTTTTTTTGCTATACAGTTTAGGCCCCATTCCTATCGAAAATTCATGAACGGTAACGCCGAAATACTTTGCAGTAAAAAAATGTCCAGCCTCGTGTACTGTAACTATTACTCCAAAAACTATAAGTGCAATTATTATGGTCATTAAACTCATCATTTCACCTTTTCTATATCAATCTTAAAATTTTATCATTAACATATTGTCTCGCCCACTTATCAGCTTCAAGTATTTGGTCTAAGTTCGGATTATAATTTGCCTCATGAGAAGAAAGTACTTCACTGATTATATCTGCTATGTCATAAAACTTGATTTTATCATTTAAAAACGCATATACTAATTCTTCATTCGCAGCATTTAAAACAGAAAGATAGGTTCCCTCTTTTTCCAATGCCTCAAATGCCAGTTTTAAGCATGGGAAACGCTCATAATCAGGATTTTCAAATGTGAGAGTGGTATATTTCATAAAATCAAGTCCATCTTCACTCGTAGTTAATCTTTGGGGATATCCCAGTGCATACTGTATAGGACCTTTCATATTTGCAGTTCCAAGCTGTGCCTTTATGCTCTTATCTTTAAATTCAACCATAGAGTGAATTACGCTTTGCGGATGTACTAACACCTCTATTTCTTTAATATCTAAATCAAAAAGCCATTTTGCTTCTATTACTTCCAAACCCTTATTCATAAGGGTAGCCGAGTCTATAGTTATTTTTTGACCCATATCCCAATTCGGATGATTTAAGGCATTCACTTTAGTCATATTCGCTATATCTTCTTTGCTTTTCTCTCTAAAAGGTCCACCTGACGCAGTTAAGATAATTTTATTGATATCTTTTTTATTCTCTCCCACAAGACACTGAAAAATGGCACTATGCTCACTATCTACAGGAATAATATTCACATTATTCCTTTTAGCTTCTTCCATAACAAGTTTTCCGGCAGTTACCAACGTTTCTTTGTTTGCCAAAGCTATAGCAGTTCCTCTTTTTATTGCAGTAAGAGTAGGAATAAGTCCTATCATTCCTACCACAGATGTAAGAAGTATATCGTTTTGCTTTTCATCTGCAATCTTATTTAGTCCTTCCATTCCAAAGCAAATCTCTATATTGTAATTTAGATTTAAACTATCTGCCTTAAATTTTAATTCTAAATATTTTGCTTCATCATAGATACACACAACCTTAGGTTTAAATTCAATAATTTGATTTATAAGCATACCTACGTTGCTGTTTGCTGAAAGTCCAAAGACTTCAAATTTATCTTTATGGTTTCTTATGACATCTAAGGTCTGCGTTCCTATAGAGCCTGTAGAGCCAAGAATTGACACTGTTTTCATTGTTATTATTCCTCTTAGTTAATCCATATTTTTGAAAAATAAGCACTTTTTTATTTAAGTGCATATAGTTTTCTTTGTCTTTACAGTTTTTGTATTTTCTCTGTATATTGCACATTTTCTAAATAAGTTTCGCTATAAACATAACTATATAGGTAAACGGTGCTGTAAATATAATGCTGTCTATTCTGTCAAGCATCCCACCATGTCCCGGAATTAGATTCCCATAATCTTTTACCCCCAGCTTTCGCTTAAATACCGACGCAAATAAATCCCCTACTTGAGATATCACGCTTCCTACAAGTGCTGATACTCCTATGAGCAAGGTATTTTCAGGGTGCACGAAATAGGCATATCCTACTGATATTATGATACAGCCTATTACTCCCCCTATAGCCCCTTCTACAGTTTTTTTAGGACTGACACTCGGTATTAGCTTGTTCTTTCCAAATGCAAATCCTGAAAAATATGCGCAGGTATCTGTCGCCCATGCAAAAATAAACACATACCAAATAAAGTCAAATGATGCCTGTCTTACTACTATCACACTGCTAAGGGCGACAGTTATATAAACAAAAGTCAAAATGCTCACTGAAATATCGTCTACTGTGTTTTTTCCAAAAATAAGCAATACACTCTCTCCCAACACCAGTATAAACAGTAAAACCGGGAGCACCGACCATATATTTGACCAGTTTGGAATTAAAAATATTATTGTTAAAGCATATAAAATTTCATTTGTCGGCTTTACTCCTGATACAGCAAATGCATTTGTAAACTCTTTAATAGATATAAGTGCAACGATTAAAACTGCCAGTTTTGTGACAAATCCTCCATATATGATGACGAAAAGAAATAATGGAAGAAGAACAATTGAAGATACTATCCTAACTTTCAAAATATCCCTCCTAACCTATACTGCCAAATCTCCTATCTCTATGTTGATAATCAAAAATCGCTTTATATAAATCTTCTCTTTTGAAATCAGGCCAATTTATATCGGAAAACCAAAACTCGGAATAAGCAGCCTCCCACATCAAAAAGTTTGAAAGCCTTAACTCTCCACTTGGCCTTATAATTAAATCAGGGTCAGGTAGCAATCTCGTGCTGAGATATTTTCGTATAAAGTCCTCATTCACACTATCAATATCAATACCCTTTTCTCTTTCTTCTAATATTATATTTTTAACAGCTGTCATAACATCATTTCTGCTACCATAGTTCAAAGCCAGTGACATCATAACCCCTGTATTATTCTTGGTCTTTTCAATAGAGTTACAAAGTTCATCGTAAATAGGTCTTGGAAGGTTCGCATAATCTCCTATAGCGTTAATTCTAACATTGTTTTTGTCTAATTCTCCGGTTTCTTTTTTTAGATATTCAAGTAGTAACTTCATAAGTGCACCTACTTCTTCTTCAGGTCTGTTCCAGTTTTCAGTAGAAAAAGCATACAGTGTAAGATATTCAACCTTAATCTGATTACAAGCCTTTATTATATCCCTTATAGTTTCCACACCGGCTTTATGCCCAAAACTTCTCGGCAACATTCTTTTCTTCGCCCAGCGACCGTTTCCATCCATTATTATCCCTATATGCCTAGGTATTTTTTCTTTATCTATTTTATCATAATAACTCAACGATATCATTCCTTTAATATGAAATTACCCCGACCAAAAGGCCGGGGTTTTTTATATAGCAGTTTTAAAATAAGACAAAACTACATATAACTTAACATCATCGTAATCTACTCTTACTGCATACTCTTCAGTTAAGATATCTGAATCTTTATATCCTTTTGTATACAAAAACTCTACATTTAGACTATGCTCTCTTGCATATTCCAATATATATGACTTAGGTTTCCCAATAAGTTTAAGGCAAATATCTTCCATTAAACCTCCATTATATCCTTTTCTTTTTTTGTCATCATCTCATCTATAGTTTTGATATGAGCATCTGTAAGTTTTTGGACTTCATCTTGTGCCTTTTTAGAGTCATCTTCAGTAAGTTCAGAATTTTTTTCCAATTTTTTAATTGCGTCGTTTGCCTCACGTCTTTCGTTCCTGATTGCAACCTTAGCTTGTTCGCAGGTCTTAGATACTATCTTAATAAGGTCTTTTCTTCTTTCCTCTGTAAGTTGCGGTATGTTTATTCTGATAGATGCTCCGTCATTTGTAGGATTAAAACCTAAATCAGCCATAAGTATAGCTTTTTCTACGCTACCTACAGCACTTTTATCCCATGGCTGAACCAGTATAGTTCTGGGTTCAGGTGCAGAAACTCCGGCCATTTGTTTTAGTGGTGTCATAGTTCCATAGTAATCCACCATTACACGATCCAGCATATTTGGATTTGCTCTTCCCGCTCTAATAGTCAGTAGTTCATCTTTCAAAACAGATATGGTTTTTTCCATTTTTTCTTCAAGTTTTTTGTGGATATCAAGTTTCATAGTTAATCCCCCTTTACTATTGTTCCAATATTTTTTCCTTTAACTACTTCTATTATATTATTTGGATCTTCAAGTGAAAATACCCTAATTGGAATATTATTATCCATACACAAAGATGTGGCTGTAGAATCCATTACTTTAAGCCCTCTCTTTAAAACTTCCATATATGATAATTCGTCAAATTTGACTGCATTTGGATTTGTTACAGGGTCACTGTCATATACTCCATCGACTTTTTTAGCTAAAAGAATTACATCTGCCTCTATCTCAGCAGCTCTAAGTGCAGCAGTAGTATCAGTAGAAAAATAGGGATTTCCCGTTCCTGCTCCGAAAATCACTACTCTTTGTTTTTCAAGATGTCTTATAGCTCTTCTTCTAATATACGGCTCTGCAATTTGCCTCATCTCTATGGCAGTTTGAACCCTTGTAACTACACATTCATTTTCAAGGGCGGACTGAAGTGCAAGAGAGTTAATCATAGTTGCAAGCATACCCATATAGTCTCCTGTAGTTCTATCCATACCTTCTCCACTTCTGCCTCTGAAGATATTTCCACCACCTACTACTATCGCAACTTCTACACCCATATCCATCAAAGTTTTTATAGACTTAGCCATAGAACCAACCACAGAACTGTCTATTCCATATCCTTTGTCTCCGGCTAAAGCCTCGCCGCTTAATTTTAGAAGAACTCTTTTGTACATCGTGTTTATCATAAATGCCTCCCAAAGAACCTGTTTCGAAAAAAGAGAACACAAAGGGTGTTCTCTTTAAATTATCATATTAGTTACCTAGTTGCTTAGCAACTTCTTCTGCAAAGTTTTCTGATTTCTTTTCAAGTCCTTCTCCGACTTCAAATCTTTCAACTGCAGTCACTTTGATTTCAACGCCTAAAGCTTTTTCAACCTCTGCAATCACATCTTTAACTGCTTTATCAGAGTCTTTTACAAACGTTTGCTCCAATAGGCAAACCTCTTTAAGTTGTTTTTGTAATCTTCCTTCAACCATTTTCTTAACTATTTCTTGTGGTTTTCCTTCGTTTAAAGCTTGTTGAACTAAGATATTTCTTTCGTGCTCTATGTATTCTTGGTCTACATCATCACGAGAAATATATCTTGGGTTCATAGCTGCAACTTGCATCGCTATATCTTTTCCCAGTTCTTCCAGTTTTTCAGAATCACTATTAGCTTCTAATTTAACTAATACTGCTATCTTGCCTGCTCCATGAACATATCCTGAAATTCTTCCGAACTCTACTTTTAAAACTGAAAATCTTCTTACGTTCATATTTTCACCGATCTTAGCAATTTTAGCTGTAAGTTCAGCCTCAACTGTACTACCATCTGCATATTCAGATGCAAGAAGTCCTGATAGATCTGTAGGTTCAGCCTTCATGGCAACCTTAGTAACATTAGCTACAAAAGTTTGAAATTCTTCGTTTTTAGCAACAAAGTCAGTTTCTGAGTTTACCTCAGCTATAGCAGCTTTTTTGCCATCCTCTGATATAATCATTCCAACTAGACCTTCTGCTGCGATACGGTCTGATTTTTTAGCTGCTTGAGAAAGTCCCTTTTCTCTTAATATATCTATAGCTCTATCCATATTTCCTTCTGCTTCAGTAAGTGCTTTCTTGCAGTCCATCATTCCTGCACCGGTTTTTTCTCTTAAGTCTTTAACCATACTTGCTGTAATAGCCATAATATCTCCTCCTGTACATTAGTAAAGGTAAGGGCAAGCCCTTACCCATTTGTTTTATTATTCAGCTTCTACTTCTTCTGCTACCTCTTCATTTTCTTCTACAGCAGTTTCTTCAGTAGATGACGTCTCTTCAATTAGTCCTTGTTTAGCTTCGATTATTGCTCCTGAAATAGTCGACGCAATTAGTTTTACAGCTCTGATTGCATCGTCATTTCCCGGAATAGGGAAGTCTATTTCATCAGGATCGCAGTTAGTATCTACTATTCCAACTACAGGAATTCCTAATTTATGAGCTTCTTTAATAGCTATTCTTTCTTTTCTCGGGTCAACTACAAAAATCGCTCCCGGAACTTCAGGCATATCTTTTATACCGTTGAGGTATTTTTCCAGTTTTTCTTTTTCATGCATAAGCTGGATTACTTCTTTTTTAGGAAGTACATCGAAAGTTCCATCTTCTTGCATTTTTTCAAGGTCTCTTAATCTATCTATTCTTTTTTTGATAGTTTGGTAGTTTGTAAGCATTCCACCTAACCATCTTTCATTTACATAGTACATTCCGGATCTTTCAGCTTCTTCTTTGATAGAATCTTGAGCCTGTTTCTTAGTTCCTACGAAAAGAATAGGCTTTCCTGTTTCAGCAACTTCTCTGATAAAATCATAAGCTTCTTCGATTTTCTTTACTGTTTTTTGTAAGTCGATAATATATATTCCATTTCTTTCTGTGAATATAAATCTTGACATTTTAGGATTCCATCTTCTGGTCTGATGACCAAAATGAACCCCGGCTTCTAATAATTGTTTCATACTTACTACTGACATTTAATTTCCTCCCTGGTTTTTTCCTCCGCTCCCTTCACATTTTTGAGAAACCTAACGGCACCATCTCAAAAATTAAGGAACGTGTGTGATTTAATTCCTCTAATATAATATATGAAAGTCAAAACAAAATCAAGAATAATTTACAAAATTATATCTATCTACTTCAAGTCTGATAACACATCTACTATTTCTCTAAGAGAGCTGTTTACTTTAAAGGTCTTGGTCCCTGCCTTAATTCCTGTATTATTATTCATCATATACTGAAACTTTGCAAAGGCATCTTTATCTTCTATCACTCTTTCTTTAGATAAAACATCTCTGATTTTGGAGCTTTTTTCATCATATATTCTAAGTATATTTGTGTGTTTTGAAACTACGCCGTAGTCCACCAGATATTTTTCAGCTTCTAACTTGTCATATTCTAATATCTCCAGTATAAGCATAATATCATTCTTATGGGGATAAATATTTGCTTCTACCAACTTATCTGCTATTTTTTTATGTGACTCGTTTTGCTCTATTACTATTTCTACCTCAGCCGGTTCTTCGACTTCAGTTTTTTGCTCAGCCTCTTTATCCTCCAGTTCTTTTATCTTTGTATCTAACTGGGTCTGAATATTATTTTTTTCTTCCAAAAGAGCAGAATAACTTTCTTTTAAATCAACCAACTCTTTTTCATATGTATTTGTATTTAAGATGAAAACATTAAAAAAAGTAATTATGATAATCCCCATAGCAACTCCAAGTATATATGCAGATAGCTTCTTTTCCATAATTTCTATCTATTTCCTCTCATCTTCATAATCAGATCTATTTCTTTGACACTCCTGTTCATAGCTTTTGCTATATCTACATTATTCATGCCTTGCTTTGTAAACTTGCTTATCATATCATCATCAGTTTCAAGTTTAGTTTCAATGGTTTGAAGTTTAGCCCTCAGTTCGCCTATTTCGTTCATTATATGCTTGGTCGAACGATGAATCAAAATGAGTTCCCCTTGAATACTGCTATCATCGGACTTAGACTCATCTCTTTTCGCAAATACTAAAAACGATATGACATTAAGTACAAAAGCCGCTCCTAATAAAATTAAAATTGAACTCTGAGACATATTCCCTCCTAATTAACTTTTATGAATTACTATATCTCCATCTTGAACATATAGTTTTGAAGATCCTATTTCATCTCTTATATATCTGTTATACCTGCCTATAGTAATTTTAACTCCGGGATAAATCTTGTCTTTAGCTTCTAGCATCCCATATCTTATTTCTCCAAGTTCTTTTTCTAAGTTTTCAATTTCAATTTCTATAGCACTGATATCTTGAATTGTTTTATTATAATCTTCCAGCATTTTCACAAAAGAAATCTTCTTTATATTGTCCATTATCCCTCTTTGCAACAACTGTTTTCCTGTTTCTATAGTAGGTTGTAACTCTCTAAGTTTTTTTTCATAAGAACTGTGGTTCTCTTTGTAAGCTTCGAGTTTGTTTTTCTGTAAAGGATCTATACCCATCTCTATTATGGTCTTTGTCCCCATATATGAACCTATAATCTGTGCATGAATTTCATTTCTAACTTTTATTTCTCCACCTACTAAAAGTCCTTTTTTCCCTTTAACCACTAAATTCGAGCCGCAACTTATATTGCTGTGTACTACAAAATCTGTTATTATCTCTCCCTCAGAAAATACACGAGCATTTTCTATAAACCTGCATATTATGCTCCCTCCTACTTTTATCGCAGATTTAGCATTCCCCTGAATTCCTCCTTTTACTACCAGATCTCCGCCTACTACTACATTTGCAGCTTCAATTACTCCATTTACCTCAAGGCTTCCTCCGCAATCTACATCAAATCCGCTTTTTATATCCCCATTTACGACTATATCTCCTGCAAATCTGACATTTCCTGTGCCTGTATCTATACTGCTATTTATAGTAAGTACATCGTTTACCTGAATCTTATCGCCTATATGCTCAAGTCTTCCTAACTTGGTAGCAATTAAACTCATATTATCCTCAGACTCTTCGATATTTTTCCCATACTTAAAGACAGCTTCTTTCCCTGAAACTGCCGGAAGTTCCTCCCCTTTTAAGTTTTTTCCGCCCTTACCGGAAGTAGCGGGAATTTTTCTTGCCAGTACATCTCCCTCATTTACCTGAATAAACCAACCTAACTCTTTAAAATTTATATTCCCTTTTTCATCTTGGTTTAGTGATATCGAATTTTTCATCCTATGAGTATACTTTATATATCCATCATCACCTTTAATAGGCATATCAGCTTCAGCAATCATAACAGATTTTTGATAAATTCCAGACTTTATCATATCTGAGATAATATTTTTTCTCACTCCATAAACTATTTCTTTTTCCTTCAAAAAATCTAACACGTCATCTATAGTTAAATTTTTTATGGTAGAATGCTCAGCATCTAAAGAAATTTCCAAATAGGCTTTCATATAATCTTTAGTCACTATTAGTTTAAGGATATAGGCATCTATTCTTTTATCAAAATTAACTCGCTGAAACATTGACTATTGCCTCCTTAGTGCTGAAATTGTTTTCGCATTTTAGATATGGCTTTACTGTGTATTTGAGATACTCTTGACTCGGAGATATTAAGTATTTCCCCTATCTCTTTATATGTCAATCCCTCATAATAATACAAATTTATAATAAGTTGTTCTCTCTCTTTAAGTTCTCCTATAGTTCTTTCCAATTCTTTTATAGTGTCATTATAAACAGCTAAGTCTTCAGGACTTGATTCTATGCTTTCATCTCTTAACTGAATTTTGAAAGACTCTTTAAAATCGTCCTCTATAGAAAGTACATTATATACTGAAGTCTCATCTATCAAAGTAAGAACCTCTTGCTCAGACTTTCCCAAATATTTTGCTATTTCTTGATAAGAAGCCTCTCTTCCAAGCGTAGACTCTAGAGATTCATTTGCATCTTTTAAAATTTTTGATTTTTGTCTTATAGATCTAGGTATCCAGTCCAAGGTTCTAATCTGATCTATTATCGAACCTCTTATCCTAATAGATGCATAGGTTTCAAATTTTATATTTTTAGAACGGTCATACTTATCTATTGCATCTATCAGCCCGATAACCCCATAACTCATCAAGTCGTCATATTCAATATTACTGGCGTAGTAATTAAAAAGCTTTCCTGCAATTATCTTAACGAGGTTTACGTACTCTTCTATAAGCAGCTTTTTAATTTCTTTTTTCTTTTCCAAATTCTCTTCTTGCGAATACCTATCCCAAATATCAATTTGCTTGGCCATAGTTTACTTCCCCTTTTCTTAATTTTCCGGGGTCCAATCCTTAAATTCTTCCTCTTCGTCTAGTGAAGATGCTTCCTTTAACATCTGCTTTATTTCTTCTTCAGATTCTTCCGGCAAAACTAAATCTATTATGCTTTCTTCCTCTTTTTTATCGTTTAGAACTCGAATTATCATACATATTATAAATATTATCAAGTTGACAGCAACAACCAAAAACAACAGGTTTTTTAAAAATATAAATGGACTCCAATTTTTGAGAACAGATATAAATAAAGTAGTCATAGACAATATATAATTTAATAATATCCACATCAAAAAATATTTTTCCATGACAGCTCCTTAAAAATTTTTGTCTTGTATCAGTTTTATATAAAATATTCTCCTTTACCAATACTCTTTATGTTTAACTGTTGGTTACTACAATCAAATCTGATAGTTCTACCACTGTTTCCCAGTACGTCCTCTGCAACTATTGGTATATTTAAGGATTTAAGCTTTTCTTTTACAGCCATTACATTTCTTTTTCCTATATTTAAACTTTCAGTATTAAGTGAAACACTGAACATCTGTGCTCCACCGGCTATTTTAGCCTTAAGAGAAACTTTCGATACCTTCATCTTCGTCAAATCATTCATCATCAGATCTATGCAAGTATCTGCAAACTTCATCTTATTAGAATTGTTCTTTATTTCTAAACTCGACGGCAACATTACGTGTGCCATTCCTGCTATTTTTTTTGAAGTATCGTATATTACAACTCCTACACACGAGCCTAATCCCAAAGTTATTAAAATTTCGCTACCTGATGCCACTTTGTAATCAGCCATGCCTACTTTAATATTTTTATCCATTTCCTAACACCCCTAAACTTCTAAACAAGGTATCAAAAGATGTTAAGTCAGGCATAAAAAAGAAGTAACATTTAACTTCTTCTCCGTCGATTGAAAGCTTATTTTCAATCAGAATCAACTTGTCACTTTCAAGCCCATATTCCACAGCAGGAACACTCAAAATGGAACTTACCATATCAATATTTACTGCCGGAATAGAAATGTTTATATTAAGAGAAGCCATAAGTGAAATAGAGTTTACATATCCACTGGACATTATATTTCCGAGTTCTTGAACTACAGATGATTCCATTTCATCGTATACTTCCCCTTCAGGCTTTCTTCCCAAAAGTATTCTAACCATATTGTCAGAAGATATTTTATCAAGTAAGGTCAAGATCGTACCATTGATGTCCCCATTAAAGTTGACATATACCCCCACAGTTATCTCTTCTTCATTTTCAAAAATCTCTACAACTTTTTCTGTTTCTACAACCTCAATATTTGGAACTTCCATATTTACAGGTTTATTTATCATCCTAGCAAGTGAGCTTGCAGCGTTTCCTGATCCTATATTCCCGATTTCCTTTAAGACATCTAAATACAGACCGTTAATATTATCCATACTAAATTCCATAATATTCTCCCAACTGATATAATTTTTAAAATTCTAGTATTTTATCTACATCCAATAGTATTATCATTTGATTTTCCACTTTCCCTATAGCTTTTACAAAAGTTTCAGATATATTTTCTTCTAGGTTGCTATAACTTATGGAAGATGGCTCTATCTCCTTAACTTCCGAAGCTGAATCTACTATATAGCCTATCATTAAATCCTGTTTTTTATTTACAATTATTCTAGTTTCAGAGTCATATTGTTTGCTAGGAAGTCCCAGTCTATCCCTCAAATCAATTATAGGAACTATTTCCCCCCTGAGGTTTATTACTCCTCTCATATAATTTTGGGTCTTAGGAACTCTGGTTATTTCCATTATTCTTTCTATAGTTTCTACATTTTCAATTTTTATTCCATAATATTCGTCTGCCAATCTAAAAATAACGAATTGATTATCATTCATAAACCTGCCACCTCCCTTAAATTAAAACAGTGAGTTCGTATCTATAATAAGTGCCACTCCACCATTTCCAAGAATGGTAGCTCCTGCTATTTCTTTTACAAAGTTCAAGTATTTTCCCAGTGATTTTATAACTATTTCTTGCTGACCGATAAGTGAATCTATGATAAGACCCAATTCTTTATCGCCCTTTTTCACTATTACTACAGTAGCTTCTCCCTCAATCCTATTTTGCTCTTCGCAGTCCATAACTTCAGAAAGTCTTAAAAGATTTAGAGGATTATCTCTGTATAAAATCACTTCCTTTTGCTCTATCAATCTAATCTCTTTTGTGTTAATATCTGTGATTTCTTTTATATTATTCAAAGGAATAGCATATTTTTCATTCCCAACTATTACAAGCAAAGCTTGAATTATAGCAAGAGTAAGCGGAAGTCTGATTATAAATCTGGAGCCTTTATCTTTTTCAGTTTCGATTTCTACATTTCCGCCTAATGCTTCTATCTTTGTTAGAACTACATCAAGTCCTACTCCACGTCCTGATACGTCAGAAACTTTGTCTGCTGTACTAAATCCCGGAGCAAAAATAAGTTCGGCAGCTTTACTACTGTCCATTTCTCTGGCTTGCTCTATTGTTATTAAGCCTTTATCTATAGCTTTCTGTTTTACCTTTTCTACGTTTATACCGGCACCATCATCAGATACTTCGATTACAACCGTATTTCCGTCAGGATAAGCATTTAGATTAACCTTTCCTTTTTCTTTCTTTCCTTTTTCAAGTCTTACCTCAGGAAGTTCTACTCCATGATCTATAGAATTTCTGAGCAAGTGGATAAGCGGATCTCCGATTTCATCTATGACAGTTCTGTCTACCTCCGTTTCTTCTCCCATCATTACCAAGTCTATCTCTTTATTCAGGTCTTTAGATAAATCCCTTACCATTCTAGGGAAACGATTAAACACCCTCTCTACAGGTACCATTCTGACCTTAGTAACGGCATCGTGAAGGCTGGTTGTTATTCTTTCCAGATACTCTACTGCATCGTTCATATTTTGAGGATTTGAACTTATCGCATCGTCTTCCAGCCTGGTTTTGACTATGATCAACTCACTAACTAGATTCATCAGGTTGTCCAGTCTATCTATATCTACCCTTACAGTTTTTCCGGCTTTATTTTTCTTTGCTCCACTGTCTGCATCGGCTTGTTTTTCTTTAGCTGCTGCTCTAGGTGCAGTCTTAGCTTCACTAGGCTGAGTTTTAGTTGCCGTTTCTGCTTGAATTTGTTTGTCATCTTCAGTCATGATAGGCTCAGAACCTTTATCCTCGCTTATAGTCTCTTTTGAAATATCAAATTCAGAAATCTCTACTTTTTCAATTTCAGAAACTTCCATAATCATAGTTTCAATTTCTTCAGTAGGCAAATCTGTCGCGTATAAAACGGTAAAACTGTCTTCAAATTTTTCATCTTCTATATCATCAGCAGATGGATGTGAATAAACTACCTCTCCCTTGCTTTCCAGAGATTTAAACACCAAAAACGACCTCGCAGCTTTAAGCATACAGTTGTCTTCCAGTTTCACCCATAATTTAAACACTTTCATCCCATTTTCAGCCATTTGCTCAGCGACACTGATTATAGTCTCTTTATCTTCTTCGCTGATTTCCAAGTCACGTCCGTCTCCACCGGTTTCTTCTACTGTTGCTGTGGTCGGTTTTACAGAAGAGGAACCCCTTTGATGTTCGATATCATCCAATCTGGACATAATATTTGTTATGTCAGTTTTTTTCTCTGAACCTGTAGTTTCAACACTCTTAACTTCTTCTTCTAAGATGTCAAGGCCTTCAAATAATATATCTACCATCTCAGATGTGGTCTGAAGTTTATGAGACCTTATACCATCTAAGATATTTTCCATTTTATGAGTAAGCGTAGCAATGGTTTCAAATCCCATCGTCGCAGACATTCCTTTTAAGGTATGAGCTATTCTAAAAATCTCATTTACTGTTTCTAAGTTTTCGGTATTAGCCTCATAATCCATTAAGCGTTCATTCAAGTTTTGCAAATGCTCTTTGGACTCGTCTATAAATATGTCAATATATTGTTCAAAATCTAACATATTACACCCCCAATAATTTATTAAGCTCAGTGGCTATCTTAGTAAGTGGCAAAATTCTATCAACTTCTCCTGTTGCTATAGCTGACTTTGGCATTCCGAATACTACACAGGTTGACTCATCTTCAGCTATATTAGTAGACTGCTTTACAAGCTTTAATTGTTTCATGGCGCTCGCCCCATCAGTTCCCATCCCTGTCATTATAACAGCTATAATATCATCTGTCGGAATTTCACACAACGAATAAAACATTGCATCTACAGATGGTTTATGCCCTGAAACATTAGGTCCATCATCGAGTTTTATCCGATATTTATTTTTTGATAAAAACTCTATTTTTAAATGTCTGTCTCCTGGTGCTATATATGCAGTCGAGTTTTTAACTATTTCACCATCTTCAGCTTCTTTTACTTTCACTTTAGATAGAGTGTCAAGTCTTTCAGCTAAAGACTTTGTAAAACCTTTAGGCATATGTTGAACTATAAAAATAGGTGCAGGAAAATTTTCTGACAAATTGCACAATACCTCCTGTAAGGCTCTTGGTCCTCCCGTAGATGTTCCGATTGCAACAATTTTCCTAATATTACTATCTTGTATATCTGCTTTTTTAATATTAGTCTCAGATCTGCTTATTGCTTTGTTTTCTACAGGTCCGGTCACTATAATATTATTTGCCTTAACTTTTGAAGCATCTTTAACTTTTCCTATTATAGTTTCTTTTATTTCGTAAGAGGAGCCCAGATTAAAAATATTGGTAGGTTTAGGTAAAAAGTCAGCAGCCCCTAATTCTAAGGCTTTTATCGTCATTTCTGCCCCTTCTTTTGTGAAAGAACTTAACATCACGACAGGCGTAGGTCTTAATCTCATAATTTCTTTCAAGGTTGATATTCCATCCATCACAGGCATTTCTATATCCATAGTTATTACATCAACAGAATTAACCTTTAAAAAATCAAGTGCCTCTTTTCCATTTTTAACTGTCCCAACCACTTTAATATAACTGTCACTTCCCAGCAAATCTTTCAACATCTTCCTTATAAGAGCAGAGTCATCTACTATTAACACTTTAATAATTTGCACTTTATATCCCTCTTTTTATAAGTTTTCTTTGCTGAAAAAATAAATATTTAATCAAATCATTTCTATCTATTTCAATTATATCCAAAAATTCGATTCCTACTTCATTTTTATTCTCAAATGTGCTAAATTTCGTTCTTACTTGTGCTTTAAAGTTATATATTCTACCTTCAAGTTCAAAACCTACATGGATAATATCTCCCTCGCTAAGCCTTGTTTCTGCTACCATTCTAACTCCGCCGCCACTTATGTCCTTAGTAAACCCGGAATATATAGTGTCATCATTTGATTTGAGTATTTGAATTGGCATCATCAAATCCAGTCTGAAATAACTTCTCCTTTGACTTTTTATTATGTCGGTTATTTTTTTGATATACATCAAAGGTATTTTGTCATTTGTTTTTCTAATTACCTCAGCTTCAAATTCCATCATTCCATTCTCACTGTTATTATATACTATAGTGATTTTAGTGCCGTTTAACAGAGTAACTAGTTGAGAATTTTTTATGGGAACAGCTATCACAAAATCTCCATTTGGTTCTATATCTATAAGTTGGCTTACATACTCAACCTTCTCTCCTGTTATCTTAAATCTCATTATTATTATTTTTTGGCCAAGCTGTGGAGAATTCTTATCTTTGCCCTTTTCTCTCATTATGCACTTCCTCCTACGAATAACCCTTTTAATTTTTTCATAAAACCGTTAAAGCCTTTTTGAGAAGTCGGCATATTTAAAAGTTTTTCTGAAATTCTATATATACCTTTACTCGCTTTAGCTTTAGAATTGTTAATATAAAAAGGCACTTGTTTCTTCACAGCCTTAGTAACGTTATCATCGTCTAAGATTTCTCCTAAATATTCTATATTTGTGTCTAAAAATTGCTTTGACACAGAACTTAGTTTCATATATACATTTTCGCCTTCTTTGACATCTTCAGCTCTATTTGCTACTAATCTTATCTTTTTTTGCCTATCTATCTTTGATATTATTTTTATAAGTGCATAGGCATCTGCAATTGCAGGAGGTTCGCAAGTTGTTATTACTATAAGTTCTTCTGATGCCTCAATGAATGCTGTAACCGATTTTGAAATTCCTGCACCTGTATCTATTAAAATAAAATCTGCCATTTCTCTGAGAGAATGTAATTCATTTAACAGTTTGTTCATATCATAAAGCGACAGTTCAGTCATAGACTGCATTCCTGCACCACCTGAAATTATGCCTATGTCCATAGGCCCTCTCGTTATTACATCCTTTATGCTTGTGTTTTTAGTTACAACGTCCAGTAAAGTAAACTTTGGCATAATACCTAAAAGAATTTCGACATTCGCAAGCCCTAAATCCGCATCTATTACTATTACATTTTTCCCTTGAGATTGAAGAGCAATAGCAAGGTTTATAGTGAAATTGCTTTTCCCCACTCCACCCTTTCCGCTAGATATACAGATCACTCTAGTAGAAGAATTCTTTGCTTTCTCACTATGCTCCGAACTTTTCTTAAACACAACTGCTTCCCTAAGCTTTTGAGCCTGGTCGAAATTTTGCATTCTAAATCTCCCTTAAAAATTCACTGACGAACTTACTGAAATCAAATACTTCTATATCATCCGGAACATTTTGCCCGTAAGTGATATAAGAAATAGGTTTATTTGTTTCATTCATTATATCAAAAACTAAACCTTCTCCTGAAGTTTCGTCCATCTTTGTTATTATTATGCTAAAATCATCAATAAAACTATAAACTCCCAGTATATCTTTTATGTCTTCATTATTACAATTTGCACTTAGAACCAGAAAAATCTTTTTGTCTTCTATACTTGAAAGTATTTCTTCCAGTTCCATCATATGGACTTTATTTTTATGGCTTCTTCCTGCTGTATCTATGAATACAGAATCCCTACTTTCAAGTCTTTTCACAGCTTCTGATACATCTGAATTGTCATATGCTACTTCTATAGGACAGTTGAGTATATCGGCATAGGTTCTAAGTTGCTCTACAGCAGATATTCTATACGTATCAAGTGTCATAAACCCTATGCGTTTTCCCTCTGAAATAGCTAAATTAGAAGCCAGTTTTGCAAGAGTAGTCGTCTTCCCTACTCCTGTAGAACCTATAAACACATTATATTTCTTTAAAAATGTTGCATTTGACTTTTCAGATTTATTAAACTTCTCACTTATAACTTTAAATATGCTCTCTCTATTACATTCCCCATATTTAGACAAAGCCTCGCTTACTATTTCTTCTGACAGTAATGTAGATACCCCTTTTGATATGAGTTTCCCTATATACCGCTTCTTTAGTTCTTCTAAGACCTCATCTTCTTCAGTTTTAAAAGTTTGAACAAATCTTTCATTTAAGCCTTTTATTACGGTCTTTATCTCATCTATATCCTTTATTATATCACTGTTACTGTTTGCACCTGTATTATTTAAGCTGTTTATCGGTGTCGGTCTTTGATAAATTTTATTTACTTCTTTAAATGATACATCATTTTTCTCATTTTTACCATCTATATTTGCCAGTGACCTCATTCTGGCTACAGCTATTCTGGAGCTGGGTTTCTCAGATTCAACAGCAGCAAGTATTTCTACTGCATCTTTTTTGAAAAGACCTAAAAGACCTTTTGATTTTGTTTTTTTAGTCTGTAGTATTATAGCATCGTTGCCCATTTCTTTTTTCACTAATGCCATAGTCTGAGTTACATTTTCTCCAACAAATTTTTTTATTTGCACTACACACTCACCGTCCCTATAGACTGTATTTTTGTTTTTTGGTCTATTTCATTATATGATAATACTATTATATCATCACTTATCTGTTCTACAAATTTTTTGAAGTAAAATCTTACCACGGGTGCAGTAACAATCAAAGGTTGCTCTCCTATGGACAGTGCCTTCTCGACTTCCTTGCCTAAACTGGCAACTAATTTTTGCGACACACTAGGATCTAAAGCCATATAAGTGCCTGTTTCTGTAGTTTGTAAAGACTCCATAATTATCCTCTCTAAATCAGGGTCTAAGGTTATAACCTTTGCATCCTCTCTAGATATAAACTGCTTGGTTATAGTTCTAAACATCGTCTGTCTGGAGTACTCGGTAAGCATATCTGTATCTTTGGTAACCTGACCGTAATCTGCTAAAGTCTCCATTATATTGCTGAAATTTCTAATAGAAACTCCCTCCCTAAGCAGATTTGACAGTACTTTTTGAATATCTCCTATGGATAATAGCGACGGAATAACCTCATCTACTAAAGTAGGATGGGTTTCCTTAAGATTATCAAGAAGCATCTTAACATCTTGCCTTCCTATCAATTCATAAGCATGTTTCTTTATTATTTCAGTCAAGTGAGTAGATATGATAGACGGCGGATCTACTACTGTATAGCCATATATCTCTGCTCTCTCTCGCTCTTTTTCATCTATCCATTTTGCAGGAAGACCAAATGCAGGCTCTACTGTATCTATCCCCCTTATTTCTCCATCTGCAATTCCCGGATTCATAGCCAGATAGTGATCGAAGAGTATTTCTCCGCCTGAAACCTCTACACCTTTTATTTTTATCACATATTCATTAGGTTGAAGTTGTATATTATCCCTTAACCTGATCATAGGAACTACTATTCCAAGTTCCAATGCACATTGCCTTCTTATCATAACAAGCCTGTCAAATAAATCTCCTCCCTGAGATTTATCTGCAAGAGGAATTATTCCATACCCAAATTCAAGTTCTATAGGATCTACATTTAGAAGAGGAAGTACGTTTTCGGGTCTTCTAATTTCTTCTACATCATCTTGTTCATCTCCGGTTTCAGGAGCGTTTTCCTTAACTCTGGATCTTCTTAACATATTAACTCCAGAACCTAAGAATATCAAAGATAGTATCATATAAGGAACAAACGGAAGTGGTGTAAGTGCTAAAAAGAACAGTACCCCTGATATAATAAACATTATTTTATAGTTATTAAAAAGCTGGTCTATAAAGTCTCTACCTAAGTTCGACTCAGATGTCGCTCTGGTAACTACTATACCTGTTCCTGTTGATATAAGAAGTGCAGGTATCTGAGAAACAAGCCCGTCTCCAACTGACAAAACGGTAAATCTGGACAGTGCTTCAGCCACCGGCATTTTTTGTATCAATACCCCTATAATAAATCCTCCTATTACATTTACTAAAGTAATCAAAATCCCGGCTATAGCATCTCCCTTTACGAACTTAGATGCTCCGTCCATCGCCCCATAAAAGTCGGACTCTCCTTGAATCTTTAGTCGTCTTTCCTTTGCCTGTCTTTCATCTATAAGCCCCGAGTTTAAGTCTGCATCTATCGCCATTTGTTTCCCCGGCATAGCATCAAGCGTAAATCTTGCCGCTACCTCAGCTACACGCTCAGAACCTTTAGTTATGACCATAAACTGAACTATAACTATAATTATAAAAACTATAAATCCTACTACGGGATTTCCACCCATAACAAAGTTTCCAAACGCTTCTATTACCTGTCCTGCGTTTCCCTCAGATAAAATATATCTGGTAGTAGTTATGTTTAATGAAAGTCTAAACAAAGTAGTAATAAGCAATAAAGATGGAAATACCGAAAAATCCAAAGCTTCGTTGTTATACATTGAAATAAGCAATATAAGAAGAGCCAAAGATATATTAAGGCTCAATAGTATATCTACTAAGAATAATGGTATCGGAATGATAATCATAAGTATGATAAAAATTATCCCGATGGTTATTGCTATATCTCCTGATTTCATATAGCCTCCTAAACTTGTTCTTTTAATGAGTATACATACGCCAGCACCTCTGCTACAGCCTCATAAAGCTGTGGCGATATCATTTGCCCTATATCAATTTCTTTATATAATGCCTGTGCCAGCGGTTTATTTTCTACTATAGGTATGTTTGATTCTCTTCCTTTTTCTTTTATAGTCTGAGCTATTAAATTTTTCCCTTTAGCTACCACATAAGGAGCGTCAAATTTATCTTCATCATATTTTAAAGCTACTGCAAAATGAGTCGGATTCGTGATAATTACATCTGCTTTAGGAATTTCCTGCATCATTCTTCGCATCGCCGCCTGTCTTTGCTTTTCTTTTATCTTAGATTTAATTTGAGGATCCCCCTCTGATTGCTTGAACTCTTCTTTTATTTCTTGTTTTGACATTTTTAGATTTTTATCATAATCATATTTCTGGTAAAAATAATCTAAAATAGCAATCACTATTATGGCAAATGTCATTCTTAAAGCAAGGTTAATTGCAAGTTCAAATACCATATATGAAAACTGAATAGGTCTAAGTTGCTGACTTTTCAAAACAAGTCCAATATTCTTTGCTAAATAACTATATCCTACAAAACCTACTATTCCTATCTTAAGTAAAGACTTTATCAGTTCCACAAAAGATTTTAAGCTGAACATTCTTTTAAGCCCCTCTACAGGGTTTAGCCTTTCGGGTTTAGTCTTCAAAGTTTCAGTGGTAAAAAGATTTCCTACTTGAACTCTAGAAGATATAAATGCAGCTGCAAACCCCACCCCCACTACAATAAATACAGCTTTAACTACATATATCATAATGTAAATTAGGATTTTATATCCACCTGCACTTTCATTTAATATATCTGTATATAATAAATTCCTAAAAAAATAGATGGCCTCTGTCATAGTCCGAAACATAGGGCCACCTGAATATTTCAGTGCAAGAACCGAAGCCATAAGCGCAGCTGCAGTATTTACTTCCTTGCTCTGCATTACTTGACCCTTTTTTCTGGAATCCTCTCTTTTCTTAGGTGTCGCTTTCTCAGTTTTCTCTTCTGAAAATAATTGTAAGTCTATAATAAAATTCAACTCAGCCATAATTTACCCTTTGACAACTTCTAAAAATAGATATAGATACTCATAAATATGCATCAATATTCTTCTAATTGATTCTCCTATATATGGCATAGAAATTACTAAAATTATAAGTCCTAAAAAAATCTTAAACGGCATACCTACTACAAACACATTCATCTGCGGCATTATCTTAGCCATAAATGCAAGAAGTAAATTCCCCATAAAAATACTTATAACAATAGGTATTGCAATCGTAACGGCACTTACAAATATGTAGCTTACCAGTTTTGATAAAAAATTCAAAAAATTATCATTGTGTATCTGTGCAACTCCAAGCGGCAGTATGTAAAAACTGTTTATTACAGCCCTAATAAGATAGTGATGTCCATCTATTAAAAAAAATATCAAATATGCAAAAATATCTATAAGTTTAGATGTGATAGTAACCTGCCCTCCTATTTGAGGGTCAAAACTTTGTGACATAGAAAGCCCTAAGTCTAAATCTATAATAGCCCCTGTAGATGCAAAAATAGAAAAAAAGAGCTGAGCTATCAAACCTAAACCCAACCCGGTTATAACTTCTTTTAATGATAAAAATATTAGTTCAGCCGAACTTATAGGGGCAGCAATCTCAAATACTAAAAAAGGTAACACTATGTAAGAAACTATGATACTAAGCCCAATTTTGACATAAGTAGGTATAGAGTTTCTGCCATATACAGGTGCAACTGAAACGAAGCCTATTACTCTGGAAAGGATAAGTAAAAATACATTTATAGAGGTAATAACCGTAGTAAATAATTCATTTATCATAAGCTACCCAATCATTTAATGAATTTATCAATATTATTAAATAGGTTTTGAGTAAAGTTAACCATAGATGACATCATCCATGGTCCAAAAAGCACCATAGATAACATTACTGCAACTATCTTGGGAACAAAAGCTAAAGTAGCTTCTTGTATCTGTGTAGTTGCTTGAAAAACGCTGACTATAAGCCCCACTAACAGTCCAACTATAAGCATAGGAGCTGAAAGCAATAATACCATAGTCAACGATTGCTGGATTACTCCAACAACAACATCCATATCCATTACTATCCCCCCTAATTAAAACCAACTATAATGGATCTTATAACCATATCCCAGCCATCTACTAAAACAAAAAGTAAGATTTTAAACGGAAGCGATATCATCATAGGAGGAAGCATCATCATACCCATAGACATCAGTGTACTTGCCACTACCATATCTATGATAATAAACGGTATGAACAGCAAAAATCCAACCTGAAAACCTGTTTTTAACTCACTGATTACAAACGCCGGAATAATTACAGTATTTGGAATATCTTCTAAAACTATATCTTCTTTATTCATCAGTTCCTCATTTTTAGATAAATCCATAAACAGTTTAATATCTTTTTCTCTGGTTTGTCTCATCATAAACTCACGAACAGGAACCATAGCCGTTGAAAAAGCCTCTTCCTGATTTATTTCATTATCAAAATAAGGTCTAAGTGCCTGCGAGTAAACTTCGTTACCTACAGGTGCCATAATAAAGAAAGTCAAAAAAAGCGAAAGTCCTACTATTACTTGAGACGGTATCGCTTGTTGTACTCCCATAGCATTTTTTAAAAAAGACAAAATCACTATTACTCTAGTAAATGAAGTCATCATAATCAAAATACTTGGAAGCATAGTAAGCACTGTAAACAATATAAGCATTTCTACAGAATTACTCAGGTCTCGTGCATTTTCAGAACCATTTATCTGTAGAGATATATCCGGGATATTCCCTCTCAGATTTTCTGCATATCCAAATTCAAAGCTACAAATAAAAAAAACAAAAAAAATACCTAAGTACAAAAAAAGTTTTTTAGATTTAATTGCCATCATTATCCATTTCCTTTGTTTTAATCCTATCAACTATTTCTATATTCTGGGGAGTTGTAGCTATTAAGTATTCATTTTCTTTATACTTTACAAGGAAAATAGTTTTATCTCTAGTTAGAGGAACCTGTTCCACAATCTTTATCTGTCTTTCTTGATTTATAAAATGGTTCCTCTTTGCCCAATAAATAGTCGCATACTTTGCTCCAAATAATATAGCAATAAAAACTCCTAAAGAAACTATTATCCTTAGTATCTCCAAAAATAAATCCATTATCCTATAACTTTTTTAACTGCTTCTATAATTCTATCTGCTTGAAACGGTTTTACTATAAAATCTTTTGCTCCTGACTGAATAGCCTCTATAACCATAGACTGTTGACCCATAGCTGAACACATAATAACAGCAGCTGAAGCATTTACTTTCTTAATTTCCTTAACTGCTTCTATCCCGTCCATCTCAGGCATAGTGATGTCCATAATTACCAAATCAGGATTTAATTCTTTGTACTTTTCTACTGCCTTTAATCCATTTTCAGCTTCCCCCAGTACATCATAACCGTTTTTCACTAAAATGTCTTTTAACATCATTCTCATAAACGCTGCATCATCTACTAATAATATCCCTTTTGCCACTTCATTTTCCTCCTTAAAATCAAATACTCTTTAGCCTTTTTTCAGTTTTTATAATATCAGTTATTCTAACTCCGTAATTTTCATCAATTACGACCACTTCCCCTTTTGCAACTTTCTTTCCATTTACCATTATATCAAGAGGTTCCCCTACAAGTCTATCCAATTCTAAAATACTTCCCGGCGCAAACTGTAAAATATCATCTATAGGCTTTGTAGTTCTTCCTAATTCTACAGTAACCTTAAGCATAACATCTTTTATAAGATCTATGTTTTCAGGTAGATTTGCCTCACGTCTACGAGGCTCATCAAAGTTTGCAAAAGCTGCAGGTTTAACCTTTACATTCTTTTTCTTTTTAGATTTCTTTGGTGGTTCATAATAATCTTCATCGTCATCATAATCTTCTTCATAGTAGTCATCATCTTCTTCATAGTATTCCTCCTGAGCCGGTAATTCAGGAGTTTTAGCTGTCACAGTAGGTACAGGAGTTTCTTCTTTAACCTCATCATCTGCACCTGTGCCTAGCATTCTATCAACTAATGCTCTTGCGAATTCAATAGGCAGAATCTGCATTATAGTGCTGTCAATCAAGTCTCCTACAGTCATTCTGAAAGATATACATATGATATTTTCATCTGCTGCAAGTAGCTCAGGGTCTAATTGATTGTCATTAAAATTAACCCTAGAAACTATAGGCGGTGTGATATCTATCTTCTTAGCCAGCATCTCAGATAAAGAAGTAGACGAAGAACCTATCATCTGGTTCATAGCTTCACTTATCGCACTAAGATGAATTTCATTTAGTTCTTCAGGAATATCTGACCTGCCATCTCCTCCTAGCATTAAAGAAGTGATGATCTTAACATCATCCTCTTTAAGAATAAGTAAGTTCATACCTTTTACACCTACGCTGTAGTTTACCTGCACAGCTATAAACGGTATAGGATAACTACTTGCTATAGCACCTATAGTCGTCTCTTCCACTCTTGGTGTAGTAATCTGAACCTTATGCCCTAAAAGAGTGAATAAAGTAGTGGCAGCAGTTCCCATGCTGATATTACCTATCTCGCCTATCGCATCTATTTCCATATCATTTAAGCTCTCTTGATTAGATACAGACTCTTCTTCAGCCTTAGAGCCTCCCCCACCCATCAGAGCATCTATTTCTTCTTGAGAAAGCATATCATTCATCATAGTCTTCATCACCCTTTTCTACCACTTTTGTAATCTTGAATGCCATATTATTTTTAAGAGTACCAGGTCTTCCTAGGTACTTGGTTCTTCCTTCTACGTTTAACTCTAAATCTTCATCTATTTTTCTGGAAAGCTTTATTACATCACCGTATTGGAGATAAATAAATTCTTCTACCGTTATGTAAGTCTCCCCTACGATTGCATTTACATCAATATTTGCTCTTTTTACACTAATTTCCAAATGTTCTTTATTGTCTTCGCTGCTTTCTTTTTTAACTGTAGAAAACCAGAATTTTGTAGAAAGATTAGGAAGAATAGGTTCTAAAACAATATGTGGCATACAAATGTTCATTAATCCCTCAATATCTCCAATATTAGCTCTAAGAGTAATAAGCGCTACTGTTTCATTTGAAGATACTATCTGTGCAAACTGAGAATTGGTCTCTATCTTATCAAGTGCAGGATCAAGTTCAATGACATTTTCCCAAGGTTCGATAAATAACCTAGAAACGTTCACCATCAATTTATTCAGTAGCGTAGTTTCAATCTCAGTAAAAGGTCTGCTTTCAGATTCATAAGTTCCACTCCCACCTAAAATTCTATCTATCATAGTAAAAGCCAGTCTATCTGACATTTCAAATATTATCTGCCCCGGCAAGGGTGCAAAATCTATAACCGATATAAGAGCGGGATTTGTTATTGAATTGTTAAATTCATAGTACGAAAGTTCTTCTACTGATAAAACGTCTATCTGAGTCATAGTCCTTAGATATCCTGACAAATAGGTGTTTAAAATTCTAGAGAAATTCTCATGAATCATATGAAGAGTCTTTAACTGATCTTTCGCTAATTTCTTAGGACTTTTAAAATCGTACTTCTTGACCTTGTTTTCTTCGGTCTCTTCCTTAATATCTGAAGCATCTATTTCTCCTGAATTAAGTGCAGACAGTAAGGAGTCTATTTCACTTTGGGATAATATATCAGCCAAACGTCTTCACCTCTCTTACTGTATAATATAGTCTGTAAAGTACACATTGCTGATATCGTCAGTTCCGGTTATCTCCGAAACCTTTTTCGCAATGTCCTTTTTAATACTTTCTGCACCCTGCTCGCTCATCATAGTTTTAACATCTTGGGAAATTAAAACTCCAAGAATATAATCTCTTATAGAGGTTGCATTTTCTTCAATCAACTTCGGAGTTTTCTTACCTGTAGTTTCCACTACAACATTTCCTTTGAAATACCTTCCCGAAGCCCCTATATTCGTCGAAAATTCCCCTAAATCATATGAATATGTTTTTGGTTTTTTTACTTCTTTTTCTCCTGCCGGAGTTCTAAAAACTACCAAATATAACGTTGTTGCAAAAACCAAAAGAGATATTACGAATATAACCACAGAAAATACCACAAGTTTTTTGTTGTTCATACATTCACCTCCTAAGAAAGTTTATTGGCTTTTTGAAGAATCTTTATAATGAACAGTCTTTAAAATCAATATATCAACCCTTCTATTCTTTGCTCTGTTTTCAGCTGTATCATTCGGTGCCACAGGATGATACTCGCTGTAGCCTGAAGCCGAAATTCTCTTAGGGTCTATATTATTATTTTCAACTAAAAACCTTACAACATTACTGGATCTTCCTACGGAAAGTTCCCAGTTTGACGGATACTTTGCACTGTTCATGGGAACGTTATCCGTATGTCCTTCTATATTTATAAACTTATCCTTGAAATCCTGAGCACTCAGAAGTTCCGCTATATAACTCATTATTTTTATTGCTTCAGGCTTTAGAACCGCACTTCCGGAATCGAACAAAATATTGTCCTGAAATCTAAGCAAAAGCCCAGCATCTTCATTCAAAACAGCCACGCTCTCAGAAAGTTGATTCTCATCTAAGTACTCCTGAATATTTTCCTCCAGCTTTTCAAAATTTTGCATCTCAAGAACTTCGCTTGATGTGCCGTCATCAATTAAGCCACTGTCTAACACCGGAGCATGCATAACTGTGACCCCACCGTCTAAAACCCCAAGTGCTCCGCTAAAAGATTGAATCAATGCCTCAAATTTTTGGGCATCTATTGAAGAAAATGAGAACAAAAGAACGAAAAAACAAAGAAGCAAGGTAACCATATCTCCATATGTCGCCATATACTCTGCAACTTTCTGCTTACATTCCTCTTGCTTCGGCTTCTTAGCCATTAGTTTTCTCCTCCCCCTCCGGCTTTTACTTCCGCCCTCATAGAAGGAGGCAAGAATGCCTTAAGCTTTTCTTCTATAATTCTCGGATTTTCTCCAGCCTGAATAGATAAAAGACCCTCAAGCATTATTTCCTTTTCAAGCATTTCATCTCCGCTTTTCATCTTAAGTTTATTTGCCATAGGATTAAAAAACAAGTTCGCAAGTAAAGAACCATATAAAGTAGTAATAAGTGCAACCGCCATAGATGATCCTATGGTGCTTGGGTCATCAAGACTTCCCAGCATATTAATAAGTCCTATAAGTGTTCCTATCATACCGAAACCCGGAGCAAGTGTCGCCATAGTCTCAAAGAGCCCCTGGCCGGTTTTATGTCTTTGCTCTATAAAATCAAGTTCAGTTTCCAAAAGATTTCTGACAAGTTCAGGATCCGTTCCGTCTACTACAAGCATAAGTCCCTTTTTCAAAAACTCGTCATCCAAGGAGTTTACTCCCTCTTCAAGAGCCAAAAGTCCCTCTTTTCTCGCCTTGTTTGCCAAAACGATTATATCGCTTATTATTTTGTTAGGATTGGAATCTCTGTTTGCGAATGTCTTTTGTGTCAACTTCATAATATCTTTTACTTGCGGTATCGGATAAGCAACAAGTGTAGCTGCTAATGTTCCTCCAACAACGATCATTATAGAGGGTAAATCAAAGAAAGCAAGCAAGCTACCCCCCAACAAAATCGATACTACTATCAACACTATCCCTGAAACTATCCCTATAACAGTGGACAAATCCACGCCCTACACCTCACTTTTAATGACTTTAATAGTCGCCCCTACCAAAGCATTGTATTTTATTATCCTATCTATTACTTCATCAACAGACTCTCTAACGACAAATTTATGATTTGTCGTTAGAGTTATGACTGTATCCGGATTAGCTTCAACAGTTTCTATCAAATTACTGTTTAAAATGTATTCTTCCCCGTTTAACCTAGACAGTTTTATCATAAAAAACCCCACTAACGTTTAAGATTAACAAGTTCTTCAAGCATTTGATCCGTAGTTGTTATAACACGGGAATTCGCCTGAAATCCCCTTTGAGTTACTATCATATTAGTAAATTCTTTTCCTAAGTCTACGTTTGACATTTCTAATGCTCCCGGCTGAAGATTTGCATTTCCGCCTGTTCCCGGTTTGTTTACCTGAGGATCTCCCGAGTTTACAGAGCTCCTATATAGATTGCCACCCATCTTTACAAGCCCCGCAGGGTTTGCAAATATAGACGTGGCTATCTGTCCCAACACCTTAGTTTTACCGTTTGAAAACACTCCCTCTACCTCTCCGCTTTGTCCTATAGCATACGAAGTAAGCACTCCTACAGGAGAACCGTTCTCAGAACGCATAAGTGCACTTGACTCTGTTCCGTACTGAGTTAAATCCGATAAATCAACATTAAACGTAAATGCTGCTGCACCGTTGTTTGGAGTAAGAGTTATATCAAAACCTTTAGGAGATGCTGTTGTTAATTTTCCTGCAGTTTCCGTTGCTGTCGTAGCTTGAGCAAAAGTAATGTTTACCGGTCCACCTGTCGAAGTGGAAGTTGTTCCAACAATTGCAGCCGACACTGCCCAAGCATTTGCAGCTGTTTTTGCAAAATCCAGTCTTATTCTATGTTTTGTCCCGAGCGAATCCGTTACTGTGATTTCTGTTTGTCTTTCAATCGTAGGAGGTGTAGTAGAGGTTGTTAAAACTGCTCTTGAGTCCAAGTTTCCTTCCATTAAAACTTTAGTAGTTGTTACAGGGGGAACACTATCTGCTAAAGGAACTTTAATCCCTCCAACATTATTAGTTATATTTCCATCTGCATCCACTTGATATCCCAAAACTCTAAGTCCGTCAGCATTTACCAAATTCCCGTCTTCGTCTACATCAAAATTGCCCGCTCTTGTGTAGTACACTCCGTCTATGGTCCCGTCATTTGAAACCATAAAGAAACCCTCGCCGTTTACCATTACATCCAATCCTCTATCCGTTCTGTCAGGCACTCCTGTTCCAAAGATAGTATCTATCGAAGACACGTCCATACCAAGCCCCACCTGCTGAGGATTTGTTCCTCCTTTGCCTGCTTCAAGAGGACCGCTTGCCCCCCTAAGTGTTTGACTTAGAGAATCTCTAAAGGTTACCCTGCTTGATTTAAAGCCTACAGTATTTACATTCGCTATATTATTACCAACAACATCCATTCTCAACTGGTGGTTCCTCAGTGCAGATACCGCCGAGTTCATTGATCTCATCATAAGGTGCTCCTCCTCATTATATCCCTTATATTAGTTAAATAATCATTTTCCTAAAAAATATTTCATAGTGTCAGAAATTTCTAATTTCCTAAAAATATCCGACTTATATTTTAAGTTATTTTCATTCATACTTTTTCAGATATTTCAATCTGACCTGCACTACAAATTTTTAACCGTTTCTCTTCAATTCTTTTATCGCCAAAGACAACTCTTCTATTTTATTTACAAGCTCCTTGTGTCCGTCCACATAGTTATTATTAAACTTTTTGATAGTTTCAAACAGAGCCTGTTGATTCTCTTTTAGAGTTTTATCCAATCCTTCAAAACTTTTATTTAAATTTTGCATTTGCTCTAACGAAGAAAAACTCGCCATTTGACTTAAAAATTCTTTATCATTGGTAGGATTAAGCGGATCCTGATGGCTAAGCTGCGTTGTCAGCAGTTTTAAAAAAGCATCCTTCCCAAGCTCGTTTTTTACTTGTCTGGTTTCTTCCTTTTGGGTTCCCCTATCTGTTATGGGAGTAGGTTTAACGGTATTCGTTTTATCAATTGCTCCATTTAAAGCAGTTGTGCTCATATTTTCCTCCTAAATAAGTTCTGAGAATATATCCTCAAGTATATATGGGTTATCATCTTTTCCTTTTTCTAATGACTCAAAATCTGCAATGCTTATGTTACCTTTGTTGTATTTTTGAGCCTCCATTATATTTCTATGTTTTGAAAGTTCATCTTGATTTTGGTCTACTGTCACAGTAAGATTTTGAACTTGTATCCCTTGTTTTTCCAGAGATTTTTTAAGTTCAGTCATATTGTTTTCTATCATAATTCTGGCCTTGTCGTTTTCAGCAAAGAAAGATGCATTCATCAATCCATTTTCGGAATTTATCTTTACAGTGAGTCTTCCCAGTGTTTCAGGTTGAAGTTTTATGGTAATTTCACTTTTGTTTTTATCAAGTGTCAACTTGATTTCTTCAGTTATCTTTGATATCATCTGCATAAACTGTGTGTTTTTCACTTCTACTTTTTTTGCCGAGTTCATCAGCACGGAATTAGAAAATATCTTTCCTCCTGTTATCTCGAATCCCTCTATCTCATCTATCTGAGTCTGAACAAAATTTAAATCGTCATTTTGCTCACCGGCAAAAGCATTTGATGCTTGTGTGTTTGCACCGGAAATAACAGTCAGGTGAGGTTTCAGTGAATTTAATTCTATATTTATATCATCTATATTTCCTATAACTACCTCATTTCTTGGCTCAGTCTTGACATTGGAAGCGAATTTCTGAGTTTGAGTTTTTTGAAATAAGATAAATTTGTCTAAATCCATGCCTTTATTAGCTTCAACATTTTCTAATAATGTATTTACACTACTCTGTATATTTTGAAACTGTTCTTTTGATAAATCAAGTGTTTTTTCTAAAGACTGTAAGTTATCTTTGATAAAATCAAGGATCAATCTTGGATTTTCCTGTGTTAAATCCTTGATTTCTTTAGACATTGAATTTACAGCTTCTTCTAACTTTGTTGCTTGCTCAGGAGTTAGTTTGGCATTCACAAGGCTTTGGATTAGTTCTGACACTTTCAAAGACACATCTTGTATGTTCATATTTTCTTGTTCGTTTACAGAGTTCGCAAGTTCTTCCTGTTTTTTTGTTTCCGTTTCGCTTATATTTTTTTCTGCCTCATGTGAAACATTTTCAATCTTTAGGGCTTCATTAACTTGTTTTTCATTTTGGATTCTGTTATTAGTGTTATCTTGTTTCTTAGCCTTAAAATCTATAGGTTTAGCATTAGATTCTGTAAATGAATCTTTTCTTGAAATTTGTGAATTTTTATCCGTTTTTTGACTTTCTGAGTATATGCCTTTTGTCGATTTGTTCGGTTTATTGTTAAATTTTAAATTGTTTGAATTGTTAACAGAAAAAATGTCTTTAAAAGCCGAATTTCCCCAAGACCCTTTTGAACCGGCATCAGGTTTTGGCAAAATCATATTTGTTAAAGACACTGTATCAACTTTGTTCATTTAATTACCTCCTTTATTACGGATTCGGTATACCAAGTTCTCTACTTAGTAAGGCCGCTTTTTGAGTTCTGTCAGTGTTTTTTAGTTCAGCTAACAGGTTTGAAACCACAGTAGGCTTGGATCTCTTTAACACTTCCACCGTCATCTCTTGCTCTGTTATTCTGAACCTCCTTACATCATCAATCTTATATTCTTTATATGACGGATTCTGGTTAGTCATTGTATCGACAATATCCGCCAAATCTGTAGCCTGCATTTTTTCGTAAGCCTTTCTAAGCGTCTCGGTATCTCGCTCATATTCTTCTAACACTCTAAGCGAATCAGCTATTACAGTTGACAAACTTCCATCAAATATAGCTTCTAAATCTTCATAATTTTTAATACTTTCAAGCACCTGTGCAACATACTCATCATCAGAAAACTTGTTAAGAATTTCCGCTGACTTAAAATAGTCCATCTTGGAAAACATCAATCCTAAATCATCTAAACTAAATTCTGTAGTCGTTTCCAGTTTTTGAGCTGCCAACACAGTGTCCATTTTATCATATATCTGAGTTCTTGATGTGTTTTTTCTTATAAACTCCTCATATTTATCTTTTTCCATCTTTACTGAATTATAAAACTCTCTGCTTAATGACATCTCTAACTCATTAGAATATGTCGGACTCATATAATAAAGTAATCTGGCTACGAAATTAGGCTGCATAGTTTCCAAAGTTTTCGCCATAGATTCAAAGTCCATATCATAAGTCAAAGACTCTTCTATAGCATTTATCGCTCCTTTTAAGCCTAAAGAAGTATAATGAGTAGCATCTGAACTCATTTTTGTACTGATTTCAGCTTGCATAGATTCATATTCTCTTTGAAGAGTATCCGATTTAGCCTCTTTTAACTTTATCTCATCTCTGATTTTAGAAGTCTTTAGAGAGTTCTCCCCTATCATATAGGAAAATAATTCATCATAAAGTTTTTTGTCTTCTTGTTTAAGTGCATATAACTTATCGGCTGCCCTGGGCACATCAAGAGAAAGATAATATGTCGACAATTCTTTCACTCTAGTGTCCACTTCTCCCTCCGGTTTAACTATTCCAAACCTCAGTGCAAGTTCATCTATAGTAGTCTGTACTTCACTGTTTGTGAAGTACAAAATAGTCGACGATGCTGTAATTATTATCAGTAATCCTAACACAACAAGGATAGCTGTTTTTAATGCTCCAAATCTTGAACCTTTTGACATTACATCATCTCGTATGATTACTTCTTCACTCACAAAGCCAGCCTCCTACTTAGTGTTATTTTTCTTAAATGTTACTATCTGATCTATAGTTTTTTCTTCTTCTTTCTTTTCGTTATAGAGATATTTTTCGTATTCTTTTTCTTTTAGCTTTTCAAAAGTCTTTCTTTCTTTTTGAAGTTCTAAACACTCTAATCTTTTTTGATTTAAGTTTGTTTCCAAAGAACTTATTTCAAGCCTCACAATATTCATTTTCTTTTCTACAAAAAGCAAATAATGGCTTATATTTCTTATTTCTAATATCGAAATGCCTTTTTTTCTATTTTCATTTAAACTAAGTTCCTTTTGTCTTTTTTCATTTTTAAAATTTTCCAACTCTTCTTCTTTCTCTTTTATAGCCTGCATCAAAGTAGAAATTTGGTTTTTTTTCTCATTTTCTTGTTTCAATTTTAAGTCAAGAACTCTTTGAAGTTTAAACTTAAACCCCACATCATCACCTGCTAATCTAAGATAGTATTTAATAGTTGTGTGATTTCGTCAAATGTCAATCTATCGTGAACACCTTGTCTTAAAAATTCATTTATACTGTCCATTTTGTCTATTGCCATATCTACTTTTCTATTTGTCCCTTTGACATAAGCTCCTATATTTATCAAGTCCTCAGAGTCCCTATATGTCGCCATCAAATCTTTGATTTGCCCTACTGTCCCCAAATGTTCTCCGGATACTATACTCGGCATTACCCTACTTACACTTGCCAGTACATCAATAGCCGGATAATGGTTTTTGTTTGCCAAGTTTCTTGACAAAACTATATGTCCATCTAATATACCTCTGACTGCATCGGCTATAGGTTCATTCATATCATCTCCGTCAACAAGAACTGTGTACAGCCCCGTAATAGATCCTTTGTTTGAATTTCCTGCTCTTTCCAACAGTTTTGGAAGTACAGCAAAAACCGATGGGGTGTAGCCTTTAGTAACAGGCGGCTCCCCTATAGCAAGCCCCACTTCCCTTTGAGCCATAGAAAACCTAGTAAGCGAGTCCATCATCAAGACTACATTTTTTCCACAATCTCTAAAATATTCTGCTATAGAAGTGGCAAGCAATGCCCCTTTCATTCTGACTAAAGGCGGTTGATCCGATGTGACAACAACCACCACAGATTTTTTTAAACCTTCTTCTTGCAAATCATTTTCTATAAATTCCTTAACCTCTCTTCCACGCTCTCCAATAAGTGCGATTACATTTACTTCAGCTAAGGCATTTCTGGCTATCATTCCAAGCAATGTGGATTTCCCTACCCCTGAACCTGCAAAAATACCTATCCTCTGTCCTCTCCCACATGTTAAAAAACCATCTATGGCTTTGACTCCTAATGGTAAAGGTTTCGTTATTTTTGTTCTGGAAAGAGGATTCGGAGGTTGATTGTTTACAGGATAAGAATAATTAAGCGATGGTCTCTCAAGAGTATCTATAGGCATTCCCATACCATCTAACACTCTTCCGAGTAAATCTTCTCCTACATCTACTTCCAGGGTGTTTCCTGTTGCTACAACCACAGAACCCGGTCCTATGCCTTCCATTTCTCCTAACGGCATCAAAAGAACGGTATCCTCTTTAAAGCCCACGACTTCTGCAAGTACAGGTTCTTTTGACTTTATAGGATATATGTGGCAAGTTTCTCCGAGTCTAACTGCAGGACCTTTTGATTCAATGGTAAGACCTATGACTCTGGATACTTTCCCTTTATATTGATACAATGATACCTCGTTTAGTCTGTCATGATATTTTTTTAGGTTTGTAATCATACTTCATCACTGCCAATTATCAATTTACTAAACTCTCCTATCAATTTTTTAATCTGATGTGAAACAGATGGATTAAGGCTTCCTGAATCGCTTTCTATTTCTACATCTCCTTTTTTGAAATTATCTGAAACTTTTACTTCTATCTTACTTATTGCCGGATATATTGCTAAAATCTTGTTTCTTGCAAATTCCACTACTTCAAAATCCGCTTTTGAAACAGTTATTATCAAGTAGTCTCTGAAAGTCATACTTTCAATTGCGTTTTTTATAATTCCCAGTACTATATCATCATTTTCATCCAGAATTTTTTTGGTTATCTTTTCCACCGATGCAAGCACTAATTGAATTATCTCCTGTTCGAAAGACTCAATTGATTGTTTTTTGTAGTCTTCTGCCTCATTCACTATCTGAGTGGCTTGCTCTATCAATGTAGTGTATTTTTCTATGCTTTCAGAATATCCTTTTTTATGACCTTCATTATACCCTCTTTGAGCCTCTGATTTCCTTAAACTTTCTGCCTTAATTATTGCTTCTTCATTTATAGTTTCAGCTTGCTTTTCTGCAGAATTTATCATTACCTCTGCCTGAATTTTAGCTTCATCTAAAACTTGCTTCGCTTGTCTTTCCATTCTGTATTTATACTTTAGTACATCTTCAAGAGAACTCCCGTCTGTTGAAAATTCTCCGGTATTTTCTTCGCCGGTCTGAGCATCATAGACAGAACCTGGCGATATAAAAATTTCCTCTTCGTAATCTATGTTAGTGGATTTAATCACTTTATACAATGATTTCATCTCCTCCACCTCTTGAAATCACAATCTCTCCGGCTTCTTCTAATCTTCTGATAGCATTAACAACGTTTTGCTGAGCTTCCTCAACATCTTTAAGTCTTACAGGACCCATAAATTCCATCTCTTCTTTTACCATTTCCACCATACGTTTTGACATATTTCCAAATATCAAGTCGGCAACTTCGGCAGTCGCACCCTTAAGTGCAATAGTAAGCTCTTTGTTTTCAATTTCACGAATAAATCTTTGAATTGCAGTGGAGTCGAGATTAATAATATCTTCAAATACAAACATTCTCTTTTTGATTTCTTCTGCTAATTCAGGGTCTGTAACCTCCAAGCTTTCAATAATATATTTTTCGGTTCCTCTATCTACAGAGTTAAGTATTTCAACTACAGATTCTACTCCACCTGCTTTAGTGTAGTCTTGAGTAACTATATTTGAAAGTTTCTTTTCCAAAACAATTTCCACATCCTTGATAACTTCAGGATAAGTCCTATCCATAGTGGCTATTCTTTTAGTTACTTCACTTTGTTTATCTTGAGATAAAGCCGCTAACACCTGTCCTGATTTATATGGTTCCAGATAAGAAAGAATAAGCGCTATAGTTTGAGGATGTTCGTTTTGAATAAAATTTACCAACTGAGACGGATCAGCCTTCCTTGCAAAATCAAAAGGCTTAACCTGAAGTGATGCAGTAAGTCTGTTTATTACTTCAAAGGCTTTCTCTTTACCTAGTGATTTTTCAAGTATATCTTTAGCGTAGCCGATTCCTCCCTCAGAAATATATTCCTGAGCAACACACATACCATAAAATTCTTCTAAGATTTCCTCTTTTACCAGAGGGTCGACTTTTTTTACATTTGCAATTTCTAAAGTCATTTCTTCTATCTCTTCATCAGAAAGATGTTGAAAAATTTTAGCTGAGTGTTCAGGACCTAAAGTTATAAGAAGAATAGCTGCTTTTTGCTTGCCGTATAATTCCGTTTTCTTTGCCGGTGCTGCCATATATTCCCCTCCCTATTCTTCATCTATCCATGTTTTTAATAGTTGTGTAACTATTTCAGGATTTGTATCAATAAGTCCCTCGATACTTTTCTTTTTACTTGACTCTTTAATTTCAAATTCAATTTGTTCTACAGCCTCTTGAGATATTTCTGCATTTTGAGATGTTGCAGCAAGTAAACTTTGTTCTTCTTCTTTTTTCT
>JBHASY010000125.1:0-3764 GCA_041831635.1 Acetoanaerobium sp. | reverse complement strand
GATGCACTTGGTGGAGAAATGGGTTTAAATACGGATAAGACTTTTATACAAAGCAGAATGTTAAATACAGCAAAAGGTCCCGCTGTTCACTCTCTTAGAGCTCAAAATGATAGAAATATGTACCATATGGAGATGAAAAAAACTCTTGAAAACACTCCAAATCTGGATATAGTAATGGACGAGGTAATAGAAATACTCTATGACGATGATAAAAAGGTAACAGGAGTGCTTACGAGGTTAAGAGCAAAATACGAAGCTAAAGCTGTGATACTGGCTACAGGAGTATATCTTAAATCCAGAGTTTTCATAGGAGAGGTAAATTATTCATCAGGACCCATAGGGTTAAATTCGGCTGACGGACTTACTTCATCGCTTGAAAAGCTGGGGCTTCCTCTTAGGAGATTTAAAACAGGAACACCGGCAAGAGTACACTCAGACTCTATTGATTTTTCCAAAATGGAAATTCAATACGGAGATGAGAAAATAGTTCCGTTTTCATTTATGAACGACTATATAGGAGAAAATCAAGTGGTGTGTTATCTGACAAGAACCACGCCGAAAACTCACGAAATAATATTAAATAATCTGGATCGTTCTGCTCTTTACAGAGGGGATATGGACAGTAAAGGTCCAAGATATTGTCCGTCTATTGAGGATAAGGTAGTGAGATTTAAAGATAAGGAAACACATCAGTTTTTTGTAGAGCCTGAGGGACTTAATACCAAGGAATATTATATTCAGGGATTTTCATCTTCTTTAGCCTATGAAGTTCAGCTTGAGATGTATCGTACAGTTAAAGGACTTGAAAATGTAAAGATGATGAGACCTGCCTATGCTATAGAGTACGACTGTATAGACCCTCTTTATCTAAAACCGAGCCTGGAGATAAAAGATATACCCGGCTTGTTCAGCGCCGGTCAGTTTAACGGAACTTCGGGTTATGAAGAGGCTGCTTCTCAAGGACTTATGGCAGGTATAAATGCAGTAAGGCATATAAGAGGTCAAGAGCCGTTTATATTGGACAGGTCGGAGAGTTATATAGGAGTCTTGATAGATGATTTAGTAACTAAAGGAACTAACGAACCGTATAGAATGATGACTTCACGAGCAGAATACAGATTGCTTTTAAGACAGGATAATGCAGATCTTAGACTTACTGAAAAAGGAAGAGAAGTAGGACTTGTTACAGATGAACGTTATGAAAAATTTATAGCGAAGAAAAATCAGATCGAAGCAGAACTAAACAGATTAAAAACAGAAAAGGTAAAGCCTGATGAAGTTAATCCTATTTTAAAGGAGATAGGAGCGTCATCCCTTAGCAGGACTGTATCTTTGTATGAATTTTTAAAAAGAACAGAAGTGAACTATGAATTTCTCGACAAGATTGAGAAAGGAAATAAAGAACTTTCATCTCAGGTAATAGAGCAATGCGAGATAACAGTGAAGTATGAGGGGTATATAAAGAAACAGCTAGATCAAGTAGAAAGTTTCAAAAAACTTGAGAAGAAGAAACTTCCTCAAGATTTGGACTATGAAACTATCAGCGGACTTAGGATAGAGGCAAGGCAAAAACTCAATGAAATCAAACCTTTCAATATAGGGCAGGCATCTCGTATTTCAGGAGTTTCTCCAGCAGATATATCGGTTCTTTTGATATATATGCAAAGTAGAAAAAATCAAGATAAATAAAACTTTTATTTGTAAAATCTTATACACAGACATATATAGCTAAATTAAGAAAAGTATTGCATATTTTTACAAAGTAAGCACCATTTTTTCGCTGAATTTTATATGTTTGTATATAAAATAACATTGAGAAAATAAAACTTTTTAAGTATATAAACCGATAATAAGGAGTAATATTTATATGGAACTTGATGAAATACTATCGCAGGGATTAAATTCTTGGAATATAGAGATAAATAAAGAGCAGCAGGAGTATTTTAAAATATATATGCAGACTCTTTTAGAATATAATAAAGTGATGAACTTGACAGCGATAGAAGACCCCTTTGAAATATATACTAAGCATTTTTTGGACTCTTTAGCTTGTCTTTTAATAGAAGAATTAAAACCTTATGGACTAAAAGCCATAGATGTAGGAACAGGTGCCGGCTTTCCGTCGATACCTGTAAAGATAATGAGACCTGATATAAAAATGACTTTGCTGGACTCTTTAAACAAAAGAATTAAGTTCTTAAAAGAAGTAGGAGAAGAAATAGGGCTTGGTAATGTAGAGTATCTTCATAGCAGAGCCGAAGATGCAGGCTCTAACCCCAGATATCGGGAGCAGTACGATATAGTTTTATCAAGAGCTGTAGCATCTTTACCTGTACTGCTTGAGTATTGTACTCCTTTTTTGAAAAAAGGAGGATATTTTATCTGCCATAAAGGGCCTGCCGTAACATCGGAAGTGGAGCAGGCAAAAGAGGCTTTATCTGTTTTAGGCTGTAGCCTTGAATATATAAGAGAAATAAATATTCCTTATACAGATTTAAACCACAATATATTGGTCGTTAAAAAGACATCATCTACACCGAAAAAATATCCCAGAAAAGCAGGGAAACCGTCGAAAGAACCGATAATATAATGTTACAAAGTGTAAGATTATAAATTTGCCGGAAAATATTAAATAGTAGCGGTTATTTATTTTTGACAGTTATTAAAGAATGTATGAGTTTACAGAATTGAGGCGAAAGATATAAAACTTGAAAATATACCTATAAATGAAATATATCCACGAAAAGACCAGCCTAGAAAAAGCTTTGATAAAAATGCTCTTGACGAGCTTGCTTTTTCTATAAAAAAATATGGAATACTCCAGCCTATCATAGTCAGTAAATCACAATACGGTTACGAGATAATAGCCGGAGAAAGAAGGTATCAGGCCTCAAAGCTGGCAGGTATGGAATATCTTCCCTGTATAGTAGAGGACAAGGCAAATATAAAAGAAATAGCTCTGATAGAAAATATCCAAAGAGAAAATTTAAACCCTGTAGAAGAGGCTAGAGCGATACAAAATTTTATGAAGGAATTAAATCTCAGTCAGTATGATATGGCAAATATTCTTGCGAAAAGCAGATCATATATAGCAAACAGGCTTAGATTACTTAATTTAGATGAATTTACAACCGGTAAACTCGAGGAAAAATCTATAAGCGAGGGTCATGCAAAAACTTTGCTAGGAATATCAGATGAGAAAAAAAGAAAACTTCTTACTCAAAAAATCATCAACGAAGGTCTTTCTGTAAGGCAGACTGAAGAACAGGTAAGAAGGTCAAAATCCAAGAAAGAAACTATAGAAGATGTTCATACTAAAGAAGTTATAGATAAATTGACACAGATACTGCAGACGAAAGTAATCCTAAAAGGAAGCCAAAAAAAAGGAACACTGGTCATAGAGTATTATAATGAAAAACAGTTAAATGAGCTGGTTGAAAAATTGTTTTTACTGGAAGAAAAATTTTAAAAATATTGTTTATACTATAGACAACTGATAATATACAAGCCTATTTATCAAGTGAGAATTCATGGAATATTTCTGTTTGGATATCTATCTGAAGAAGATAGTTTATCATTTTATGAGAGATGAAGTTTCTAAACTATATTTATTTTAGAAATTTTTATACTAAAAACATAACAAAACTCCAATTATCCGCATAAACACTGGAAGTATTCCACCCCATCAAGGATAAAACCAATCAAATTACTACTGATTTACTACGTATGAATGAGCTTTGGTACGACGATTTTCCTTGAAAGGT
>JBHASY010000124.1:0-12379 GCA_041831635.1 Acetoanaerobium sp. | reverse complement strand
TGAAAGTTATTTTTATCTAGGTTATATAAATAGATTAAGTGGGAATTATGAAAAAGCTATAGATTATTTTGAATTTGCGTATAAAATAGATGCTTATCAACCCCAACTTATCAATGAAATGGCACTTTGTTTTGCGTTTTTAGGAGATTTTGAGCAGGCTTTAGAACTTTTGGAATATGCATTTGAACTAGATACTGACAGCATAGAGATATTATGTAATATTGCAATGGTTTATTATAATTTAGATGATTTAAAAAATGCTAAACACTATATTTCCCTTGCTAAGGATTTAGACCCTCACGATGCTATAGTTCAAGAGTGCATAAAAGTTATATATAAAGACTAAAATGATATATTACATAAAATAGATCATAAATATTGAGTAACCCTTCTATTTTTCTTATAGGCAATATCGAGTGTTTATTATTTTCATATATTAGGAAATTTAGCATATTTCGTAGTTTTTTATTGCTTTAATTTGATTTTACAATTAAGCATTTTTTATTTTCAGAAAACTTTGTATACATTATTTAAACATATTGTATATATCTATGACATATTGTATAATTAAAAAGAAAATGGATGGATACTTTAATTAAATCTAGGAGGGATATGATGATAAAACGCTTATCAGAACTATTGGAAAACGTTGCCAACAACCCTAAATTAAAGCTGGCTGTTGCGGCAGCTGAAGATGAAGATGTACTTGGAGCTTTAAAACAAGCATCTAAGGACAATATAGTCGAACCTATTTTAATAGGAGATAAAAAAGCAATAGTAGAAATTTGCGAAAAGCTGGATTTCAAGATAAACCCTGATGAAATAGTAGAAACATCTTCTTTGGAAGAAAGTGCAAAGAAAGCTGTTGAGCTTGTTGTAGAAAAGAAAGCTCATTTTTTAATGAAAGGACTTCTTGATACTTCGATTTTGTTAAAAGCAGTTTTAAACAAGGAGGCCGGTCTTAGAACAGAAAATTTAATCAGTCACGTCATGTTATACGATGTTGCGTCTTATCATAAATTACTGATACTTACTGATGGAGGAATGAATATAGCACCATCAGTAAAAGAAAAAGCTATGATAATAAAAAATGCTCATGAAGTAGCTAAATCACTAGGTATTGAAACTACTAAGGTGGCAGTTATAGCAGCCAAAGAAAAACCTAATGAAAAGATGCCTGCGACTATGGACGCCAGAAAACTCCAAGATATGTGCAAAAACAATGAATTTGGAGATGGAATAATAGTAGAGGGACCTCTTGCGATGGATTTAGCGCTTTCAAGCGAAGCTGCAAAAGTAAAAAGCTTTAAAAGTGAGATTGCGGGAGATGTAGACGTACTTGCCGTTCCGTTTATAGAAGTCGGAAATGCTATTGGAAAATCACTTACATATTTGGCAGGAGCGACTTCGGCAGGTATTATTATGGGAGCAAAAGTACCTATAGTGTTGGTTTCCAGAGCTGACGATTATGAAACTAAATTATATTCTATAGCTTTGGGTTCACATATTGCAAGCAAATGTAAATAGAAAAGGAGAGATTACCTTGCCAAGAATCAATGTTGTTGCAAAATTTTGTAAAAGCTGTGGGCTATGTATGGGGGTATGTCCTAAAAAGATAATAGCTGTAGGGGAAGTAGCAAATGAAAAAGGTTATTTTACAGCCGTATGTACTAATCCGGATGAATGTATAGGCTGTGGACTTTGTGCAACCATTTGTCCGGACGTAGCTATAGAAGTTTACAAATAGACTCAAAAGGAGAGATAAAAGTATGGAAAGAGTATTGATGAAAGGAAATGAAATCATCGGTGAAGCTGCCATAAAATCAGGATGTAGATTGTTTTTCGGGTATCCTATTACCCCGTCAACTGAGGTAATAGAATATTTGTCAGCCAGATTTCCTCAAGTAGGTGGAACTTTAGTTCAAGCAGAAGATGAAATAGGGGCTATAAATATGTGTTATGGAGCTGCCTGTACAGGAAATAGAGTAATGACTGCGTCTTCGAGTCCAGGAATAAGCTTGAAACAAGAGGGCCTTTCATACAGTGCGGCTGTCGAAATTCCTATGGTTGTAGTAAATGTAAACAGAACAGGACCGGGACTTGGCGGACTTGGACCTGCTCAGTCTGATTATTTTCAAGCTACAAAAGGTGGAGGACACGGCGATTATAGACTGATAGTTCTTGCACCTTCTAAAGCACAAGAACTTTATGACTATACTATGATGGCATTTGATCTTGCAGAAAAACATAGAAATCCTGTAATGATTTTAAGCGATGGATTCTTAGGGCAGACTATGGAGCCTGTAGTGCTCAAAGAAAAGCCTGAAAGTGAAGAATATGACAGAAGCTGGATTATAGATGGAGCAAAAGGAAGAGAAAAAAGAATTATCGCAAGTTACTCTCTTACAAATGAAATAGGAGAAGAAAGCAACTTAAGATGGGAAGCCAAATACAAAGATATAGAAGAAAAAGAACAAAGATGGGAAGAATTTCAAACTGAAGATGCAGAATATCTTTTAGTAAGTTATGGAACTACAGGTAGAATTTGTAAGAGTACAGTTATTGAAGCCAGAAAAAAAGGTATTAAGTTAGGGCTTATCAGACCTATAACTCTATGGCCTTTCCCGAAAAAAGCTTTTGTGCCTTTTATGGATAAAATCAAAGGTATCGTCACTGTAGAACTTAATACAGGACAGATGATAGAAGATGTTAAACTTGCAGTTGAGTGTAAACCGGAGACTCATCTTTTTAGAAGACAAGGTGGTATGCTTCCAACTGAGTTTGAAATTTTAGAATTTGTCGAATCAAAATTTAACTTAAGATAAGGAGGTATGGTTTATGGAACAACAAATATTCAAAAGATCAAAAGGACTTACAGATGTTCCTTTTTCATTTTGTCCGGGCTGTACGCATGGAATAATAATGAGATTGATAGCGGAAACTTTGGAAGAACTTGATATAATAGAAGACACCATAGGAATATCGCCTGTAGGATGTGCTGGCTTTTGCCAAAACTTTTTTTCCTGCGATTTTGTGGGAGCAGCTCACGGTAGAGCACAGGCGGTGGGAACAGGAGTGAAAAGATCATTGCCAGATAGAATAGTATTTACATATCAAGGAGATGGAGATATAGCATCCATCGGAACTCAACATGCTATTCACACGGCTGCCAGAGGGGAAAACATTACATCTATAATGGTAAACAACGCTATCTACGGTATGACTGGAGGACAAATGGCTCCAACAACTTTAGAGGGTATGAAAACATCTACAAGTCCGTTTGGAAGAGATAAAAAACTGACAGGTTCTCCTGTTGATCTTCCTAAGCTTATTGCGAACCTTGAGGGAGCAGCTTATGTAGCTTCTGTTTCAGTGGATTCTCCTAAAAATATAAATCTTGCAAAAAAAGCAATAAAAAAAGCATTTATGGTTCAAAAAGCGGGTCTTGGATTTGCTTTTGTGAGTGTATTGTCTACCTGTCCTACAAATTGGGGACTTTCTCCTACACAAAGTTTACAGTGGTTAAGAGATAATATGATGCCGATTTATGAACTTGGAGAATTAAAGGTTATTGAGGAGGTAAAAAGCTTATGATGGATAAAGTGATATTAGCTGGATTTGGAGGACAGGGAGTAATGTTTTTAGGAAAACTTCTTGCTTATGCCGGAATGGGTTCAGACCTCGAACTTTGTTGGATTCCATCTTATGGACCTGAGATGAGAGGTGGAACTGCAAACTGTTCTGTTATTTTATCTGATGAAGAAATACATTCTCCTGTAATTGATAAGGCAGACGCAGCTATAGTTCTGAATAAACCTGCTTATGAAAAGTTTTCTCCTAAAATAAAACCGGGTGGGGTTTTAGTAGTGAACTCATCACTTGCAAAAATAGAAAATCCCAGAACAGATATAAAAATTATAGAAATTCCTGCGACAGAAATGGCAAATGAACTTGGAAATTCAAGTATTGCAAATATGATATCTCTAGGGGCATTGATTCCTAGCCTAAATCTTGCGGATCTGCCTAAAATTGAAAAGGCTTTGAAAAAACTTACAGGAAAAAGACCTGAAACTTACGACTCAAATATGAGTGCTATAAATAAAGGAATTGAGTTTGTTAAGTAATAAGTAATATAATATAAGGATGAAAAATTTATGCCTAGTTTTGGAAAGTATGAAGTGTTTTTATCTCATATTTTAATAAAACTAGGCATAAATTTTTCTTGTTGTAATATTATATTATCGGTTATTTTTATTAGGAGAATTATTATGAAAAATATATACTACAAGTCGATTTTATACGACATTTACTTACGAACATAAAACACAATTATCTACACAAAAGAATCCTCCGTGATTTTTCGATTCCACAAATAATATAAGCAACACCGCTAAGACACATGAACTGAGAACAATCTGTTTGTGTGTTTTTTATTTATCCGAAATTTTTTTGACTGGTACTGCAATAAATTCCCATTTTACGTCGGGACTAAGAGTGAAAGGAGATAAAGGATCAAGGTTTACTTCCTTTCAATCCAAAGAAAGGGGGTGAGAACATGAAACTGTCATTCAACGGATTTTCAAATTTTTATACTAAACGGTATATCCATTGGTATTGAGAACGACCTGTTAAGTGAAGTACTTCGGGAGTTACACGGTAATAAACGAGATATCCTGCTTCTATTTCTATTTTGTGAATATGAGTTATTCAGAGATTGCAGATATACTGAAACTTAATCGTTCTACTGTTTACCGGCACAGAACCAGCGGACTTACCATGATGAAGAAATTTATGGAGGAATTTGAAGAATGAAAAAGAATTATCCTCTTGTTGCATTTCCTCTCATTGTAGCAAGATGTTTAGTCGCTTAAAAGAAATGAATTTACTACCCTTTTGCCACTTTTGACAATCAATTCATAACAGATTATATAAGGAAACATTAAGTATCTTAATAAAGTGGGAAAACACCCTAAAGCCTATACAGCAAGGCTTTACGAGCATTTAAGAATATTCAAAATGATAATTGGAAATTTGCAATATGTTTAATAGAAAATAATACTTTATAGATATAAACAAAATATCTTAATAGCAGTTGGTTTATATTATTAAATTTGATATGATAATAATGTTGACTACAAGGAGGGATAAGATGCTTTTTAGAATTTTGCTTTATGTTTTGCTTATGTTTTTTGGAGTGCTCTTTGGTAGGAGTGGAAAATTAAGTCCTAAAATTTTAAATAAATTGGACTTGATTCAACTGATTTGCCTTTTATTCTTATTATTTGCAATGGGCATCAGTATGGGAACTAATGAAAAGGTGATGACTTCATTTTCAACCATAGGACTGAAGTCGGCGGTGTTTGCCGTATTTTCGATAGCGTTCAGCGTTGTTTTCGTATTTGTATTTAACAAAGCATTTAAGTTTATGTTTTCGGGAAAAAATAAAATCGGGAAAGCAGGTGAGGACATTGACGCTTAAGATAATATCGGCAGTTGTGCTTGGAATTCTTACAGGAAAATTTTTCGTTGGAGAGTCTGTAGCACTTATAACTACATTTATGGATATAGGACTATGTGCTTTGCTTTTCTTTGTGGGAATAGATATAGGAAAAAACAAAGACGTAATTTCTCAAATAAAAGAAATAGGAATAAAGGCTGTGTCTACGCCTGTGCTTGTGGCGATAGGAAGTATAGTCGGTGCTGTGGTGTGCGGAATTCTTTTCGGATATAAATTTAACGAGTCGGCTGCAATAGGTGCGGGCTTCGGTTGGTACTCTTTATCTGCAATCATCATAGCGCCGTATTCGTCAGAGCTTAGTGCCTTGTCGTTTATGACAAATGTAAGCAGAGAAATCCTTGCAATCATCAGTATACCCCTTGTTGCCAAGTATTTAGGCTTTAACGAAGCGGTGGCTCCTGCGGGTGCTACGGCAATGGATACGACACTGCCGATCATTTCAAAATCAACAGATGGAAAAACTGCGATCATCGCCTTTGTCACTGGACTGATACTTTCTATACTCGTACCTATACTTGTGCCGATTTTTATAGGGCTTTAAAAAAATTTTTTATGAAATTTTGTACTTACTTATAAGTTTTGTAATAAAGAAAAACCGTTAAAATCTGATTTAAATAAATGATTTTAACGGTTTTTTATTTAGGTATTTTAACTTGTTCTGCTCTGCGATTATATTATACTTTGGTATACAATAAGTTAAATTACTCTGTTATCCTGCACGACCGGTTTTCCGTTTTTGTAAACTTCTTTAACGTGATTTGTGCCGAAGTGATAGAGTATATAGTCTATATTTGGAGCGTCAAAGACTACGATGTCGGCATTTTTTCCGATTTTAAAGCTTCCGATCTTATCTCCTCGTCCCAGACTGTGAGCAGCGTTTATCGTTACGGCATTAAAGACTTCGACAGGGCTCATCTTCATAGTAAGACTGCCAAGCTGCATTATAAGCTGAATGTTTTCTGTAGGACAGCTACCCGGATTGTAGTCGGTAGACAAAGCTACAGCTAAATTGTTTTCGATCATTTTTCTTGCATTTGCGTATGAGGTTTTCATCAGGCTAAATGTAGTTCCGGGAAGAAGATTTGCTATTACATTATTTCTTGCCATCAGAGATATGCCCTCGTCAGATGCCGCCATAAGATGCTCTGCACTGTGCGCTCCCATTTCAGCTGCAAGTTCTGTGCCTCCGAGCGACACTATTTCATCAGCGTGAATTTTTATTTTAAGGTTGTTTTCTTTTGCGCACTGTAGTATTCTTCTGGTTTGTTCCACGCTAAATACTCCGTGTTCGCAAAATATATCGCAAAATTCAGCAAGAGAGTGCTTTGCAACCTCAGGAATCATAAAATCCGTCAGTTCTTTTATGTAATCTTCGGGATTTTCTTTGAAGCGAGTAGGAATAGCGTGCGCTCCCATAAATGTAGAAACGATTTCTATAGGGTGATCTTCGTTTAATTTTTTTGCAACTTTAAGCTGTTTTTCTTCGGTCTCCCACTCCAAGCCGTATCCGCTTTTAGCCTCCACTGTCGTAGTTCCGTGAGCAAGCATAGTATCCAGGCTTTTTTTCGCTTTGTCATACAGTTCATCAAAGGTAGAATTTTTTGTGGCATTTACCGTACTGAGGATCCCTCCGCCAGCTGCCAAGATATCAAGGTAACTTACACCGTTAAGTTTCATACTAAATTCGTTTTCTCTGCTTCCTCCGTGAACTAAGTGAGTGTGAGAGTCTACCAGTCCCGGTGTAACTGTAAGTCCTGATAAATCTTTTTTTTTGTGTTTTGCTTGAGATTAGATTTTCAGGTACTTCTCCCTCGCCCACAGCTTGGATTTTTCCGTCTTTTACAGCGATATATGCATTTTTCATTATCGTAGCCGTATTCATAGCAAAACCTTTTAGAGGCTCGTCGTTGTCTATAGGACAAAACAGTTCTCCTATGTTATATAAAACTAAATCAGCGGACATTACATCACCTCGATTATATTTTTAGTTTATCATGAATTGATAGCAGCACTTCGTTTTTAAGCTTTGTAACTTCTGATAATAACTGATTACATTCCAGTTCTATTTTTTTTGCTTTTTCGGTGTCTATTACAGAGTCTAAATTGATTTTTACATTAAGTATAGCTCCTTCTGCTCCGGAGGCACACATCAAAAAGCCTACACCTACGTCAGTTAAAGCATTTTCGTTCCCATATTTATAGATAGGATACATTTTTTTCATAGCCTCAAATGACAAGACTGCAACTCTGTGAGGAACATCTATAGAAAGCCACGTAGCTTTATCTATAGCTTCTTTTCTAAGAGATTTTTCCTCGTCGGTTTCTTTGGGCATTTTCATAGCCTTTACTACTTCGTTAAATGCTTCAGTGTCCTTGTCTACCAGCGAAAGCATTTCGTTTTTTATTTTTTCTAATTCTTCAAAACAATTTTGCACTTCAGATTTTATGCTTTCATCTTGTGCTTCATATTTCTTTTTCCCAAAACTGAGGTTAGCCATCATTCTAGATAGGCATACTCCAACTAAAGCATTATAAGCTGAGCAGGAACCTCCGCCTGGGGCAGGAGATAGCGACTCAACTTCATTTGCAAAATCTTTTAAATTCATATCTATAAGTTTCATTTTTTCACCTACTCCCATATTCTTGTTTCTAAAACCTGATCCATAGAAAAGTTATCAAGCTTAAGATGATAAACGGCTGTGTCTATAAGTGCTTTCATAGGAACAAGTCCTACTATTTCCGAGTCCGTAACGCTCACTCCGTAACGATGAGCTTCTCTTTCTACAGTGTCGAACACTCTAAATATGGTAGTGTAATCAGGATTTACGAGATTCATAGATACCTGTGCCTTTCCCGTTTCTTCTATAAGAAGACCCATAGCCTTGCAATAGACAAATCCGCCTTTGGCACTTCTTATTGCATTTGCGATGTTCTTTGCTATTTGCACGTTGTCTGTGGACAAATTTATATTATACGCTATAAGAGGAGGTCTTGCTCCGACTGCAACAACTCCGGCTTTAGGATTAAACCCGGCAGGACCGTAGTCCGGAATCCACATATCCTCTTTGATTTTTTCTGCCATAGCCTCATACTGACCTCTTCTTATATCTGCAAGATTTTGCCTGTGGGAAGCCGAAGCGGAGTTTTCATAAAGTGTAACGTGCATATTACACTCGTTTGCTATGTTTTGTGCTAATTTTTTTGACAGCTCTACAGTTTCTTCTATAGTTATGTCTTTAATAGGAATCAGCGGCATCACATCCACAGCACCCATTCTGGGATGTCCTCCTGTGTGAGTGGACATATCTATTAAAGCTGTTGCTGCTTTTGCAAGTTTAAGCGCAGCCTCCACTACAGCGTCAGGTTCTCCTAAAAATGTGATAACGGAGCGGTTATGATCTTTATCTGACGAATAGTTCAAAAGTTTGACTCCCTTAGTAGTCCTTACGGCATCTACAATCTTTTCTACTTTTTCTAAATCTCTTCCCTCGCTTATGTTAGGTACACATTCCAAAATTGCCGGCATATTATCACCTCTTGTTTTTATTTCCGAATCACACTAGTAAATCTTATTTATCTAATGCATTGGAGTTTTAGTTATTGGTTAATTATAATGCTGATATCTGAGCATTGTAATCTTTTAGTTGCATTTATAAATTAACATAAAAAAAAGAAAATATAAAGTGGAAATACTTGCTTTAATCAATGAATATTTTATTTAAAAAATTTTACAAATGGCAAAACGATTTTTGTAAGAGGGATAAAAAATATATATCAGTTCTGTATAATAAATTTTACAATTTTATAAATGATTTGTTTATTGATGAATATAATGGTATAATTTCAAAAGAGTAGACTAAGCGATCGCGTGATTTAGTTCACGAGGAAAGTCCGAGCTCCACAGGGTAAGGATGCCGGATAACGTCCGGTGGAGGCGACTCTAAGGATAGTGCAACAGAGATAAACCGCCATTTGTGGTAAGGGTGGAAAGGTGGGGTAAGAGCCCACCGGCGGTCAGGTGACTGACCGGCCATGTAAACCCCATCCGGAGCAAGACCAAGTAGGGGCCGATGTAAGGATGACCCGTCCTTGTCCCATAGGTAGGTCGCCAGAGGCTATCGGTAACGATAGTCGTAGATAGATGATCGCTCACGACAGAACTCGGCTTACAGGTCTACTCATCCTCATATAATTTTTTAATCTAAGAGATTTGCATATTACTTCTGCCTCGACCAAAAAAGTTTAAATTTTTAATAGATATAAAAAATTAAATACGCGGCCTTTATAGCATTGATAGGTAATTTCAGGCGTTACACAGATTTCTCTTTACTGTATAAACCTTTGTTCTAACGGCAGACAAAAAAACGGCGGTTTTAACATCAGTATTCAAGCCGCCGTTTTTCTTTATCTAAAATTTATATTTGCGTAATCTATATTCTCATCTATGCTTTTATAAGCCGGTCTTATTATTTTTTTGTCACTTATTATTTGTTCTATTCTATGTGCGCACCAGCCTGAAATTCTGGAAGTGGCGAACAAAGGAGTGTATAAATCAGACGGGATATTTAAAAGGTCATATACAAATCCAGAATACAGGTCTACATTTGCCGCAATTATTGCGTCTTCGCCTTTGAAAGCTTTGTATATTTCTTTAGACAGCTCTTCTATATTTGAATAAAGTTCATATTCATTTAATCTGTCTTTTTCATATGCAAGCTCTTTGGCTTTCTTTTTCAATAGTTTTGCTCTTGGATCTGAAAGAGTATACACAGCATGACCCATTCCATAAATCAGACCGGATTTGTCAAAAGCTTCTTTTTTCAGTATTTTAATTAAATAGTCTTTTAACAATCCTTTATTCGACCAATCAGACACATTTTCCATTATGTCGGCTACCATATCTCTCACTTTTAGATTTGCACCGCCGTGTTTAGACCCTTTAAGAGAACCTACGGCTGTTGCTATAGCTGAATATGTATCAGTTCCGCTAGAGGATACCACGTGAGTAGCAAAAGCTGAGTTATTACCTCCTCCATGTTCTGCGTGAAGTACAAGACTTAAATCCAGAGTTTCGGCTTCTATTTTTGTGTACTTGCTGTCTGAACGAGTCATATGAAGAATATTTTCGGCTGTACCAAGTTCTTTTCTCGGAGAATGAATAAAAAGGCTGTTATCGTAAAAGTAATGTGATTTAGCTTGATATCCATAAGATATGATAGTAGGAAATTTTGCTATTAAATTTAAAGACTGTTTCAAAACATTTCTCACACTTAAATCTTCAGGATTATCATCGCTGGAATACAAAACTAGGATACTTCTTTGAAGTTTATTCATAATATTTGCACTGGGTATTTTTAAAATCATATTTTCAGTAAACTGTTTCGGAAGACATCTCATTTCGGAAAGAACGTCATTAAACTCATAAAGCTGTGCTTTGCTTGGAAGTTTGCCGAATAGTAATAAATACGTAGTTTCTTCAAAACCCATACGATTATCTTTCTGAAATCCATCGACTATTTCCTCTACATTTATTCCTCTATAAAAGAGCTGGCCCTCTTTTGGAATTATTTTATCATCTACTATTTTATATCCATCTACTGAACCTATTTTAGTAAGTCCAACCAAAACTCCTGTTCCATTTGAATTTCTAAGGCCTCTTTTTACATTATATTTGTCATAAAGTTCAGGTGGTATCAGACTACTGGTTTCTGAAATCAAAGCAAGTCTATCTATGATTTTTTCCATTTTCATTCCTCCGATTAAATTATAGGGTTTGAATTGTTTCTATTACTTTTTTAGTAAATTCTGAAGTTGAGGTAGTTCCTCCGAGATCGTAAGTGAAATTATCTCTGTAGCAAAGCACCTCATTAAGTGCATTTTGCAATTTTTTAGCCGCAGAATGTTCTCCTATATAGTTTAGCATCATAGCAGCACTAAGTGCGAGAGCTGTAGGATTTGCTCTATTCATTCCAGCTATATCGGGAGCACTTCCGTGTACAGCTTCAAATAAGGATATGTCTTTGCCTATGTTTGCACTGGGAACCAGACCTAGACCTCCTATTAACCCTGCACATAAGTCGGATAGAATATCTCCGTATAGATTTGATGTCAAAATAATTTGATATCTAGATGGATTTAAAACTAACTGCATACACATATTGTCAACTAGTATTTCTTCCAGTTCTATAGAAGGGTAATCTAAAGCTACCTCTCTTACCGTATTTAAAAATAAGCCATCTGTTAGTTTCATTATATTTGCTTTTGTCACTACAGTAACTTTAGATTTATCCATATTTTTAGCATATTCAAAAGCCTCTCTTGCAATTTTTATAGTTGCAGACTTGGTAATTATTTTCACACTGCGACATTCATCATCGTTTATTTTTTCTTCTATTCCTGCATATAAATCTTCGGTATTTTCCCTGAAAATAACTAAATCTACATTTTTGTATTTGCTATCTATAACACCAATGTTTTTTACTGGACGAATATTTGCATAGAGGTTATATTTTGATCTAAGAGTTACATTTATGCTTTTGAAACCATAGCCTATAGGTGTGGTAATAGGTCCTTTTAAAATTATTTTGTTTTTTTCAATACTTTCTAAAACTGAACTAGGAAGCAGTTCACCTGTATTGTTATATGAAGTAAGGCCTGCATTGACTATATCCCACTGTATAGACAAACTTAGTGAATTTACCATTTGAATGACGCTTTGAGTAACTTCTTCTGCTATCCCGTCTCCGGGAATAACTGTGATTTTGTACAAGGTAATCCCTCCTAATTTAGATTGTTAGAAATGATTATATTATTATAATAATTAAAAATCAACATATTTTGCAATTTTCATTTTTTAATATG
>JBHASY010000123.1:0-3008 GCA_041831635.1 Acetoanaerobium sp. | reverse complement strand
TTATTTAATAAATTGATTTTATAACACAGATTTAATTTATGGAATTTGAATTATAGGTAAAATAAATATTAAATCAATTTACAGGAGAACTATGTATGAAAAAAACGAAAAGAAAAAAGCTTCCAAGAAATTTTTATCTTTTTTTAAGATTTGTCTCAACAGGTTTAATCGCTCTCTCAATTATGATACTAATTATATTTTCAGGTAAGGAAATTGCAAGCCTTCCCGAAAAAAAGCGTATACGTGACGAGGAAATACGAAGAGAAAATTTTATTGAAACTATTCTCCCGTATGCAAAGGAAAATGAAGAAAAGTATAAAATTTTCCCCAGCATAACTATAGCTCAAGCGATACTGGAGAGTAACTGGGGGGAATCGGTTCTCTCAAAGGAATATCAAAATTATTTCGGAATAAAAAGTATCAGAGAAACCGATCAAAGGGTGGTCTTTCAGACAAACGAATATGTAGACGGAAAACCGGTTCAAATTTCAGGTGCATTTAGAGTGTATGACAGTCTGGCAGACTCTGTGGCACATCACGGTTTACTTCTTGGAACTGCTGACAGGTATATCCCTGTAATAAATTCAACTACCTACCAAGAGGCTGCACAGGCTTTATATACCTGCGGATATTCTACTGATCCTGATTATCCTAATAAAATTATAAGTCTTATTGAAAAGTATGAATTATATAGCTACGATAAATAGTATTATGAAAAAATATATAATCTCACAAAAGATGTTTCATTTTTTCATATATACGCTCTTAGACTCGCTTTCAAGTGAGCTTTAAACTTCTCTATGTCGTAAGTAGTACCTCTTGGTTTCAGAAAAGGACTATCTTTCTTGATAGTCCTTTTTGATATTTGTTGTCACGCTCAATCCGACGACAGAAAAATCGGATAATTGTTTCTACTATTTATTCGTGACTTTTCACTATACTGACCTGTGTATTTAACATAATAGCTGATATCGAGTCTTTGTCCAAAATCTCCTTACGCAAATACAACTCAGATATTTCATCTTCGATATATCTTTGTATTACTCGCCTTAGCGGTCTTGCTCCATATTTCTCGTCATAACCTTTTTCCAATAAAAATTCTTTTACTTCATCGCTCACGTGAAGATGAATTCCTTTTTCGGCAAGTTCAGCTTGGACCTCATTTATCATAAGGTCTACTATTTGCCTTAGTTCTGATTTTGAAAGTTTATTGAATACGACTATATCGTCTACACGATTTAAAAATTCAGGTCTAAACACCTCTTTAAGGGCGTCTTTTATATGTTCGCTCTCTTCTAAAGTATCTTTATTTCCAAATCCCATACTTTTGTTTTTGTACGAAGTTCCTGCATTTGATGTCATAACTACAACAGTGTTTTCAAAAAATACGGTTCTTCCCTGTGCATCTGTAAGCCTGCCGTCTTCCAAAATTTGAAGCAACATATTAAACACATCTGTATGAGCTTTTTCTATCTCGTCAAATAATATTACAGAATAAGGCTTTCTCCTTACTTTTTCAGTAAGCTGTCCACCCTCGTCATAACCTACATATCCCGGAGGCGAGCCTATAAGCTTTGATACGGTGTGTCTTTCCATATATTCACTCATATCTATTCTTATCATATCTTCTTCGCTACCGAACATTTCTTTAGCTAAAGCCCTTACCACTTCTGTCTTTCCTACTCCTGTAGGTCCTACGAATATAAACGATGCAGGTTTTCTTCTTTTTCTGAAGCCTGATCGATTTCTTCTAACTGTTCTCGATATGCTTGATATCGCCTCATCTTGTCCTATAACTCTTTGGTGAAGTCTTTTTTCTAAATTCAGCAACTTAACAGCCTCTTCTTCAGTTATAGATTTTAGAGGAATTTTCGTCCATGCCTCTATGATATGAGCAACATCTTCTATTGTAAGAGGAATTTTTGCATTTTTTTCCAGAGTTTCGATTTTTTGACTGAGACGAATTTCTTCAGCCTTGTAATAGGCAGCCCCTTCAAAATCTCCCTTCTCCGAGGCTTGATCCTTTAGATATCTACTTTGAGAAAGTTGGTTTTTATAGTCCTCTATATCAGTAAGCACCTCATTTACAAGATTTGCTCTTGAGCCTGCTTCATCTATTACATCTATAGCTTTGTCAGGCAAAAACCTGTCTGTGATATATCTGTTTGACATCTTCACAGCCGCCTCTATTACCTCATATGAGATAGTTACTTGATGATAATCCTCGTAATAGGCTTTTATTCCGTTTAATATTTCTATGCTTTCAGCTTCACTTGGCTCGTCCACTATGACAGGTTGAAAGCGCCTTTCTAAAGCGGAATCTTTTTCTATATGTTTCCTGTACTCTGCCAAAGTAGTCGCTCCGATGATTTGGACATCTCCCCTTGCAAGAGCCGGTTTTAGAATATTTGCTGCGTTCATGGTCCCTCCGTGAACCTCTCCTGCACCCATAATGTTATGAAGTTCGTCTATTACCAGAATGATATTGCCATAGCTTTGCGCCTCGGTAATTATGGACTTCATTCTTCCTTCGAACTGTCCTCTAAACTGAGTCCCTGCGACTATAGCCGTCATATCAAGCAGATATACCTCTGCATTTAAAAGTTTTGATGGTACTTGTTTTTCAGCTATTCTAACTGCAAGTCCCTCCGCTATGGCAGTTTTTCCTACTCCGGGTTCTCCTACAAGCACAGGATTATTCTTTCCTCTTCTGTTTAGTATCTGAATTACCCTTTGGATTTCCTTATCTCGTCCTACCACTTTATCTATTTGATTTTTCGATGCTTTGTCGGTAAGGTTTGTTCCGAAAGTATCCAGATGTTTCTTTTTCTTCTTCTTTTTCTTAGAATCGTCTTTTTCATCCGCCTCATTTGAAATTTCTTCATCTTGTTCGTAATCTTGCATATCTATCTCATCTTTCTTATCTGTATCTTTAAAATTTGACAAAAAATCCATTTCTCCCTCTTCTTCCAAAGAATCTATAAAATCGTCCATCTGACCGGTAATAG
>JBHASY010000122.1:0-3514 GCA_041831635.1 Acetoanaerobium sp. | reverse complement strand
CCAGACATTTTTCATACACTTCCTTGTACGGATAGTTTTCTGACAAATTCATAATTACAGTTCTTGCGGTTTTAATGATTTTGGCTGCAAGAAATACATACTTCAAACGAAAGGTCTTTATTTGCTGTCTGTATTCTGAAGGCTCTAAGGAATCAATCTTGAACAACAAAAACAGGTTATATGAAAGCATCATCATTTGAAACACCGCTTCATTTGCCCAAAATGATTTAAGTAAAAGATGACCCACCGCCATGTCGTATTTGGCTTCTTTAATATAGTTCTCAGCATTGCCACGTTTTTCATAGGATATAACTACTTTTTCAGAAAGCAATGTAGTGTTTGTCACAAAGAAAAAGTATTCGTACTCAGAGCCTTCTAAAAGTGATATTTGTGCTCTTTCTTTTTCTGGTTTCAGTACGCGAGACACAACAAACCTTCTGTCTTTCTCCCAGTTATCTAATTTTGTAAACAGTTCTGTAGTTTCTCTGCCTTCTTCACCTTTAACGAATACAACCGATGAATTCGTTGCTTGGGATGCAAGCGTAGAATAACTTTTGGCTTTAATTAAATATTTGCAACCAAGAGATTCTATCGTTTCAATAATTTTTTCATCAAAGTAGCCACTATCCATTCGAAATAAAATCTCTAAATCATCTGTTTTGATGTTGGCTACTATTTCTTTGATCATTTCAGATGCACCGTTAGCTGTGTAAGTATTGCCACTTCTTACAAATCCGGTGACGTAGGCTTTTAATTCGTCGCAAAATGCAAACTGGATATTGTAGCATCGGTTTCCTAGTTTCTTGGGATTATATCCTTTTGATGCACCTTCTTGATGACCTTCTACGTTGATTACACTACTATCAATATCAATCGTAATGGATGTCAATTTACTTTTAGTGAGCAGTTTTTTAAAGACTTTAAAATTAATGTCTCTAAACATTTGTGTTGTCTTAAAGGTGAAGTTTCCTAAAAATCGTGACACTGTTTCAGGTTCTTTTACGGAAATATCAAATTCATTAACGAGTGGATCATTTTGAAGGAGCTTTAGACGTTCTAGCTTGTCTATACCAATAAAGTGACCACAGATCATCGTCTTTATATGATTCATCTTGATTTTATTTGTGGAGTCATTATCAAATACGAGGTCATCTTCAACTAGATCAAAAATCTCATTACTTTTTGCGTTCTCAAGGAGAAGAAAAAGACCTGCATTTGATGTTAGATTCTTAGCTGTGAAATCAATTTTATTAATCATAATTTAAACCCCTTTTTCTGCTTTTGTTACTATTATTGTACCATATATCGACTCATAAAAGCTGATAATTCAACACATTTTTGAGCATTTTTCTTTCACCCAATGGGTGAAAGCTGAATTTTGAAGGAACGTATATTTATCAATGCTTTGAGGGTGGTTTATAAAGTACTGACGTAGAATCTCAGTATTAAATAATCTAGGGATTTTAAATTTTAGAACTTCTCTGCAAAAAACAATTTGCAGGCAGCACCTTCTATAGTTTGTAGGTAGAAATATATATTCCAAACTCATGAGTAAGTTTTTTAAAGTCATTTATTCCTTCGGTAAGTTTTAAAATTTCCTCAGCATAGCTTGATACGCTTGAGCTTACTAATTGAGTTGATGCAGAATTTTCTTCGGCTATGCCGGCTAGAGATTCTATATTTGTAAACATAGAAGAGATATTTACAGACTGACTTTCAAGTTCAGCTGCGGTTACAAGCATTTTTTCAGCCACATCTTCTATCTTTTCGTGAGCGGCTTCTGTTTTTTCTATAGACTGTTTTATAGAGTTACTTTCCGCATTTATTACATTGTACTGGTCGGTTATACTGCTGACCATATTATCCATTTCGGATAAGAAGCCATATACGTTTTCTTTGATGTTATCGGCGGCAGTTTCGGATTGCTCAGCAAGTTTTCTAACCTCGTCAGCAACTACAGAGAAACCTCTGCCGGCTTCTCCTGCTCTTGCCGCCTCTATGGAAGCGTTAAGAGCAAGAAGAGTTGTCTGAGAAGAAATATTTGCCACAAATGAAGCTATTTCCTCGATTTCCTTTCCTTTATTTTTTAAATTTATACTTTCGTTTTTCACATTTTCAAATTTTTCGAGGATTTTTTCAAGGCTTGTAACGGTACTGTCAAGAGCCTTAAATGAATCGTTGATATTTGAAAGAGCATCTTCCAGTTCGACTTTATTTTGATTCTCCTGCTCAGATATATTTTTTATGCTCTCGACATTGTCATGAAGTATACTTACACCATGCTCGGTTTCTTCAGCTTGAGTAGTAGCGGAAGCGGCAAGCTGTTCAACTACATCTGCTATTTCTTTGCTTGTAATATCCATTTTGCGAGAAATACCGCTTAAAGAATTACTAAAGCCCTGCATTTCTTCGGTAATACTGTTAAAGCCTATAAAATCTTCAGCCACAGAAGCTTTGTATGTATTAAAAGCACTGTGAATTTCTTCATACATATCGTTTCCTGTAGATATCTCGGTGGTTATTACAAAGTTTTTGGCGGCAAGAGATCTTAATTCGTTTCTTATATCTTCAAGAGGCATACTCAACATTTTAAAGCCAACAAATGTGAATATTGCCATAAATAAAGGAGAAATGAGAAAAGCAAAAGGGAGATTTCTACTCAAAAGTCCGACTATAAGTCCGATAATAAGTGAAAATATACTCACCTTTGCTCCCAGATCTTTTATAAAGCCAAAAGAAAGTATTTTGTTAACAGGATAACTTTTCTTTTTTCTTACTTCATACGGAAAGGTGAGTTTTAACTGCATTTCGCCATCTTTTTTGTAGACTTCCTTTACTTTTATATCTTCTTTAAAATGAGCCTTAGCTCCAAGTATAAGTCCATGAAGATAGCTGAACATTCCACGCCTGGAACGGTAGGTAAGCAGTACATCGTTTACACCTATTATTTCCATATCCAACGCAGGAGGATTAGAGCCTGAAATTCTTTTTTTAACTACCTGATGGACGTCGTTCATAGAATTTAAAAATTGGAATAAATTTTCTTTTTTGAAAAAGGATGAGTAATATTCGTAAAAAGCTTTGACATTGTCTTTTCCTATTTCTTTCCACAAATCTTCTTCTTTTATCGAAAAGTGTTTTGATATTTCGTTTGTAAATCTAAACACCTTAACATCTTCTATATCGTCCAGTGGGGAGATTGCTTTATCGGGATTTATTCCGGCAATCCTCATTTTTTCTTTTACGATATCCTCCGGATACATATTACTGAGAGTTTTGATCCAAGTACCCACAACCGTACCTTTCAAAAAATCGCCTTCTTTCCTGAAATTTATTTTAGAATCTTATATTAACACTATCCGATAAGATAAAATTGTCAACATTTATCATAGTTATATCAACATACATAAGACTATATAATTTTCTACCCATAAAACCGGATATAAAACTACGCAAAAGAATATTTATTTTATATAGAAAATTCTTTGATTTTTCACAATAATAATTGATTGGT
>JBHASY010000121.1:0-18717 GCA_041831635.1 Acetoanaerobium sp. | reverse complement strand
TTATAAGGAAAATTTACAAGCAAATTTTTATTTTACGATAGTTAAGCGGTGAAGATTTCGTTTTCGATCTGAACTGTTCGATGAAATAACTTGTGCTGCCGAAGCCGCAGCGATATGCTATGTCAGTTATTGTATCCTCAGTATGAAGCAAAAGGATTTCAGCTTTTGACAGTCTGTAATTTATAAGGTATTCAAAGACAGTGCAGTTCATCTGTTTCTTAAATTTTCTGCAAAGCGAACTTTTTGAAAGGTTAATCTCCTTAGCCAGCCGGTCAAGTTCTATTTTTTCCATATAATGACGATGGATATAGTCCATTACCTTTCTAAGAGCTGCGGTATCGTTAGTCTTTGTATGAGATGTGGCAAAAAATTCAAAATAATTTTTTAGCAAAGTGTGCCAAATTTCCAGAAGTAGAATAAGCTGCTCAAGTTCAAAACCTCTACTGTTTTTACAATAAAGTTCGTACACGGATTTAAGCTTTTCCAAAATAAGTTTTTGCCAGCCTATTTCATTTTTTAAAACACAGTATTCAATAGCACAATTGTCGATATAAGGCTGAATATATTTTGTGTTTATGATGCTTCCCATAAAACTTGAAATTAAATTCGGATGAAAATTAAAACATATGTAGGAGCCGTCACTTCCTGAACAGTTGCTCGCTTTATGAAGCTGATCTTTGTTTATGAAAATGCCCTCTCCTTTTGACAAAACTGTTAAGTGACTGTTCACGTTAAATTCTATGATGCCGTTTGTGACAATGCAAAACTGTAGCTCCTCGTGCCAGTGCCAGTCTACGAAGCCGAGAACATTTTTATCAATGACGGTCGTGTATATTGCAAGCGGAAATTCGAAAAAACCGTGCTGAGTTGTTTCTTTTTTATTTTCGTCTATTATGATGTTGTACATTTGCATAGTAAAAAACCTCCAAAGATAAATCATAAAACACAAAAATTACTTATATGAAAATATAACGATATATTTAGCCAATATTATTGTATAATTTATAATATCAAATCAATATAATTATATCAAAGGAGAGTGATCATATGCAAAAAATAGAAGTTTTGTTTAATACTCCAACTCAATATTCAAACGAAAGTAATTTACATTCCGAGTTCGAAAATGTGCATAAGTTTCATCAATCTATGAAAGAATACGAACCGACACCTTTGCACTCATTAAACTCTTTGGCTGAGCATCTTAATGTAAAAGGACTTTATGTTAAGGACGAATCATATCGTTTCGGCTTGAACTCTTTTAAAGGACTTGGCGTAAGCTATGCTCTAAATGAGCTTATTAGAAAAAATCCTCAGACAGAATATACCTTTGTATCCTGCACCGACGGAAATCACGGTAAGGCTCTTGCTTGGAGAGCGAATGTGCTTGGATATAAGGCTATTATTTTCATGCCTAAGGGAAGTGAAAGCAGAAGAGTTAAGGCAATCGAAAAATATAATGCAGAGGTAATCGTAACACAAATGAATTACGATGATACGGTACGATATGCATCGGATTATGCCAAAGAACACAATTATTATTTTGTTCAGGACACTGCACTTCCGGATTACGATGATGTTCCAAATGATATTGTTCTAGGCTACTCCACTATGATTATGGAAGCTTTAAATCAAATTCCCGAAATGCCCACTCATATATTTTTGCAAGCCGGAGTAGGCTCTATGGCAGGTGGAGTTGTTTGGTATTTATATAACAAATATCAGGACAAACTGCCTTTCATAGGTGTTATCGAAGCAGACAGTGTTGCCTGCATATATGAATCCGTAAAGCAAAATAAAATGATAAATATCGGAGGAGAGCCTTTTACCGCAATGGCAGGACTAAACTGCGGAGAAGCAAATCTTGCAACATTTCCTTTGCTAAAAGCAAAATGCGGCTGCTTTATAAAGTGCAGTGACGAAATAACTTTTCAGGGAATGAAAAGAGCAAAACTTCCTATTAAAAATGATCCTTTTTTCAGCTCGGGAGAGTCCGGCGCTGTGGGTCTTGGCTTTGTCGAAGAAGTTCTTTCAAGTTTCGAACATAACTATCTTAAAACTCGGCTTAATCTAAATGAAAATTCTGTAATTCTTGTTTTCAGCACGGAAGGAGAACTCGAGGATGAACAATAAAGATAATTTATTAAAATTTATTCAAAAATCCATACAAACTAGAAGTTATACGGACGAAGAAGGCGACTTTGTCAATCTGATTAAAACTGAAATGGAACAACTCGGTTACGATGAAGTAACTGTCGATTCGACCGGAAATGTAATAGGAAGAATAGGTAGCGGAGATAAGATAATACATTTTGACAGCCATATGGACACTGTTCAGGTAAATGATTCGGACGAGTGGAAGTTTCCTCCGTTTTCAGGAGAAATTTATGAAGGATATGTCTGGGGAAGAGGCAGCGTCGATATGAAGTCGGCACTCTGCGCAAGTGTATATGCTACGGCACGTGCAAAAGAGCTGGGCTATACAGAGGGCAAGACAGTCTATGTTACGGGAACTGTATGCGAGGAATTTTGTGACGGCGAAAGTTTAAAAAATCTATACGACGAGCTTCGCATAAGACCTGACTACTGCATTATCTGCGAACCGAGTGATAACATAATTACTCTCGGTCACAAGGGAAAAGCACAAATCAGAATAACTACTCACGGAGCATCGGCACACGGCTCAGCCCCTGAAAAAGGAGTAAATGCAGTTTATGAAATGGCTGAAATAATCTGCAGAGTCGATGAGTTAAACAAATCTCTTTATGCGGAAAATAAACCTCACGGCACAGTCGTTCTTTCGAATATTTCAAGTGTCAGCGCTTCCTTAAATGCCGTTCCTAACGAGTGTTCTATTTACTTGGACAGAAGGTTGGCTTTGGGAGAAAGTCTTGAGCAAGTGAAAGATGAAATAAGCAAGCTCATAGAAGGTAAAAACGCTTCTTGGGAAGTAGGAACATTATATCATACGACATGGAAAGGCAAAGAGCTGACATATGAACCTATGCACAATCCTTGGACTATAGAAAAAAATCATATTCTGGCTCAGTCGCTAATTAAAGCCTGCGAGAGTGTTTATAATGAAGAACCTTCGAAATTTGATTTTTGGGATTTCGGAACCAATGCCATTACTCCTGTCGCTATGGGAATACCTACAATAGGTTTCGGACCCGGAGAATATAAGTTGGCTCATATGAGAGATGAACGTTGCTTAGTAGACAAAATAAACGAAGCCTATCTTGTATATTGTAATCTTATAAAAGAGCTGTAAAACAACTTTGACATCCTAAAATCTGAAAATAAATATCCACCGGCATAGCCGGTGGTTTTTCATTTTCGGGTATAGTCCTATCTTAACTGGCAGCACACACGTGTGATTTTTATTGGCCTGCCAGCCATGCATTTTTTATTTGCTGCCCGTAAACGAGTCTCTCGGTTCAAAAATACTTATTTGATCATTTTCTCTATCTACTTTCAATTGATTTGATATATATTCCTGTATCGTTTTTGTATTTTTACCTACGGTATCTACATGATATCCTTTACACCAAAACTCTCTATTTCTATATGCAAACTTCATGTTTATGTATTTTTGAAGCTTATTTTTCCAGATTTATTCCCATAATACCGATGATTATCAGCAATCCACCTATAATCCCTGAAATTCCGAAGCTTTCATTCATAAAAACAAAACCGCAAATGGCTGCAGTCAACGGATTGAGGCAGCTTAGGAGTTTCAAACAAAAATGAAGGAACCTCATTGACAAAAGTATATCCCTAAACTATCATCAAGTAAAACGATAGTTTAACAATGTATCATTGACAAATCGTCAATAATAAAAAGGAAGATGCATATGGATTCAGAAAAAGTAAGAGCTCTTATAAGTGCAATTGAAACCGGTAGCTTCAGCAAGACGGCAGACATATTGGGTTACACCACATCCGGAATAAGTCGTATGGTTGCATCTTTGGAAGAAGAAACCGGATTTTCTCTGCTGATCAGAAGTAAATCAGGAGTCGTTCCCACTCGTGAATGCAAGACCCTGCTTCCAACAGCCTATACCATTCTTCAAGATGTGGAAAACTATAAGCAGATTGCAAGCGAAATTCTCGGGATTTCTCGTGGAACCATAGTCATAGGAACGGCATATTATGCATACTATGGATTGCTTACCGATATCGCTAAAGAATTCAGGAAAGACTATCCTAATATAGAAATACGAATTATAGAGGGAAATAGCAGCGAACTGATTCGAGCCGTAGAAGAAAGACGTGCAGATATTTGTATAGTCAGTAAACGTCCGGGAGATTTCGTCTGGTATCCGTTGAAACAGGATCCTCTTCTGGCACTTGTACCAAAAGAGCATCCCATGGCTGAGAAATCTAAATTTCCGATTAGAGCATTTGAAGAAGTCGATTTCATAGAACTGTATCCGGGTCAGGAGACGGACAACAAACTTATGTTTAAAAAAAACGGAATCAAACCTAACATTAGATTTGCCACAGTGGACAATTATGCTGCATATGAGATGGTAAAATCAGGTCTTGGTGTAACCTGTACAAACAAACTTATTGCGGATTCCTTTAGCAAAGGAGTTGCGACACTGCCGCTGGATCCTACCTACCTTGTCGAAATCGGCATTGCTGTAAATAACTCCGGAGCAGCTCCCGCAGCGGAAAAATTCATTCGGTATGCCATTTTGAAAATGGAAAAATAATCTTGAAAAGTAACCTGTTTTATGTGATAATCTGAAGAATACTATATCAAGGAGGAAGATTATGAAAAAAATCATCGTGTTCGGAAGCAAGCTTTGTCCCGATTGTCCGCCTATGCAGGATTATCTTAAGGAAAATAATATAGATTTTGCATATCTTGATATCACTGAAAATATGTTTTATCTTAAAACATTTTTGAAGCTCAGAGATACAAGAGATGAGTTTGCCGGTATAAAGGCACAAGGTCTTATCGGAATTCCGTGTGTGAATGTAAATGACGGCGAGGCACTGTATTTTGAAAAGCCTCCTATAGACGCTCTGATTTAAACACAAGGGTTTTGACCTGTGATTATTCTTTTACCTCCTCGGCATTAGTATCTCATAAAGTGCCATATTTGCAGCTTCTGTCACATTTGAAGTAAAAATGACCTTTTTAGGGTCATTTTGATTAAATAGTTTATACTGTGTTTATAAAAAAGTTACAAAATTTCATCTCTTAAAACTCTGTATTTTACAGACTTTTTAAAATATCCTGTAAATATTTGTTACTACTTTGTAACTTTTTTGCCCAAAAGGGTTGTTTAATCGAAGTTAATGAATTATAATATAAAAATACTTGGCTAAGCAATTTAGAAATAAAAAAATAGAGGAGTGAAAGAATGAGAAAGCTAATCGTAGTTTTCGCTTTCATCTTTGCGTTATTAGGCTCAGGTCTTGCATATGCGGACTCAAAAGATGACAGCACTAAAGTAGACGATGCCCTAAAAACTTTCATGTCAAGCAAAAATTCTAAGCTTAGCGAACAGGCATTAAACAATCTTGTAAAATCAATAAATAAAGCGAGTTCCAACCACAACGTAGACAAAGAGTTAATCGTTGCAATAATGTGGCAAGAGAGCAATTTCAATCCCGATCTTAGTTATAACAACTGTATCGGAGCAATGCAAATTCATGTAAACACAGGAAAAACATATGGCTACACCAGCGAAGACCTGTATAACTCGGATATAAATATTGATTTTGGTACGCAGTATATCAGTGGACATATTAAATCCTATAATGGAGATGTTCTCAAAGCACTTAGTGCGTACAACCAAGGTACAACTAGAGTAAACAGCGGTAATTACTCTACGAAATACCAAAGCCAAGTATCTTCAAAAATGGAAACTGTAAAAACTTATATTGAAACCTATATAGCAAATCACTAAAAAATCGTATAATGAAGTTTTTTGTTTTTAATTGATTGTTTTAAATTTAAAAAAGGGCAAAAAAAGATGTTGAAATTTCAACATCTTTTTTATTTAAACTATTCTCTTATTTTAAATATGCAATCTTAAGTTCATCAAAGCTTAGTTTAGCATTTTTTGTAGTGTTATCAGTATTATCTCTCACAAAGATATTCTTAACGGCAAGAGGATAAGGAACATAATCAGGAAGTACACCTCTTAAATTCTTTTTCCCTGTCCAGTCTACTTTAGTAGCTAAAAATACTTTATGATCCATACCGCTTGCATCAGTAACCACAAGTCCAATTACATTATCCAGTTTTTCATCAGCATTTACAGATAAAGATATATACTTAGGATGAGTTTCTATAGACAGCTCCTGTTTTTTCAAATCAAGGTATACTTCTGTTTGAGGAACTGCACTGTCAAAAGTATAATTTATAGTATAGAAATTTTCCTGAGTTTCTAAATCTTTCTCGGATTTTCCTAAAATAACATTACCGCTATCTACACTAAAGCCCTTTAGAGAGTCATCATCAAAACCATACAGTACCTTTTCGTCAAATATGTCAAACATCAATGGAGCAGGATTATTAGAACCCAGTTCTATGCTTCTTTCCATATTTACAGGTGTTTCTTTATTTTGCTCCGGAATATAATCAGAGGTTTGTACTACACTTGCTCCACTTGGAATATTACTTCCTTGTTCTCCTGATTGTACACCGGTATACTCTCCTACAATAGAATTTGCTGTATAAAACCATGAATACTCTTCAAAAGGATTATCTTTTGATGAAAGAGGAATCAAATTATATTCCAACATACTAGGCTCTCTCTGAACATATTTATCTACACTTTGCATACAATAAAAATTCATAAATATAGTTCCTGAAAGCAGTCTGGTCTCTTCATCAGTAGCAAGTTCCATAGAATAAGAAGAAATATGTTTATAATAGCTTCCTACCTCAATCAAGTAATTCATAAGATTAGCATAAGTCCCCTCAAATTTAACCTCTACAGGTCTGATTATAAAATTATCAGGAACTTCTTGGCTGGTCGTAGCCGGATTAGTCTGTGCATTAGTTTGTTCACCCGTCTGTTCAAATGAAGCCGTTGTACTTGTTTGTTCAGTTTGAGTTGCATCAGCCGGCTGCTCAGAGGTAGCGTTTTCTTTCGTCGTATCAGATGACGGCGTTTGCCCCTGTGCTTGTGATGTATCAGATGAATCGCCTGATTGTGCTTTCTCTTGAGTGGTTGTTATAGGTTCTGAAAAAACAATTCCCTTAACACTCAGTCCCGATTTTTGGGCTAATTCATCCAAAATAACTATAGTCTCTTCCTGATTTATATCTCCAAAATAAGTTCCAGCTAATGGAAGCAATTCATCTTTAGTAGTTTCTATTTCCAGATCTAAATTCCCCTCGGAATTTATAAGTGTCTGCATAGTATTATATTGGTTCTTTTTAACTTCCTCTTCTTGCTTTAGAGTCGTAAGCTTTTCACTTTGAGGTGTATAAACAAAGGTATAAAATAAGTATCCCCCGACAGCAATAAAAAGGATAAGTAAGAGATTCCTTTCTTTGCTACTAATTTTCATCAGTCTTATCCTCCTTTACTCCAAGTTCTATACTAAAATTATAAAACGCAGCTTCATCTTCTTCTACCATTTCTGATACAAATAAATCATCAAACTCTTTAGTCTGCCTTAAGTTATGCTGTAATTGAGCCACGGCTACCTTGTTATATGTCTTGCCTTTTATATCTATAATTTCATCTTCTATGTTCAGTTCAGTAAGAAAAAGATTATCAGGCACTTGATTTGCTATAAGTTTAACCGCCGCTTCATTTACTTTATTTCTCTTGCTTGTAAAAATTCCCAGTGCTTCAAAGAAAGCCCGGTCTTTCTTTAATGAATTAAGTTCATCTTGCTTTACTTGAACATTTGCAAATCTTTCTTTAAATCTCGGGTCGGCGATGTTGGTGTCTAAAGTTGAAATTGATTTTTCAAGTTGCATGATAGACATAATATTAAATGCCGCCATAGCACAACATAAAGCAACAACACCGGCTGTAAAAATAATAATAAGATTCCCCATCGAAGTCTTTTTCTTAGGTTCCTGTTTATACGGTTCAAAAAAGTTAAAATCTCTCATACTATGCCCACCTCCCTACAATCTTATAATTGCACCGACAGCATTTAAACTCTGTGCTAATGCAAATTCACTACCTGATACTATTTCCACTCTATCTATAGACCTAATAGGTTCTACAGGCACATTTACCCTGTCAGAAATATACCTGTCCAAGCCTGACATACTCGAAATTCCGCCATAGATGAAAATTCTGTCTATAACATTATCTACACTTCTACTTGTGTAATACCTAAAAACTTTATCTATTTCATCTATCCAGCCATCCACTACATCAAGATATAGCGAAATTTCATCTATATGTGTCAGTTTGACTTGCATATTAAACTGTTCAAAATCCTTAACTCCGCTCTTTAAAAGCCTATTAAATTCATACTTGCCCTTTTCCAATATAACTACATTTATAGTCTCATAGCCTATGTCCAAAAATACCACAGTCTCATCTTTGATGTTGATATCATTAAATCGGTCGTACTCCGATGCTATTTTGTCAAGTCCGTTCGAATGAATATCCATAGCATATGGATTAAGACCTATTTCCGTAAAAACCGTGTGAATATTTTTGACTATATCTTTTGGAAGAGCAACCACTAAAAGCTGATACTTCCTTGTGTTTTCTTCTTCCTCTATCTCTCTTATAACCTTATGTTGCAACACATAACTACCTATGTCTATAGGTAAATACTGTCCTATTTCATAGCTTACCATTTCCGCCAGATCCTCCTGTCCGACGGCGGGAACTATCAGTTCCCTTTTTATAGAGTCTGTAGATTCAATGGTGCATACCACATCTTTTATTTTTACAGAATTTGCATCTAACGCCCCTTGAATAGTAGACTTCATATCCTGAATATTTTTTATATGCCCGTTTCCATATGCCCCGGTAGGCATTCTTACCTTAAATGTCTTATCCACTTTTAGCTTCTTGTCAGTTTTTTGTCCTACAGCAAATTTGATATAATCGCTCCCTATGTCAATGGATAGGCATTTTATGTCTTTTTTCTTAGATGATAAGTTTTTCTTAATACTTTTCCTCTTCAAATAAGCCCTCTCCTCGCTATATTTAGATTTATATCTAAGTTTATACTATAAGATTTTAAAAATGTCTATTCGTAAATCCATAATGTATTAGAATTGTTATTTGTCTGTAAGAATTGTTATTTAACTGTAACAGTATAAGTCCATAGTCTTAAAAAAAAGCCCGTGTAAGTATATATACCTACACGGGCTTAAAATATCGAAAAATCATCATTTAATTTAAAGTTATCCTTACCGGAGTAGCTATTTCTATCGGCATATTATCACTATCCATTACATATTTATCTCTTATAGTCAAATTAGCTACAACAGAAGCGGTTGGATCAGATACAGTTCCTGTAACTGTCAAAGTTTCATTTCCGTCAAAATGTACCTCAATATTACTAACCTTGTCAATGTCATCCACACTTATTTTATACTCCAAATTAGTATTTCCACTTCCGAGATCCTGATAAATTCCATTAACAAAACTGCTTGAGCCGGCATCTGCAAGTCCTATATTCCTTCCATAATTCGAACCTATTGTGAATTGTGTCCCACTTGCAGTAAGTGTCAATTTCAATGGTTTTTTCAAATCTTCGCTCATACTGTTTACAAACTTAACTCCACCTGTATTTCCAAGATTCAGGCTTCCTTCATTATCAATCTCCTTACTTCCCGATTTTTCTAAACTCAGCACCGTTCCGTCTTTTACTGTTAGAGTACTATTTGCATCCCAGCCTACACCTTTTAAAGCCGCTTCTCCTAAAAGATTTATATTTATATCCTCAAATAAAGCGTTCTCAACAAATATATTCTGATTTGTATCAAAAACTATAGAACTTTTAGTCAACGGATTACCTTTAATGTAATTTGGTGTAAATCCGGTATAAGAACGTATAGAAATACCTTTGATAGAACTTAATTTAATTTCTCTACTCATTGTATCAGTATCGCCTGACAAAGTTTGTAATGTAAGTGCAGAGTTGTACATAGTAATAGACTCCTCAGCCTCTAAAGCTATGTTTGCCCCATTTATGGAAGATATCGGTTGAAGATAGATAAACCCTTTTCCTGAACCGTAAGCTCCCATATAAATACTGCTAAGTGTACTTATTTCTGAACCTATGTTTTGATATAGCCTAGGAGTCCCTGAGTAAGCTTTTTTAAAATCAAAAGTGCCTGGATCCTTTAATACCGGTACCCCGGAAGCTAACTTAGCTTTTCCATTTTTGTCTAATACTATAAATCTGTACATGACAATCTGACCATCATCAGTTCTTATACTAACCGGGAGATCACTTATAATTTTGTTTGAAAAGTGTATTGAATTTTGAACTTTCCAAGCAATAGGATCACTTGCAACTATATCTTTCTCATACTTATTGCCGGTGTTTACATTCGGATAAATATTACCGGAATACTTGTTCTTTCCCTCCGTCAAAGCTCTCGGAACAAACAAAGAACTGTTCTTAATATCCATACTTGAAACATCACTGCTACTTACTACCAAGTTGTTATAGTCCAAGAGACTGCTTACATTAATATATGGAATATCTGCATCTTTATCTAACGCAAATCCGTCATATGTGTCATTTCCGTTTTTATCTGCCCACGCAAAGTTCCCGTCTTTCCATTCGACACCCTGTAAAAATATGCTCCTGCTTTGTGCCTCAGCACCCCTGACGCCATTACCGTCTACAGGCTGTACCGTAAAAACAAGATATCTGTTTGCATAATTTTTTAACTTGGATTTGTCAAAAGAAAGTTTTCCGGTTATAGGTTTTGTTTTAATCTCTTGAACAGTTCTTTCTATCTGTTCATAATCACCTGGCCAATTAGGTTCTATAACTCCCGGAATAGAAGCATACCACTTAGCTATAGTAGTATAATAATATTTTGAATCCCCTATAGTATATTCTCCTGTAATATCAGGAGTACCACTTACTAAAGCTACATCTTTTGTATTATCATCATTTATTAAAAGTTCTATTTTTTCTACTAACAAAGTATTTTTATATTTTTCATCACTTGCCAGCGATGGCGATAGATAAACCCTGCTAATATTTCCTTTTGAATCCAGCAACTGCATTTTGTACATATCTACAGGCTGGGTTAAAAACCCTTCCGCTGTAATTGCATCGCTTCTTTTCGGTTTAATAACGTACTCATTTAATGTATTTGTCAATGCACTGCTGGAACCGTCGGAAAACTTAACATTGTTTCTTAAATCGTCTATAGCCTTTTCAACTTCCGACTGATTAGAAAATGCGTCAACTGTAACAACTTTACCCCTATTTAGTAAAATTGTCTGATTAGTCATAGCGGTAAACATACCGACAATCAAAACAGACAGCAATACCATAGCAATTATTACTTCTGCAAGAGTCATTCCACTGCTGTTATTATATCCTATTTTAATTTTTTTTGTTTTAATATGGACCGGTAACATGCCACATATCCCCTTTTATCGTTTCTGTAATCGCACTATATACTATATCCAATTCTTCAGAACTGGTAGCACTGTAATAAGCTTTTTTCCCATCCTTATTTAAAGGATTGCCTGTCATAGTATTATGTCCTACAGCATAAGAAGCTATTTCCTTTGACAAAGTGTCATTTCCACTTCCAAACCCTATAATATAACTCTTTATATTTAAAGGAGAAGCTGAAATATAATCCTTTGCAACCAACTTTACATACGCCATACCACGACTGAGACCATGAGCATTGGTAGATTTGTATGTTTTTTTAGGTTCCCAGTTAACTCTATAACACTTGTAACGTATCTTGCCGTTTGCCATATTTGTTTTTTCAATCATATTTGGAGGATCTTGAGGATATGGAGGGCCTGCATCAAATTCGTAATACGTATGGTTTAGAGGTGTTCCATCTGTAAGCAAAATATTATAATAGTTGACCTTAGCTCCTGCCGGAATAGTAACTCCGGGTTTTTCCACCATCATATGATAAGCTTTTACCAAGGCTTCTCCTGTATTTGTTCCTCCTTGTGTTTTTAAAGGTTTAAAATCTATACTTTGTATATTTTGAAAATTTGGAAGAGGATCGCTCGTGCCGTCCACTCTACTATGATAAGGTATGATATTTATATATATCATCTTACCTTCCTTATCCAAATTCTTAAGATCTGCAACAAGTTTAGCCGTTCTCTCATTTAAAACTTTTATTCTTGTTGACTTACCCATTTTTGCTTCCATACTTCCGGATCTGTCCAGTGTAAGAGTTATCACTGAATATACTTCCTCTTCACCTTTTATTCTTTTACCAGGATTATCTTCTCTGTATGCTATCGCTACAGCAGGATTTCCTTCATGTTCTACTACTAATGCATTTAATGCCTGTAACTGAGTTTTTATAGTCATTTTTTTCTGAAGAGTATTGCCATTGCTTCCTTCCACCACAAATTCCAATAGTTTTCCGTTTTCAGCCTTCTTATCTTTAGTGAAATAAAGATTCAAGTCGGAATCGTCCTGTTCAGTCATTATCACTATCCTATTGTGTGTAGGATCACTGGTTTTATAAGTTATTTGTTCCTCTCCATCAACGATTTCTTTTTTTTCGATTATAGGTACATACTCTACTATCTGTTTTTTCCCCGTTAACTGCCCCGCAGCATCTTTTTCTTCTTCTATGCCTAAATATCTCCAGCCTGATTTTTTAGGTCTTTCAAAAGTTTCCTTTTTTAAAGTAAAGACAGCCTGAGAAAACTTTATCTTTTGATTTAATGTTTCTGACACAAGTCTCATGTCGGACTGAAAATCAAATTCTTTACTTGAAACATCGTTTGTTCTGACTGCCATAGATATAACGCCACCTGCAACAGAAAACAGCAAACTTACAATCGTAATCGTCAACAATAACTCTAAAATAGTAAACCCTGCTTTATTTCTTTTCATAAACAGCACCCCTTTTCAAGAAACAAACACTGATATAACCCTAAATTCCTATTAAAACCCTCTATCTTGACCACTTAAAATCCCTCATGGGAGTAGTTCCATCCAATACTTTTTTGCTCGGGTCATCCTTATCTCTAACTACAGCAAGCTCGAATCTCAAGCTTAACACTTCTTGATTAGATGAATTGTCAAGTTTAGCTATTGACTGAATCGTAACTATTCTATTATCGGACTTGGGAACATCGACTGCAGTTGCGGTAACATCTACCGCTCCATTACCTCCTCCGGAAAATCTATAGTTTTTAAACTCTACACCCGGAATAGCGTCTTTATCTATGAACTCCTGCATTAGATTATTCTTTCTTAGATGTTCGTACATCATCTCTACTCCTGAACGTGCCAAATAATACCCTTCTCTATTTTCTTTTTGAAATCTGGCCTGTGCTGTATTTCCTTGAACAAAGGTTGCCATACTGGCGAGTATTACGGCGACAATTGCAATAACTAAGATGACATAACCAATAGCTCCGCCCTTATTTTTCTTCATATTAAAACACCTCTCTTTTATTAGATTATTTAAATATAAATAAAATACACTCATAAAAATTCTGCTTATATTTAAATAATCTAAAAACTCAGTAATATTTTTCATAAAAAACTTCTTTTAATAATTTTTTATAGCATATACAGAACATTTTTTATAACAGCAGAGCAGAGAGGTAGTCCCCTCTGCTCTATTATGTCAAATATAAAATGCCTGAATCTTAAGGCCAAGTAACTGTTATTTTACCGTTTGCAGCTCTTACTGCAGTAAACGTTGTTCCGTCATATGTTAACGTATAGGTAAATATATATCTTCCATCTGCTGTAACCTGAGCACTACTAATAGCTCCTGTAACGTCCGGTCCTGCAAGTTTTATTACATCCGTATCGTCAAATTGTGCAGGGTTAGTAGTACTAGAAGAGCCGTATGTCTTACCTTCAGCAACTAACAAGTCTCCAGCTGTAGCTATTTGTTTAGCATGGGTAGTTGCTGCCGAACTTTTGGCTTTGTCAGTAAATCCACCAAATCTTGGTATCATAATTGCTGCTAAAATACCTAAAATAACAATTACCACGATAAGTTCAATTAGTGTGAACCCTTTTCTCTTTTTGTTTCTCATTTCTTTCTTCATAACAAACTTCCTCCTTTGAATAAAATAATATAATATTGCAATATATTTTAACGCCCTTCTCCTTATTGACCGATAGTTGATGTTATATCCATTATCGGCAGCATCATAGAAATGACGATAAAACCTACTACTACACCCATAACAAGTATGAGCGCCGGCTCTAACATAGAGAGCATCCTCTGTATTGCGGCATCGAGTTCTTCATCATAGTAATCAGCGGTCTTTGAAAGCATATCTTCCAGCGAACCCGACTCTTCTCCTATACCCACCATGGATATAACCATAGGTGGAAAGAAATCCATAGCTTTTAGCAAAAAACTTATTCCCATTCCTTTTTTTACATCTTCTACTACTTTCTCCATACCATCTATTACTACTTGATTGTTTGTTACTCTGGCTGAAGATTCCATAGCCGGTATTATCGGAATTCCACTCGACATTAACGTAGATAAAGTTCTTGTAAATCTGGAAGTGGCTATCTTTCTGACCGAAAGCCCTATTACAGGTATTTTCAGTTTAAATGTGTCAAACTGCCTTTTTCCTGTAGGTGTTGCTACATATCTTCCAAATATAAATACTATTCCTGCAATCGCAGCTATAAAAATATACCAATAATTTTTCAAAACATCACTTATTTTTATAAGTATTCTTGTAGGTAGCGGCAGATCTACCCCTGCAGATGTAAACATTTCAGTAAACTGAGGTATAACAAGAGTAAGTAAAATCGCTACCGCTCCTATAGCAAATACACTAAGGATAATAGGATACACCATAGCACCTTTTATTTTTGAGTTTATCTTATTTTCTTTTTCGTAATGCTCAGACATTCTGGCAAGCACATTGTCCAGATTTCCTGTCAACTCTCCCGATTCCACCATGGTAATCAGCAGAGTCGGAAATACCTTGCTATGTTTTTTCATCGACTGAGACAGTACAAGTCCTGTTTGCACGTCAGAATAAACATCTCTTATGGTCTTTCTAAGCAACTTATTTTCTGTTTGATTTCCAAGTACGTCCAGAGCATTTGACAGCGGCATACCTGCATTTAACATAGTATACAGTTGTTTACAAAACACTGCTATGTCCTTTACCTTTGCTCTGTTTTGAAATAATGCTATCTCTCCTATATCTTTTGATTTTTGCTCTTCAGTCTCAATTTTTATAGGAGTGAAGCCTTTTTCCCTTATCATTTTCACGACTTCGTCTTTTGTATTTGCCTGATGAGTATATTCGACTACCCTACCTGTGGTGTCTACAGCTTTGTACTTAAAAATAGCAGCCAACTTTTAACTTCCCCCTTAGTAGTGAGCTATCTGTTTTCTCACTGCTTCCGTATCAACTGAGTATCTTCTCAGATTTTCGCCATCTATTGTCCCGCTTCTATACAACTTGATAAGTGATGAATCCATCGTATTCATCCCAAATCTGGCACCGGTTTCTAAAATCGTAGAGAGTTGATGGGTCTTACCCTCTCTTATTAAGTTTCTTGCAGCCGGTGTAGCAACCAGCACCTCGAATGCCGCCACCCTTCCTTTATTATCGGCTCTTGGAATAAGCTGTTGGGATATAATCCCTTCAAGCACCGAAGATAACTGTGTACGTATCTGCTCCTGCTGATATGCGGGAAAAACGTCTATGATACGATCCGTAGTCTTAGCCGATCCTACTGTGTGCAGGGTAGACAACACCAAGTGACCCGTTTCTGCCGCCGTTATGGCTGTAGATATGGTTTCCAAGTCTCTCATCTCCCCTACCAGTATTACATCGGGGTCTTGTCTTAGAGCAGCTCTAAGAGCATTTGCAAATGAGTTCGTATCATTTCCTACTTCTCTTTGATTTATCATGGATGTCCCATGCTTATGGAGATATTCTATAGGGTCTTCTATAGTTATGATGTGGGCATCTCTGTTCTGATTCATATGATTTATCATAGCGGCAAGGGTGGTTGATTTTCCGCTCCCTGTAGGCCCTGTAACCAGTATCAGCCCTCTTTGTTTCATAGATAAGTCTTTTAGTATAGGCGGGAGGTTAAGCGACTCTATGCTGGGTATATATATAGGTACTACCCTGAGTGCTATACCGTAGCTTCCTCTTTGCTTGTATATATTTGCTCTGAACCTTCCTACTCTGGCTTCCGCAAAAGAAAAATCGATTTCCCCGTTTTCTTCCAATATATCTCTTTGCTTGGTTCTTAACATTTGATTTACTATATCAATACTGTCATCAGATGTGCATATCTCTTCTTGCATCTTTACAAGATGCCCATTCTTCCTCATCGTAGGTGGAAGTCCTACGGTAATATGAATATCCGATGCATTTTCTTTTGTTGCTCTGTCAAGTAATTCCAAAATCTCCACATCCACACCCCGCTTCCATTTATGGTATCGACATATTTATTATATATCTTTATACTTTTTTATATATTTTTTATACTATATTTTTTATATATTTTTTATACTATAATATAAAACTATTTACGCATCTATACTATAGGCAATTTTCACTAGTTGCTCTACAGTGGTCACTCCGTCCAAAACCAATTCTCTGCAGGATTCATTAAGAGTTTTTAATCCTTTTGTTCTGGCCACATCTTTTATCTCATCTGTAGTTCTATTTGTGTTTATCAGATTTCTTAGTTCTCTATCCATTACGAAAACCTCATGTATAGCTGTCCTTCCTGAGTATCCTGTTCCACCGCAGGAGTTACAACCTCTCCCCCTGTAAAGGGTTATTCTTTCATCCAGTCCTAAAAAATACATATCCTCATCTGTCGCCTCATATGCTTCTTTGCACTTGGGGCATATCTTTTTTACCAGCCTTTGTGCAATTACGCCCACAACCGAAGATGATACCATATAAGTTTCGACTCCCATATCCACCAGCCTCGATATAGTACCTGTTGTATCATTAGTATGCAAGGTGGATAACACCAAGTGACCTGTTATTGCAGCTCTTGTTGCTATCTGAGCCGTCTCGGCATCCCTTATTTCTCCTACCATTACTATGTCAGGGTCCTGTCTCAATATAGACCTGAGACCGGAAGCAAAAGTAAGCCCCGCCTTAGCGTTCACCTGTACCTGATTTATACCGCTTAATCTATACTCTACCGGATCCTCTACCGTTATGATATTTTTGCTTACCTGATTTAATTCCTTTAATATTGTATACAGTGTAGTGGTCTTCCCGCTTCCTGTAGGTCCTGTCAAAAGTATGATTCCTTCCGGTGCTTTTATTATTTTCTCAAGAAGTTCCATATTATGGTCTGTAAATCCGAGTTCATTCTTACTTACCACTAATGCATTTCTGTCCAGCAACCTTATTACTATTTTTTCTCCATAAACTGTAGGAAGCACCGATATACGCATATCTATAGGGCGATTTTCTATTACCGTCTCTACCCTGCCGTCTTGAGGGATACGTTTTTCAGATATGTCCATTTTCCCCATTATTTTTATCCTGGTCGATATGGCTGAGTGGGTGGCTTTAGACGGTGCCATTACCTCTTTTAACTCTCCGTCTACTCTATACCTAATTCTTACCACTTTCTCAAAAGGTTCTATATGAATATCGCTGGCTCTGCTACGGATGGCCTGGCTTATAATGCTGTTTACCAGCCTGACCATAGGAGCGCTGGATATATCTTCATCTTCTGCTTCTTCGTCCTGTTCAAAAATGTCTACCTGAGATTTAAACTCCTCTACCGCTTGCTCCGCTTCCTCCGTAGAGTCGTAATATGTATCAATAGCTTTCTTTATGTCGCTTTTAGAACTGATTGCCAGTTCAAGTTCCATTCCTGTGGTGATGCGAATATCATCGGTAGCTATTACATCAAGAGGATCTGACATTACCACCATCAGCTTCCCTCTATTTATAGCTATAGGTATTACATTGTGTTTTTTTGCAAGAGATTCTGAAATGATTTTAGGTGCTTTCGGATCTATATAGTATTTGCTCAAATCTACATAGGGAAAACCTAACTGATACTCCAATACCCCTAAAATCTGTTCTTCTGTTAATATTTTTTCATCTATTAAAAGTTCCCCTAATTTTTTGTTTTCTACTTTTTGAAGCAGTAAAGCTTTTTCCAGTATATCCTCAGTTATAACTCCGGACTCTATTAAAATATCCCCTAATCTTCTTTTCCTAGGCGGCATAGCTTTCTCCCCTTGAAAACTAACTGTAGTTCGATCTACACTATAGTTTTTGCATCAAATTTTTTTCTTTTTTTCTTCAACTAACATCTCTTTTATACGATACCCAAAAAAAATAAGTTCTATCAAAATTTTTATAAAAAATATTTATTTTATATAATGCAATTTAAATACTTGGCTATATTCTGTATGTTTCAAAAATTTTTTTGATCGTAAATTTTTGTTGATTGTATAAATATTCCTAACTTAGTATTAAATTTTAGTATTACATTTTTCAAAAAAATAAAATACTTAAATCAAAAGTTAATAATTTTATTTTTAATCATTGATAAAAGCAAAAAAAAACGCTATCATCGTTTCATATGTTT
>JBHASY010000120.1:0-7877 GCA_041831635.1 Acetoanaerobium sp. | reverse complement strand
TTTAAAGCTAATAATATCTATTTTGTTTATATAGAGGACCATATATCAGAAGGAATAGAAGTAGAGTCTATAATAGACGACGAAACTAAAGCAATGATAACTTTTAGTATGAAAAATATCATAGATAATATAGGAAGCGGAAAAAAACACAATGGAACTATACAGACCCCGGATTTAAAAAAGGCTGAAAATATAATAGATGTATTGTTAAAAGAGATAAAAGGAAACAAGGACTTATCATATATGGCAGTAGAGCTTATGGGAACTGATATGAGTACATATACTCACAGTGTCAATGTAGCGATACTTTCTATTATAAATTCACTGGACTATGGATATGAAGATTCGATGTGCGTGAAGATAGGTTTTGGAGCGTTACTTCATGATATAGGAAAAACGAGATTAGATAACTATATACTTCAAAAAGACGGAATGTTATCTCAAGAAGAATATAGTGCTATGAAGAAACATCCTACGTTGGGTTATGAAATGATAAAAGCAGACTCTTCTATAAATTCTATTTCAAAATCTATAATTTTAAATCACCACGAAAAACTCGACGGAAGTGGATATCCAAATGGGCTTAAGGCTCAGAATTTGCCCGATTTTTTAAGGATAGTTACGGTTTCTGATATGTTCGATGCTATGACTACCGACAGAGTATATAAAACCAGGATGCCGATATATATAGCACTTGAGCATATTATGGTTGAGTGTGCAGGAAAGCTTGACCCGAATATCTACACCAGATTTGTAAAAAATATCGTACTGTATCCACCGGGAACTATGGTAGAACTAAATGAAGGCACTGTTGCAATAGTAAGTGAATATAACAAACTGACTCCGACAAGGCCTAAAATAAGGGTATTAGAGTCAAAAAACTATAAATATTATGAGGAAATAGATTTATCAAAGGTGCTTAGTCTGTTGATAGTGAAGACTCTGGATTAAAGATATTTAATTCGTATATAGCAACAAAAGGATTTTTATATTTTTAACTTAGTAAAACAACAAAAATTAAAGTTTGATATTTTTCAAAATAAAAGCGATGCATAGTTCACAAAACCGGGCATCGTTTTTTATTTTAAGATATATGTCAGTGGAGCAAAATAAGGTAGAGTATATTTTCGTGTGTATCTTCCATAGAAGTTGTGATTTCATCTTTTAGATAATTGAATTGATATGTTAAGTGTTTCTAAATAAATATGATATAATCAGCTAAGACATACAATATATCCCCAAACAACACAGCTAAATAAAATAATATTACCAAAGAACTATATAAGACGGGAACATTGCTTAGAAGTAGGCTGTAAACCGGATTATTAGGAGGATTGTTGATGAATTTGTATTTGGATATAACAGGAGGTGTTTCGGAAGATATGATATTTTCGGCACTTCTGGGGCTAGGGGCGGATTACGATAGATTTATGAAAGAAATGGCTACTCTTTCTATAAGAGATGAATTTGAAATGAGATTAAGCCAAACTTCAAAAGGAGCAATAGGCGAGGCAAAGGCAGATGTGATTTTGAAGGAGGATAAACCTTTTGTTCATAGGAATCTTGGAGATGTTGTTGATATCATAGAAAGTTCAGGAATAGCCAAAATAGCAAAAGATATGGCAAAAAATATATTTACCGTACTGGAAGAAGCTAAGGGTCATACTACGGAGTTTCACGAGGTGGTGTCAACAGAAGTTATAGTAAGAATTATAGGAACTGCTGTTTTAGTTGATATGCTTGGTATAGAGTCTGTGTACTGTAGTGAGATACAACTTGGAAACAAAGTTGTAAATTCGAAAAATCTTTCTACAACGCTAACTCTTAATCTGCTGGAGGATATGAATGTCAGGTTTACAAACAGGCAATCAGAAATTATTACTCCTGCAGGAGTGGCTATATTAAAAGGATTAAAAACAAGACAAATTCCGAATTTAAGTATGAAGATTAAGAAAAGTTTTGTGGTCTATGGCTCTGAGGATTTTGATATACCAAATGTGCTAATTGCAATTTTATTTGAAGAAGATAAAGACTATATCAGAGAAAAATTGGTCGTGTTATCGTGTAATTTAGACGATATGACAGGGGAATTTATGGGAAATGCCATGGAGGAACTTTTTGATGCCGGAGCTCTTGATGTCTGGTTTTCGCCTATATTTATGAAAAAAAACAGACCGGCCTATAAACTTGAAGTTCTAACTGATATAAACCTTAAAGAAACTATATCGAAGATCATATTTGAACAGACTACGACGCTGGGTATAAGAGAAAAGATAGTAGACAGAACATCACTTCAGAGAAAATTCAGGTATCAAGACACAGAGTTTGGACGTATAAGAGTAAAAGAAGCGTATATAGGTAACAGGAAGATAAAGGAGAAAGCTGAGTTTGAGGATATAAAGGCTCTGGCAAAGGGAAAAAGGTAAAATTATTTTTATTAAAGTAATTTTTACAAAAATTTTGTACATTTATGTTATAATTGTGAAATGGGTCAGGTACTTTGGGAATGATGATGGAAAGGAGGGTCTTTGAATGCTAGTAATATACAGCGATAAAATCGTGAAAGATGATAACACTGTAAGTGGTTATATTCATATAGCAGATGGAAAGATTCGAGAAATTTCCGACGAAACACATTTTAAAGACTATATTGATATGACGGGAAAATATGTTTTGCCCGGAATAATAAATATAAAAAGTGAACATATATTCAGAGAAAGTCAGATTAAGATAAATAATGTATTTCCTTTTTCAAAAATATTTAGAGAGGTAGAAATAAAATATGCCTCAGCAGGAGTTACCACGCTGTTTCACTACCTTCCTCTGGTAAGCGGCAGATATAAAGAAGATTTTACTAAAGGGCCGAATATGGCAAAGGATATAAAAGAACTTGCGAGCGACTTAAGTCTTATCGACCATAGAATTCATATGGCATTTCAACTGGGTTTTATCCAGAGTATGGATAAGATAAAAGATGTGCTGGAAATGAATGTCCTTGACTATATTTCGTACATGGGATATTGCAGAAGTGAGGAAGAGCAATATAGAGAAAGCTATTATGAAGATTATATTCAGAGAGTAATGAAATTAAGTGAGGATACTTGCAGGAGGATGGTAAAGCGAGTAAGGGAGCTTAGAAGTGAGTCTAATCTCGAAGAACTTGCATATATGCTAAAGTATGCTCACTACAAAGGTGTAAAGGTAGGAACTTCTGAACTTAGTGTAATTAAAAAACTGGAGTTTTTGGACAGGAAGGGTATAAATATCATCGAGAACCCTTCACTTGAAGAAGCCTTGGATTTAGATGCAGAAAAAATGGTAATGATGGATATTTTATCCTTGAACAAAGACCTTGACAAGGCTTATAAAGAACATATTATATCAGCTATTATCAGTGAGCATATAGACATATTTTCTTCCGATATGAGGGCACACGACATACTTGCATTTGTGTTTCATTTATCAAGGTATATAGGACTGGAAAAGGCTATATCTCTCGTTACCTCAAATCCAGCTAAGGCACTGGAACTTACGGATAGAGGAAGAATACAAAAAGGACTCAGAGCCGATTTAATAGCAGTTGATATAATAAATGAAGTGCCTGTGGTTGAGATGACTGTGTCAAACGGGAAAGTGGTTTATAAAGCGAATTACTAAAATAATAAAGCCCTATTTATGAGTTGTTTTTTCATAAATAGGGCAGTTTTTATTTTTATAAAATATATTACTTTTAGCCTTGAACTTACTGTCACAGTATTAGGGTCAGCTAAAAGAGTTTAAGAAGATATATATGAAACGCTAATTTTTATACTGTAGCAAGTAAAGATTATGATATATACCCTTGTGGTTTAAAAGCTCGGTATGCTTACCCATCTCTCTTATTTTGCCTTTGTGAAGAACTATTATGTTATCGGTGTGCTGTATAGTAGAAAGCCTGTGAGCTACTACTATAGTAGTTCTGTTTTGTATTACTCTGCTGATAGCGTCTTGGATTAAAAGTTCTGTTTGTGTATCTATATTTGATGTAGCTTCATCGAGTATCAAAATCCTAGGGTCGTAAGCTAAAGCCCTCGCAAAAGCAAGTAACTGCCTTTCTCCTGATGAAAATGTAACACCGTTTTCCTCTACATTTGCATCGTAGGTATTTGGAAGCTTAGTTATAAATTTATCTGCATTTACGAATTTTGCGACCTCTTTTATTTTTTCATCGGAAATGTCATAGTTATCCAGCCTGATATTGCTTTTGATATCTCCTGTGAATAAAAATACATCTTGAAGTACAGACGAAATCTGCTTTCTAAGATGAGTGGAAGGGATATCTCTTATGTCTACATCGTCTATCAGTATTCTTCCTTTTTGGAACTCATAAAGTCTGGAAATTAGGCTGATTACAGTGGTTTTTCCTGAACCTGTAGAACCCACAAAAGCAACAGTTTCACCCGGATTTATAACAAAACTTACATCTTTTAGCACCCAATCTTCATCATCGGTATATGAAAACCATACATTTTTAAACTCTATTTTGCCTGTTATTTCAGGATATTGTCTAACTGCTTCTTCTCTTACATCGGGAGCTACAATCTCATCCATAAGCTGAAAGATCCTCTCTGAAGATGCCATTGCCGATTGCATTATGTTAAATTTTTCGGCTAAATCATAAATAGGACGGAAAAACTGCTCCAAATAATTTATAAATGCAAATAAAACTCCAAAAGGCATCTGCCCTTTAAGAACTGCTCCTCCTGCAAACCAAATAAGCATAGCTAGAGCCAGCGAATAAATAAAGTCCATAGACGGTCTAAATAGCGCAAATATAAATAGTTCTTTCATAGATGCATCAAGATGAGCTTCGTTATATTTAAAAAATTCTTCTTTCTTACGTTCCTCCTGAGCAAAAATCTGAATAATTCTCATACCTGAAATATTTTCGCTAAGAGATGAATTTATAACTGCAAGCCTTGTCCTTACAAGTCTGTAAGCATTTCTTGATTTTTTCCTGAAAACCACAGACACAAACACGATAACAGGTATACTTATAAATGTCATAAGTGAAACTTTTAAATCCATTTGCATCATCATAATTATGATTCCGCCAAGTAGGAAAATATCCTTGAAAAATGACACTAAAACCGAGGTATAAAGTTCGTTTAGAGTCTCCATATCATTGGTAAGTCTGGTTACCAACCTGCCTGTAGGATTTTTGTCAAAAAAACTAAGAGGCAGGTGCATTACTTTTTCATACAGAACTGTTCTCATATTGTGGATTACTTTTTGTCCTACATAAGAAAGAGAGTACACCTGAATATAGTTAAAGAAAAAACCTCCTATTATGAGCAGGAAAAGGGAAAATGCTACTTGATGTACCCCTCTTATCGCATCTTCTTTTGGAATACTAACGGCAGGCGAGATGAAGTCATCTATAGCTATCTTAATCATCCATGGCATAGCAAGATCGACTGCGGTAGCTAAAAGTATCATAATAAAACTGAGAACGAGCAGACCTGTAAACGGCTTAGCATAAGACATCAGTCTTCTCATTAACTCTATGTCAAATCCTTTGTCTTGAATTTCATTTTCTTCAAAATGTCCCATGCTAGACCTCCTTTTCGAGTTTTTCTTCTAATAATTGCTTGCTATAAAGGCTTTCATATGAACCTTTTTGAGATATAAGTTCGTTGTGAGTCCCTCGCTCTGTTACGATGCCGTCTTCTAAATATAGAATTTCGTCGGTGTCTTTGATTGCAGATATTCTGTGAGATATGATAATTCCGGTTTTGTTTTTCATAACATCTTTAAGATGAGATAAAATCTTCTCTTCAGTCTTAGTGTCGACAGCAGAAAGACAGTCATCTAAAATCAGGATGTCGGGATTTTTGATAAGAGCTCTTGCAATAGCGACACGTTGTTTTTGACCGCCGGAGAGAGTAACTCCTTTTTCTCCTACTATAGTGTCATAACCTAAAGGAAATTCTTTAATATCTTCATCTATAGCAGCTATTTTTGCAACCTCGATTACTTTTTCTCTGGGAAGACTTGGATTGGAAAAAGCTATGTTTTCATGGATACTGCATGAGAATAAGAAAGCTTCTTGAGGCACATATCCTATCTTTTCACGTAATTTTTTGTGTTTTAGATCTGTGATATCGCTACCGCTTACCTTTATAATCCCATCGCTGTGAGGGTAAAATCTCATAAGAAGCGAGGCGACGGATGATTTTCCGCTACCGGTATTGCCTACTATAGCCAGAGTTTTTCCTCTTTCGATTTTAAAGCTGAGATTTTTGATTGCAAGATTTTCACTTTTAGGGTATCTTAGCGAAACATTTTCAAAACTTATCTCGGGAATAAAATTTTCAGGGAAAATGGCAGTTTCCTTGTCGATTAAAGCGGGTTTAGTGTCGAGGATTTCATTGATTCTCTTAGTAGATGCAATTCCTCTTTGGATACCGTTAATTACCCAGCCTATAGCCATCATCGGCCAGATTAACATACCCAGATATGTGATGAACGCCATCAAATCTCCCAGAGACATAGAGCCTGATATGACCAGTTTTCCGCCTTGAAGTAAGGCTATGAGAAAACTGATAGACGAGATGAACCATATCATAGGAAACATAAAGCCGTAAACGGTAACGAGTTGCATATTTTTATTTACATAGATTTTACCTGTTTTTTCAAATCCGCCAAGCGATGACTCTTCTCTTGCAAACGACTTTATAACCCTGATACCGCTGATAGATTCTTGAGTATAGTCACTAAGCCCCGAAAAAGACTCTTGAACCTGTTTATACAGTTTTTGGATCTTTTTGCCGATAAAAGCCACCAGACCTGCCATAAAAGGCAGTGGCAGCAATGCCCAAAAAGTGAGGCTCGGATTTACGGTCGAAAACATAACGCTCATAGTACTAAGTGAAATTACTACAGCGTCAGTAGCCATAATTACGCCGATTCCGAAAGTGGTACGGATGGCTTTGACATCGTTAGTAGCATGAGCCATTAAATCTCCTGTTTTTTTATAGTTAAAAAATTCAGGGGTCATATCCTCCAAATGAATGAAAAGTTTATTTCTAAGCCAACATTCCAGCGTTCTGGCACTTCCTATGATATTCATCCGCCAAAAATATCTAAATAATGCGACCAGACAGGCTATTACTATGATGATAAATCCATAAAAAGTAATGCCACCGGCGTCTATGCTTTTAGACTTGATGGCGTCTGTGATATAGCCTATTATTTTCGGTGGAATAAGTAGCAACAGGTCTACTATTATAAGAGAGGCTACTCCTATGAGATAATTTCTTTTATGTTTTATTAAAAACTCTTTTAGATGTCTGAGTAGATACATAATTATACTCCCTTTGAAGTTTTTTTATTTCTTTAGTTTTACCCAATAAATTAGAACAATATTCTGGTATAAACGATTTTATAAATAAATAATGTTGTAAAAATAAAGCAACTCCCTTTTGCAAAAAAGGAGTTGCTTTACTTTTACAGAGGTTTTCAATTAGTTTTTAATCTGCCGTTTTTATCACAACAATAAGTTCTTTAAGGCTTTTAGTTTGATTTTGAAACAAACTCTGTCAGTCTCTGGATTATAGTTGCAAGTTCGGCTCTTGTAACAGGCTTTTTAGGATCGAATGTGTTATCATCTCTGCCGTTCATTATACCTGTTTGTTTCATCAGCTTCACAGCTTCTATTGCATTTTGGCTGATGCTTTCTTCGTCTTTATATGACAGTGCAGGATTTGAGGTTTCTAAATTAAGATCTAAGCTTTTGATAAAGTTGCTTAGCATAAGTGCAACTTCTTCTCTTGTGACAGGTTCGTTTGCACTAAATGTTATTTTATCCAGAATATTGTTTTTCTCTGCCCAGTTTA
>JBHASY010000119.1:0-7823 GCA_041831635.1 Acetoanaerobium sp. | reverse complement strand
TCGAACCCGCGACCCTCGCCTTGGCAAGGCGATGCTCTACCACTGAGCCACTTCCGCAACACACTTAGCTTGGCAACAAAGTTATTATACAACGTTACACCGCTTTTGTAAATATCTTTTTTCAGTTGACGTAATTATTGAATAACTATAGAATTATTGTATGGTCAGTTTTGAAAAAAAGAAAATAATTTTGGGTCAAGATGATGTTCTTTTGGAGGATTCGATGGAAAATATATATAATGCTCGAAAGAATTTTATAGTCAATGCAGTTTATTTTCTGCTGATATTATTTTTACTCTATCTGCTTTTTGAGTATATTTTGCCTTTGATTAGTCCGTTTTTGTTTGCGTTAATAATTGCTTATATACTTAAAAAACCTGCCAAGACGTTGTCTTTACATCTTAAGTTCTCTCCAAAAATGAGTTCGTTTATTTTGGTTTTGCTGTTTTACAGTACAGTAGGAGTAATTGTTTCTTTAGTAGGGATAAAACTGATTTCTACGATTTCAAATGTAATGTCATCTTTGCCTTATGTTTATAAGGAAGAATTGGAACCACTTTTGATACAAACTTTCAGTACTGTCGAAAAAAAAGTATATAAAATCGATCCGGCTTTGGTTGATGTACTAAGCGAAGGTTTTAATCAATTTGTAAGTTCTCTTGGAAAAAATATTTCTAATATTTCCATAGCTATTGTATCCTCATTTTCCGGTATAGCTTCATCTTTACCGAGTTTTTTAATTAAGATATTGTTGATGATCATATCTACGTTTTTTATTGCTATGGATTTTGATGTTTTAGCTGAATTTATCAAAAAACAACTATCCGAACGCCGAATTGAAACATTAAATACGATAAGGCTATATATATCTAACACTCTTTTTGTTGTGATTCGATCATATCTGTTAATAATGTCTATTACTTTCGTTGAACTGTCAATCGGACTTAATATAATCAAAATACAAAATGCAATTTTAATTGCTCTGATTATATCAATATTCGATATCCTACCGCTGTTGGGAACAGGTGGCGTAATGATTCCTTGGACTATAGTTTCGTTTTTACAGGGAGATTTTAATAGAGGAATTGGGCTTCTTTCAGTCTACATTTTTATTACCGTAATCAGAAACATATTGGAGCCTAAAATAGTAGGAGGTCAGCTTGGAATTCATCCACTTGTAGCACTGTCCGGAATGTTTATAGGAGCTAACCTTTTAGGTGTTATAGGTTTGTTTGGCGTTCCTGTAACACTGTCTTTGATCAAACATCTAAATGATAAGAAAATCATAAAGATATTCAGATAAAAAAGAATAAAATACCTCCGACGAGTTACACGGAGGTATTTTTTTATATAAAACCGTTGTCTGCTAGCCTTCTCTTAAGATGTTCAAATCTTCTCCTGCCATTATCTTGTTCATAGTTCTCATTGCACACATTTTTCCGCACATAGTACAAGTATCCTCGTTTTCAGGAATAGATTCTGCACGATATCTTCTCGCTTTTTCTTCATCTATAGATAGTTTAAACATAGTCTCCCAGTCTATCTCCGCTCTTGCCTTGCTCATTTTGTTATCCCATTCTCTTGCTTTTGGAATTTTTTTAGCTATATCGGCAGCGTGGGCGGCTATTTTCGATGCGATTATTCCCTCTTTCATATCGTCCAGATTCGGAAGTCTAAGGTGTTCTGCCGGTGTTACATAGCACAAAAAGTCTGCTCCGTAAGTAGCTGCTATCGCTCCTCCTATAGCCGATGTGATATGGTCATATCCCGGAGCGACATCGGTAACTATAGGTCCAAGAACATAAAAAGGTGCATTATGACAAAGTCTTTTTTGAAGTACCATATTCGCCTGAATTTCGTCTATCGCCATATGACCCGGTCCCTCTATCATTACCTGCACATTTTTCTCCCATGCACGTTTTGTAAGTTCTCCGAGTGTAATAAGTTCCTTAATCTGACAGGCATCAGAGGCATCGTTTATACTTCCCGGTCTAAGAGCATCTCCCAAACTGAGTGTTACATCATACTCGGCACATATATCAAGAAGCTCATCGTAGTATTCAAAAAACGGGTTTTCTGCGTTGTTAAGCTGCATCCAGGCATACATAAGTGAGCCACCTCTTGATACTATGTTTGTAAGTCTTTTATTTCTTTTGAACACCTGTGCTGTTTCCCTGTTTATTCCTGCATGGATAGTCATAAAGTCCACACCGTCCTCAGCATGTTTTCTCACTACATCGAGAAATTCTTTTGCTGTGATATCTTTAAGTTCTTTGTCATAAAATCCTACAGCGTCGTATATAGGCACTGTTCCTATCATAGCTGATGACATATCTACAAGTCTTTTCCTAAATTCTTCAGTCTTTCCGAATGAACTTAAGTCCATTATGGCTTCCGCTTTCATTTCTATAGCTTTTTTTACTTTTTCAAGTTCAGGTTCAATATCAGGACAATCTTTTGATATTCCCAAGTTTACGTTTATTTTTGTGCTTAGTCCTTGTCCTACCCCTTTTGCACTTAAGCTTTTGTGATTTTTATTCGCAGGTATTGCTATGCTTCCGTTTGCTACTCTTTCCATAAGCAAATTTACATCCATATGTTCTTCTTTTGCTACTAACTTTATTTCCTTTGTAACTATACCTTTTTTTGCAGCGTCCATTTGAGTTGAATAATTCATAATAAAAAATCTCCTTTTCAGTTTTTATTTTTTAATAAGCTGTCGACTGATTTTCTTAAATCTTCTGCGGCTTTCAGGCAATCCTCTTTCCCAAGTATCGCCGATACCACACAAATTCCGTCCAATCCTATGTCATTTAACTTCGAAATATTTTCCTGATTTATTCCACCTATGCCAAGCACAGGAATATCTATTTTATTGCATAACTCGGAAATATCGGAAAAACTAAGTTCCCTTGCATCAACTTTAGTCGAGGTCGGAAAAACTGCCCCTACTCCTATGTAGTCGACATCGTTTTCCACTGCAGTTTTCGCCTGAGCGATAGTCTTTGCGGAAACTCCTACTATTTTTTCATTTCCTATTAGTCTTCTTATAACCTCAGCATCTAAATCGTCCTGCCCTATGTGTACCCCGTTAGCATCCAGTGCCAAAGCTATATCTACCCTGTCATTTATGATAAGAGGTACCTTATGATAAGTTGTGATTTCTTTTAGCTTTAGTCCTATCTGATAAAACTCTCTGCCTGAGGCTGTTTTTTCCCTTAGCTGAACCACAGTAACTCCACCTTTTATAGCCTGATCTACACTGTGAAACAAGTCTTTTCCCGAAAGGCAATGCCTATCTGTCACTAAATATAAAGAATAGTCGGCTCTTTCTCTGATATGAGATTTGTCCATTTTAAAAAGCCTCCATATAAAAATCTATTTTTCTTTCGTTCATAGTGTGTACATAGTCGAAAAGTCTTGCTTTAAATGTTCCTATTGCCTCGTCTTTTTCAAGACTTTTTTTCGCAAGTTCTCCCGCTATTCCTATGACTGCAAGTGCCGAAACGGCAGCTGTAAAAGGCTGTGTGCCCACACCGCAAAAGCTTCCCGTAAGCGAACTTACCATACAGCCCGTTCCCGTTACTGCTTTCATCATTTCGGTTCCGTTTTTCAGTCTTATCTCACTTTTATCGTCCATTACTATATCTATAGCTCCTGTAACTGCAACTGTGCACGGTTTAAATTCTATGAGTTTTTTCGCACAGACTACGGCTGCTTCAGTGTCGCTTGCCGAGTCAACTCCCTTTGTGTTTCCTATCGCTCCAGACACCGCAATTATCTCGGAGGCATTTCCTCTTATAACTGAAATATCCAGTTCCTTAAACAACCTTTTCGCCCACATCGTTCTGTAGTTTGTCGCTCCCGCACCCACAGGGTCCAAAACCACAGGTATGCCAAGTTCATTCGCCCTCTTTCCTGCGATAAGCATAGAATGTACGGTTCTTGAGTTTAGTGTACCTATGTTAAGCACCAGAGCCTTTGCAAGTCCTACCATTTCTTTTACTTCATTCTCGTCATCAGCCATAACTGGAGATGCTCCTATTGCAAGAGTGATGTTGGCACAGTCGTTTATTGTTACGCTGTTTGTGATGTGATGTACAAGAGGGCATAGCTCTCTAATTCTGTTAAGAGCACTTGCAACCTGTTTTTTCATATAAATTCTCCTTTAATTTTATACAAGTGGTTCGTCGGTCCACTCCCTTTTCCTATATCTAAACTATGCTTTATTGCTCCGGTGATATATTCCTTTGAATTTAGCACTGCCTCTTCTATAGAAAATTCCAGTGCCAGGTTGGACGCTATGGCGGATGAAAGTGTACATCCTGTGCCATGCGTATTCTTTGTGTCGATTTTTTCCCCCTCGTACCATCTCAGTTTATCATCATATGCCAGTAAATCACTTGCGTTCTCTATAAGATGTCCGCCTTTAATAAGCACAGCCGACGAGGTCAGTTTTCTGAACATATGACTTGCCTCTTGCATATCCTCTTTTGTCTTTATCTGAAATCCATCCAGTATAGTAGAGGCCTCGTGAAGATTGGGTGTTATTACATCAGCTAATGGAAGTAACTCCTGTATCAGTGCTCTTTTCGCCTCATTTTCGAGCAAATCAAATCCGGTAGTCGATATCATAACCGGGTCTAACACTATGTTTTTAAACCTGTATTTCTTTATCATTTTTGCTACTGTATGTATTATCTGTGCATTTGAGAGCATTCCGATTTTTACTGCGTCTATTTCGATATCTTCTGCCACTGCCTCTATTTGTTTTTCCACTGAAAGAGGGGACATTGTTTCAATATGACTTACCCCTGTAGTGTTCTGAGCAGTTACAGCAGTTATCACACTCATTGCATAAACCTTGTGTGCACAAAAAGTCTTTAGGTCAGCTTGTATCCCTGCCCCCCCTGAAGAGTCCGAACCTGCAATAGTCAAAACTTTTTTCATAGACTTCCTCCTCAAATATATTTTTGCAAAATAAAAAGAGCACAAACCCAATCCGAGATTTATGCCCTGTAAAATACAATGGACTAACTTCCCTACGCCGGCATTATCCGGATCAGGTTAAAGGGTCAAAGAACACATCTTTATCTCAGCCGATTTAATCGACTCCCCCAGTCTAATTTATTAAATTATATCTTGCCTTCGAAACCCAGTTTACAACTAAAATTTAAAAAAATCAAGTCTATTTTAAAATCTATATTAAACTACTATACTTAGTTAACTGTTTGCTATATACAGTATCAGCAACTTCAGAGTGTTTTCAAGTGCTAAGTAATGAGTTCTCTCCATTCCGTGCGAAGCGTGTACTCCGGGTCCTATCAACGCCCCCTTTATATTATATCCTGCCGAAAGTGCCGCCCCGACATCAGAACCGTAAAAAGGATAAATATCTACAGCATAAGAGAGTTTGTTTTCCTTTGCAAGATTTATCAAAGTCGTAGTCATATTATAGTCATAAGGACCACCCGAGTCTTTTGCACAGATAGACACATCGTACTCACTACAGTTTAAATCATCTCCTATACACCCCATATCGACTGCGATAAATTCCGTTATATCATCAGGGATATTTGAAGAGCCATGCCCTACCTCTTCATAGACAGAAAACACTATCCTCAAATCGTACTTAGGAGTTATATTATTATCTTTTAAGTATTTCATCAGTCCGAAAAGACAAGCTGCACTGCCTTTGTCATCTATAAATCTCGACTTTATAAAACCACTTTGCGTAATAGTCGTCTTAGGCTCTATAAAAACAAAGTCTCCTGCCATTATTCCGAGATTTTCTACATCTTCTTTAGTCTTTACGCATTCATCTATACGAATAACCATATTCTCTGCGTCCCTAGTCTTGCTCGAAGCATCTTTGAAAACATGAACGGCAGGGCTTGTACTTAAAAATGTTCCTGTGTAAAGTTTTCCATCTCTTGTTCTTATCTTGCAGTACTCTGCGTCCAGCGTAGGTACTATAGGTCCGCCGACCAAAGTAAATTTAAGTTGTCCGTCTGAGGTTATCGATCTTACCATAGCCCCCAGAGTATCTACATGAGCAGACAGCCCTATCACTTTATCCTTTGACTTTCCCTCTATGCTTACGAACCCACAGCCTTTTTGATTTACCGTCATCTCATAACCCAGTTCCTTTACCCAAAGTTTCATCTCCTGTATTATTTCATGGCAAAATCCGCTAGGACTGTGAAACTCCATTAGATTCTTTGCAGTGCTTAAAATATACTCCTTGTCAATGTTATTAAAATTCATATTTCGCCTCCAATAAAAAGTCTATCCATTTTGAACTTAATCACTTTCCCCTGTTTATAATATTTGAAATTTCCTTTTCCATTTTTTAGTTACAAAAATCGATTCATCGTAAGTATGATAAAAATTAGAAATTCTACTATAATCATTAAGGAAGTTCTTCAAAAATTATATCAATATTTTGTCATACATTCAATTTCAATATCTTCTTCAAGCTCTCTAAAGCATAGTCCACTTCCTCATACGTGTTATAATGTCCCAAACTAAACCTTACCGTACCTTGCGGAAAGGTGTTATAAAACCTGTGGGCACTCGGACTGCAATGTAGACCGCACCTGTTTTGGATTTTATATTTCGACTGAAGTTCGTGAGATACCATTGCATTATCTATATCTTTAAAATCAAGCGAAATAGTAGCAGTTTTATTTTCATCATCATTTAGTCCTATGATTTTAAATCTATCCGACTTTAAGTCTATCAGTTTTGACTTAAAATAGTTAAGCAGTTCCCTCTCTTTTTTGAAAATATTTTCTATACCCAGTCTATTTATATATTTCAAACTTGCATTCAAACCATATATTCCGACTAAATTCTGAGTTCCTGCCTCGTATTTATCAGGCATATCAAAAGGCTGAACCTCTAAATCAGACCTGCTTCCCGTTCCCCCTTCGATAAAACTTCCAACCTTCTCAACTAAATTTTCAGAAATGACAAACCCTCCCGTTCCCTGTGGTCCGAGCAACCCTTTATGTCCTGTAAAACACACGCAATCTATGCACATTTTTTTCATATCTACAGTAATAACCCCTGCCGTCTGAGCAGTATCCACTATAAAAGGTACATTAAACTTCCTGCATAACTTACCGATTTTTTCTACAGGCAGTATATCTCCCGATACATTACTGCTATGGCTTACTATTACAGCTTTTGCTCCACTGTTTAACTCCTTTGTCAAATGGGTTTCGTCTATCTCGCATTTATCTCTAAGCTTTAGCTTTACTATATCTGCCCCGACTTTATTTAGAGGTCTCATCACTGCATTATGTTCAAACGGAGACACTATTACCTTTTCATTTTCTTTTATCAGTCCTTTTATGATTACATTCAAACTCTCAGTGATGTTCTTCGTAAAACAGACATTTTCAGGCACCTCAAAATTAAAAAGAGAAGCTATCAGCTCTCTAGTTTCATAGACCGTATCCTCAGCATTAAGAGCGTCCTCGTATATTCCTCTTGAAATATTACACCCGACATTCTTCATATAGTCCACCATAGCGCCTATCATCTCGTCAGGTTTCGGATAGGTCGTAGCACCATTATCAAAATACACTCTCATACTCTTGCCTCCCGGATATAACAAAATAATCTCATAAATCCTTTCATAAAACTGGCATAGTCATCTTGAAAACTCTGCTATAGTCAATATCAATTCATTTTCTATATTTACAGGCCTGTATCAAATGACACTGTAACAAACATTTATTATGACTTCCGGTCTCATGCTTCGCATTTTTATTATATTATAAAAAGAAAATTGTGCCAATTCATCTCTCTAAGCT
>JBHASY010000118.1:0-3529 GCA_041831635.1 Acetoanaerobium sp. | reverse complement strand
GACTTAATTGAGTACAAGACAACTGATGAGAACGGAAACAAAGTAAACAAAAGATTAGATGTAAATAAATTGCTTGATGATTTTATACTTGTATTCAGTTTTACTCAAAACCCTGACGGTAGAGTTGCAAACACTCGTGCAAACGCTAAAAATCTCGACTTAAACAGAGATAACGGTTTCCAAACTCAACCGGAAACTCAGGCTATGTCAGCTCAGATATCTAAATACAATCCACTTATCTTCTTGGATTATCATGGATTTGTGAAAGAGTTTTTAATAGAACCTTGCACACCTCCTCATGACCCTAACTATGAGACTGATTTACTTTATCCTACTATGCTGGAACTTGCTCATGCAATGGGCAAAGCAGGAGTTGAAAACTCTAACTATGAAGACTACCTAATTCCGATGCTGGACTATGGGACAGGCTGGGACGATGCAACATCAGCCTATACAGCAACTTACGCTATGCACCATGGGGTATTGGGACACACTATAGAAGTTCCTGAAATGAACGAAGAGTCTTTCAAACTTGCCGTAAGCACAGGATATGCAGCGGCAGACTATGCGATGGCTAATAAAGATATGCTTATGCTGAATAAACTTCAATACTACAAACGTGGAGTAGAAAAAGTAGATTCAAGAGAGGCAGATAAAGCTATAGTCAATGCAAATAATGAAGTAAAAGGCCGTCCTAGAGGAAATAACCAAAACTTCTTCCCTGATTATTATGTAATTCCTATGGGGATGGACACTCAGAAAAATACAGTAGCAGCATTTGAAATGATAGGATACCTTGAAAGAAACGGTGTTAAAGTAAGTGAATTAAAATCAGACACGGGAGAATATAAAAAAGGCGATATAGTAATAGATATGGCTCAGGCTAAACGTGGCTACGCAAATCAAGTTCTTTACTCAGGGGTAGATGAATCTGAATGGTCAGAAATGTATGCTGAAATAGTAACGAACTTCCCTGCTCAAAGAGGATTTGATGTAATAGCGGTAAGAGAGGCTAATTTATTTAAAGGAAAACTTGGAAACGTAACTATAAGCAAAGCACCGTCCGACACTATGACAGATGCAAAGTTTTACCTCATTTATAACAATTCTCTTGAAGCTGTAAAAGCTGTAAATAACGCAGTGAAAAATGGAAATAAAGTAGTAAGAGCGGATTTAGAAAATGAAAAAGAGGGATTTGCAGTAGATAAAGCTACTTTGGATATGTTAACTAAAAGCTATTCACTTAAATTTGAACCTATAGACAAAATGCCTTCAGGCAAAGAAATATCTTTGAAAAAATTATATGCACCTGCTAAGAGCACAGCGTACTATGCACTTTTAGATATGGGATTTGATGTAGTTACAGAACCTGAAAATGCCGATATCTTAGTTACGGACTCAGGTTCATTAGACCCTGAACTCATCGGAACAAAACCTATGGTAGCTATAGGAGGCTCTGCTATGACAGCTATAGGAGAAAGTGCAAAGATAGAGGGACTGGAAGTAAAAACTACCGATTCGTATCACGAGGGCTTACTAAAATCTACGAATAACATTTCAAGTACCTACAGCTTAGGCTATCCGGCTAACGATACCATGTACAGTTCTTCGGGAACTTGGCTGGAAAAATTGCCGACAGGATTTACAGCATTATCAACTGTTAAAAATACAGGAGATTATTTCGTGGCAGGCTGGTGGCCGGGCAATGAAGCTGTAAAAGGAAAAGTAATGTCGGCTGAAGGAAAAGTAAACGGACAAAAAACCGTCCTTTATGCAGGAAATCTTACAAACAGACTTCATACTCAGTATCTGTTCAGATGGTTAAGTAATGCGGTGTATGAACTTCAGTAATAATATAAAAAACAAATTAAAATCAATAAGGTAAAGGATGCTACAAAATTTCTGTAATGTGGTTTTAAATGTTTTTCTTTATGGTTAAGCTAAATAAAAAGGTGTATAATAAAAAGCAACAGGAAAATCCTTGTTGCTTTTTAGGTTTGAAAAATTTATTACTTGATCTTAGATAAACGTGCAAATTTTTATGGATTTAAAATATTTTTGAAAATTTTATGAAAGGGGAAATTTTTATGAGCAACGCATACTGCTTAATGCTGGTGATAAACGACATAGCAAAATACGAAACCATACTAAAAAAACTATTTGATATGGGCATAGGAGCTACCTCTGTAGAAAGTATGGGTATGGGAAAATTTCTTCTGGAGTCGGATATCAAAATTCCATTCTTTGGAACCATACAGCAGATGGTAGAGGGAAATAGACCATATAATAAAACCGTTTTTAGCGTGATAAGACAAAAAAACGTATTAGACAAAGCAGTTTCTATGATAAAAACCGAGCTTCATCTGGAAAGCGAAACAGGCAAGGGATTTATGTTTGTCCTGCCTGTAGTAGACTATTATGGATTTGAAGAAGAAGGGACACTAGTTGAAGATTAGTTCGGATATTCTATGGTAAACTCGGAATTTTTCAGTTCAAAAAAATCGGCTGCAGAACCGGAAAGGATAATTTTTTTATCTTTAGTTATAACTATAGCATCAGAATCAGGCAGAGAGTCGATAAACTCAAAGCCTTTTTCTATGCCCAAAGCGAAGACCGAAGTGGACAGTGCATCCGCCATCATAGAATTTTTAGAAATTATAGATACAGCTTCGATGTCATTTTCTATAGGGTAACCGTCTACAGTAGACAAAATATGATGATATTTTTTTCCGCCCTGTTCGAAATACCTCTCATAAGTTCCTGAAGTAACCACAGAAAAATCATTGCCTGAACATATCCCTACATAATCTCCATGTGAAGAGAAAGGATTTTGGATACCTATGCGAAACTTACCTGCATTTTTGTATCCTCTTGCATAAATATTTCCGCCGAGATTTATAATAGCAGACTCCACATCGTACTTAGACAAAATACCGTTAATTTCATCCGTAACATAACCTTTTGCTATAGCGCCCACATCTATAGACATACCTTTTTCCGTGAGATATACGGTCTTTGTCTTTTCATCCAAAACAACTTTTTCATATCCTACGAGAGAAAGAGCTTTGTTTAACTCTTCTAAAGTTGGAACTTTTGCCTCTTGTGTTCCTATACTCCATAGATTTACAAGTGGGCCTACTGTAATATCAAAACTTCCTTCGGACAGCCTGCTATATCGTATTCCCTCAGATATAACAAAAAAAGTTTCATCTGAGACAGAAACAGGAGAAACACCTGCATTTTGATTTATCTTGGATATTTCGCTGTCAGGATCTTTTGAAGTGAGAATGTTTTCGAGGTACTCGACTCTTGAGGCGATTTCCTCGTTTATTTTTTCGATATCATTTCTTTCGTCAAGAATTTTCACTTCCAGAACCGAATTTAAGAAAAAGTTTTCACCTGTAGAAATGACTTTAGGTTTAGAAGAAATATTACAACCTGTAAGTGAAAAAGAAAAATAAATAAATATGGATAGCAGAAATAAAGTTAACAGTTTTTTCATTTATAAACCTCTCTTTGTGTTTTGCCG
>JBHASY010000117.1:0-10169 GCA_041831635.1 Acetoanaerobium sp. | reverse complement strand
CTGCTGAAATCGCAGTTATCATTTGGATAGGAGTAACAGATATACTCTGCCCGAAAGAAGTCGTAGCAAGCTCTACAGGACCCATATTAGAAACTGAGTACTGAATACCTTCTCCCTCTCCCGGAAGTGCTATACCCGTAGGCTTTCCAAATCCGAAAGCAGTTATATACTCTGTAAGTTTTTGTGCTCCCAGCCTTTGAGCAATATTTATAAAAGTCGAATTCACAGACTGTTCTACTGCCTTGGTAAAAGTTATTCTTCCAAAAGGTCTGCTAGTCCAATTTTTTATCTTTCTTCCTGCAACCTCAGTATAGCCTATATCGTTAAACCACTCATCCGGGGACACTACTCCCTCTTCTAAAGCCGCAGATGCAGTTACCACTTTAAACGGAGACCCGGGTTCATAAATGTCGTTTACGGCAGGGTTTCTCCACATAAAGTAGAGTTCTTTAAGCTTATCTTCGTCAGTTTCAGCTGCATCGATTCTTTCTTGAAACAAAGGATACATAGGTGTTCTCGAGTCATTCGGATCATAGTCGGGTTTTGAAACCATACCCAGTATATCACCTGTCTTTGGTTCCATTGCAATTGCAATAACCCTCTTTGCATTGTTATCAACCAAAGCTTGCTCCGCTGCTCTTTCCATATGATGCTGAATTACCTCATCTATAGTAAGAACCAGATTTTTTCCACTTATTGGCTCATTGTAACTTAGGCTGTTTGTAGATATTTCCCTGTTTCTTGCATCCTTAATAAAAATCTCTCTACCGGGAACACCTTTAAGATAACTGTTAAAAGACGCTTCTACCCCGGCAAGTCCTACGTTTTCATTAGATACGTGTCCTATGACATATGATGCAAATCTTCCGTATGGATAATATCTTTTGCTGGATTGTTCAAACCAAATCCCGGATATTTTAGCTTCTCTGATTTTTTTTACCTTATCTACGCTTATGTGCTTTGCAAGTGCAAACCTCTTTTTACCGGAATTAAAAGTTTTTTCTATCTCTTCTTTATCCATTTCCAGTATTTTTGACAAGGTATCTATAATTTCAGCTTTTTTCGAAGTGTCGATATTGTCAGGTTCTACCCACAGATCATTTTTAGGAACACTTACAGCAAGCTCTTTACCTGTTCTGTCATATATTATCCCTCTCATAGGATAAATCACGCTGTCCTTATACTGCTGTTTCATAGCCTCTTGAGAATACGTAGGTCCTAATACTATCTGTATATAGCCTAGCCTGACTATCAGAGCAAAAACAGCCACAACAAAAAGAAACGCCGCAAATTTAACTCTTCCTTTTTTAATATCCACCGCTTTTTTAGCCAATTATCTCACTCTTTCTAATCCATCTCTATATAAACTATCTGGTCATCACTTGGATACATCATCTGAAGTTGTTCTATCGCAATTTGTTCTATTACATCACTTCTGTTAGATTGCTCTAATTCTACTTCTATTTCTTTTTTATGATTTTTTATCTCTTCTAAGTCACGAGTAAGAGAATTTATATCGTATTTCAGTTCAGATATCTCAGAATATCTAAGCATAAGCATTCCCAATAAAACTACTACAAAGCATCCTACAAACCCTAAAATAGAAATCCATATTCTGGTTCTTAGAGTTTTTTTATCTAATTTCTTTTTCTTCTTTGTTATTTTCCCTTTTGGAACATCCTCTTTTATCTTAACTTTATTTGCTTTTTTTATCTCTTTTACAGGAACATATTGCGAATTATACCTCTCTTTATCTTTTTTCTCATACAAAGACTTTGCCTGTTCTCTTTTATTAAGATCCTTTTTCACGGTATTTTTCCTTACGGGTTTGGAACTTGAATATCTTTGCAAACTTTTACTTCTATAATCTGAGCCATTGTCTTTTTTCATATGGACCTCCCGACATTACAGCTTTCGAACTGCTCTTAGCTTTGCACTCCTAGCTCTGGGGTTTTTCCGTACTTCGATTTCATCGGGAAGTATCGGTTTTTTTGTTAATACCTCTGCTACTTGCTTCGATTTACAAACACATACAGGAAATTCCGGTGGACAGGTGCAAGTATTTTGTAATTTTTTAAACACATTCTTAACTATTCTGTCCTCTAAAGAATGAAAAGTAATCACAGCCAAAACCCCACCTTTGTTCATCATATCCACAGCAGTGAGTAAAGTCTTATCTATCACGTCCAGTTCCCTGTTTACCTCTATTCTTATAGCTTGAAAAGTTCTCTTTGCAGGGTGCTGATTTTCATCTCTCATTTTCTTAGGTATAGCCGACTTTATAACGTCGACTAATTCAAACGTAGTCTTTATCGGTGCAATTTTTCTTCTTTCAACTATAAGCTTTGCAATTCTGGCTGCCCAGTTTTCCTCGCCATAGTCCTTGATTACACGCTTTAACTCCATCTCTGAATAAGTATTTATAACATCATAGGCAGAAAACTCCGCTCTTTTGTCCATTCTCATATCTAAAGGAGCATCTTGCATATACGAAAATCCTCTTTCTGCAACATCAAGCTGATGTGATGACACTCCTAAATCCACTAAAAATCCATCTATATTTTCAATTTTTAATTTGCTAAGTTCTGCTTTTAAATTTTCAAAATTACTATGAATTAACACAGTTTTGTCATTGAAATCTTTCAATCTTTCCTTTGCCGTATCAATAGCACTTATATCTTGGTCGAAACAAATGAGTTTTCCTGATGTGAGTTTTTTCACAATTTCAAGAGAATGTCCTGCCCCTCCCAAAGTTGCATCAACATATATAGCATACGGTTTTATATCAAGGATTTCAACAGCCTCATTCAAAAGCACAGTCGTATGATTAAATTCCACTTACTTCATCTCCCAGTTCTCACGATAAGGTTTTCTATCTTTGAAAAAATTATATAGCAAAATTCCTGAAATTATCATAAATACACTGATAAGTTGTGCTACCCTAAACGATCCGAACATAAGACTGTCAGTCCTGAGTCCCTCTATAAAAAATCTTCCTACAGAATATCCTATAAGATAAACACTTGCCATCTGCCCGTCAAACTTTTTATTTTTAAATATCTTCATAAGAAAAACAAAAACCATCAAATTCCATATAGACTCATATAAAAACGTCGGGTGAACCTTTACTCCGTCTACCATTATACCCCAAGGTAAATCCGTAGGACCTCCATGTGCCTCCTGATTTACATAATTTCCCCAGCGACCTATAGCCTGCCCAAGTATAACTGACGGAGCCACTATATCTGCTACTTTTAATATATTCATCTTTCGTTTAAAACAAACTATAAGTCCACCTAAAATTCCACCTATAAGTCCTCCATGAATAGCCATACCGCCCAGTCTTGTGTTAAACATAGAGAAAAAGTCGCCACGATAAAGTTCCAGATTAAAAATTACATAATATACTCTGGCACCTACTACAGCAAAAGGTAAGGCAAGTAGGCTAAGGTCTAAAATATGGTCTTCTATGAACCCTTCTTTTTTTGCATTTCTCATCGCAAGCAGTACACTTATAACCATGGCTGCCGATATAATTATCCCATACCAGCGAACCTCTATCCCAAACAAATTAAAAGCTACGGGATTCATAAAGCCCCTCCATTATTTATCTTCTTTAGGTAAAACCATAGAAACTACGCTCATATCTCTGTCAAAATGCTCTTTGAGCCTCTCGTTTAAAGTTTCTATCTCAATAGATTTTAACACCTCGTAATAATCCAAGATATCCATTCCCTTGAAATGATATGAAAGATAGTTGTTTGCTATAAATTCAATAGAATCAAACAGTTTAATAAAACTTCCTATCTTCTTCTTTTTTGCTCTTTTGAAATCCTCTTCATCTATTCCCGAAACCTTAGCATTTTCTATAGCAGAAAATATCTCCTGCTTTACCGTCTCTATATCTCTGGTTTCTCCTGATATCATCGTATATCCGTAGTCTGTATGCTCTGTGTAATCACAGCTTATACCTCCAAACACCAAGCCTTCTCTGTAAAGTTTATCATATAACCGACTTCCTTTTTTAAACAGTATATCTAAGATAAGCTCAGTAGCTATAGACTTTTTCATAAGTCCTTTGCTGCCTAAAACCTCAGCCTTGTCCTTATATCCTATAGTGAACATAGGCACTGATACATCTAATTTTTCAAAGATTTCCTTTTGCCTTACTTCATCGGTTTCCACAGGCTCTATTTTTTTTATATCTCCCGAAAACATATACTCGTCCTTTACGGCAGATTTTACTATATCCATAACTTTGTCTTTATCCAACTCTCCTATGACGAATAAAGCCATATTCGACGGGCTGTAAAAAGTCTTGTAACAGCTATATAACTCTTGCGGAGTAATTTTATAGATACTCTCAACTGTTCCCGCTATATCAATGCTGTTTGCATGAACTTTATACATGGCCTTTAAAGTATTAAAAAACAGTCTCCAATCAGGATTATCGTCATACATTTTGATTTCCTGAGCGATTATTCCTTTTTCCTTTTCTACATTTTCCTCAGTAAAATATGGTTCTTGAACATAAGAAATCAAATGTCTTAATCCATCTTCAAAATTTTCTGTAGCTGAAAAAAGATAAGCTGTCATATTAAAATTTGTAAATGCGTTTGCATTTGCACCTATTTTTGCGAACTCATCAAAAGCATTACTTCCATCTGGCTGTTCAAACATCTTATGCTCTAAAAAATGTGCTATCCCCTCATTTACCTTTATCCTTTCATTTGTATGAGGACTTATAAACTCAAGGTCGTTTGACCCGTAATTTGTCGCAAGTACAGCGTATTTTTTTGTAAATCCACGCTTTGGCATAAAAAATATGTCCATATTGTTATGAAGTTTTTCATGATATACACATTCGTTTAGCAGTTCATTTTTTATTATTTGCATAGATAGTCTCCTAATTATTTGATTTCCCTGTCAAAAAATACACAGTGTCAAGATATATTTCCTTGCCTACTTCCACTATATCACTTATCTGTACCTTGCTTACAAGATCTATTATATCTTCTATAGTCCTATTTGAGTCTTGGATACTCATACTGTAATAATAATCTGTAAGTGCAGCCAGATTATCATTCAACGACTTAAGATTGTTTATTATATATTTTTTGCTGTTTTCTAGTTCTTCTTCTGTAATCTTACCCTGCTTCATATCCTCTACTTCCTTTGATATCAGCTCTAAAACCTTATCATAATCGGAAATTTCTATCCCGGCAGATATAAACATAATACCTTTAAGCTTTTCCAGTGAAGAATATATAGAGTAGCATACACTGTGTTTTTCCCTGACATTCAAAAACAGCTTGGAATGAGCACCGCTTCCTAAAACTGACGAAAACATCATAAGATTATAGTATTTTTCATCTTTATAATCCATATTTGTTCTAAATCCCAGAACCAGTTTTCCTTGATTTATATCCATTTTTTCAGTCACATAATTGACTTTAGGCTTTTTATAAATCTCTTCTTTTTCTATGGTAATCAGTTCTTTTCTTTTAAAATCAAACTTGGATTTCACAGTCTTTATAATCTTATCTTTGTCAAAATTTCCTGCAATTACTATGTCTATAGGAGAAGTTTCTATTATCTCTTTGTAATGAGAATATAGATTTTTTTCATCTATCTCCATCAAATCTTCGATATATCCGTCTTCAGATATACCAAACGGCTCGTCTTTACACATATGCTCCGTGCACTTTTCCATAGCATAATGCCCTTTGTTATTTATCTTTGACTTTATATCTTCTTCTAAAATAGTTTTTTCTATGTCTACATATTCCTTGATAAATCCGTTATCTTTGATAAGTGGACTTAGTATCACCTCTTTTAGCATATCTAAAGACGGCTCAAACACAGGTTCAGGCAGATACATATCTCCAACGCAGTACATTCTAAACGAAAGCACCTGTCTTTCTCCTGTCTTATCTACGGAAACTCCTATCGTACTTCCATATAAATCCTGTAATTTTTTTGCTATTTCTATAGGGTTTTGATACCCTGTTGTAGCGGATTTCAGCACAGATGGAATAAGAGAGTTCTTAGTGACTTCTTCTCTTCTAAGAGGTCTTTTCAAATAAACTGTCACTATATTCGTTTTATAATTATCTCTGGGAATGAGCATTAAATTTATCCCATTGCTAATATTTATCTTTTCATAGCCTTTCAAATTTCTTGCCTCCTTAAAAAATGCAAAATATAAATTCTATTTTAGGCATAAAGCCTTCATTTTAATCCTACCTTAACATTATAGCAAAGAAATTGGTTATAGAGAACTGAAAAACAGGTGTTTTTTATATCTTGTGAAATAAATACACTCAAAAAAATCCACTATTTCTCATATATCAATTAAAATAGTGGATTTTTTGTAGCTTTGCAATATCCCAATATGGAAGACCTCCATACAGAACTATTTCTTTTTTTCAGTTTTCATTTTTTAATCTGGTCTATATAACCATATTTAACTTAAATTATATAAAAATAACAGTTTTTATACATTAAACCTAAATAAAACCACATCTCCATCTTTCATTACATATTCCTTGCCCTCGGACCTTACCAATCCTTTTTCTTTAGCAGATGACATATTACCGCCATGAGCCACTAAATCATCAAATGAAATAGTTTCAGCTCTTATAAATCCTCTTTCGATATCAGAGTGGATTTTCCCCCCTGCTTGTGGGGCTTTCGTTCCGTCTTTGATAGTCCAAGCTCTCGACTCCATAGGTCCGGCAGTTAAAAAACTGATTAGACCAAGCAATTTATAACTGGCTTGAATTAACTTATCAAGACCGGATTTATCCAATCCCATATCTTTCAGAAACTCGATTTTTTCTTCTTTATCAAACTGAGATATTTCTTCTTCTATCTTTGCACTTACAACTACCACCTCAGCATCTTCTGTTTTCGCAAATTCACGTACTTCTTTTACATATACGTTGTCTTTAGCGTCATCAGATACTTCTTCCTCAGATACATTGGCTACATAGATTACAGGTTTTGAACTTAATAAATTAAACGATTTAACCAATGTTTTTTCATCGTCTGACAAATCAAGGGTTCTCGCTGATTTTCCGCTTTCTAAAGTCGTAAGTACAGTTTTTATTAACTCCACTTCTATGGCTACACTTTTATCTGCCTTAGCCGCTTTTTGAGATTTTGCAAGTCTTCGCTCCAGCATCTCCATATCTGAAAATATAAGTTCTAAATTTATAGTTTCTATGTCTCTTATAGGATTTACACTGCCTTCTACGTGAACTACATTACTGTCTTGAAAACACCTTACTACATGTACTATAGCTTCTACTTCTCTTATATGAGCTAAAAACTTATTCCCCAGTCCCTCTCCTTTACTTGCACCCTTTACAAGTCCGGCAATATCATAAAATTCAATTGCTGTCGGAACTATCTTCTTTGATTCATACAACTCGGCAAGTTTTTCCAGTCTGTCATCAGGAACAGCAACCACGCCTACGTTCGGTTCTATAGTACAAAACGGATAATTCGCAGATTCTGCTCCTGCTTGAGTTATTGCGTTAAATAAAGTGCTTTTTCCAACATTAGGAAGTCCAACGATTCCAAGTTTCATTTATTTTATCTCTCCTCTTTATCTTTAATGAATATATGCTTATCCCATCCGGGTCTTTGTATAATCTATTTCAAAATCCATAGTATAACAGAAATCAGTAGTAAGGCCAAAGAACCGGCAAATAATATCTTAGCTTTTATATCAAGGAACTTAAACTTTTCTAAAAGTTCTTTAAATTTGTTTTCTTTGCTGACTGTTTTTTCTTTTTCAGATCTATCCTCTTCTTCATCTTCGTCAGGAATATCAGGTTCTTCACCGTTTTCCAAATCATCTTCCTGTTCTTCTGTTTCATAAGATAAATCTTCATCTTCATCGAAAATATCTATAGATGAGTATTTTTCAAGTACCTCTTTTTTTTCTCTTTCGCAGTTCACACAAACTTCGGATTTTGTACCGTTAAAATATCCACACACACATCTCCAACTTAATTCGTTATCCTGTGAAAGAAAATTGGCATCATATCCGGCAGTTTGATTTAAAAATTTTTGATTTTTTTCATTTAATCCCTCTAATAATATCATCTCTGAGTGTTCATATTTTAAATCCAGTGCGTTTCCGTCTTCAAAAAAACCTCTTACTAAAATGATATCTGCTTTTCTGGCATCAGAAAACTCACCCGGTATAAAATATTTTCCGATGTTTCCTATAGTGCCGCTTTGAACTACAAAATTTTTTTGGCTTATTATATAGGTATCATCGTTTAGTTTTTCAAGTATCGAGTTATAAAATATAATCTCATAGTCTAATGCAACTAAATCCCTGGAGTGCAGATTCATAACTTCCATATCCAACTTTAAATTATTTTTAACTCCTGATACTTCAGCTCTCATAACCTGAACGAACGAATCCCCACCTACACTCGCCGCACATGGTAACGATATAATTTTTCTTTCCATACTATCCTCCGTTAATACTAATTTACTTGAAATCTATGTATTTTCTCTCAATCTGATGTATAAACCTGCTGGGCTTACTTAGTTCTTTTTTTTGATCATCTCCCACACTGTATGTTATATATAGGTTTTTCTTCGGTCTTGTAATCGCTACATAAAAAAGTCTTTTTTCTTCTTTTAAGCCGTCGTCTGATTTTATCCTATCTGACGGGAAATTTTCATCAGTAGCATTATAAATATATACTGTATCAAATTCCAATCCCTTTGCCTGATGTACCGTAATGACAGCTACTTGGTCTTTTCCATTCAAAAATCTGTCTGTGTCACTTCCTAATGCAACTATCTCTAATAGTTCTGACATTACCTCCAAGGTCTGCTTTTCAGGACTGTCATACTCTCTAAATATCCTATACAGTTCTCTTAATTTTGCCAGTTCTACAGAAGTTCTGCTGTATTTTTCAATAAGTCCTGCCCTTATAAGAGCTTCATGCAATATATCCTGTGGTCTTTTTTCCTTACTTAAATCATATAAAACATCCAGATTTCTGGCAATAGGATAAAAGTAATCTTGATATTTTTTAAATAAAGTCCGTCTCTGTTCTTGTTTTTCTACCAGCTTGATTATTACTTTTTCAAGTACTTCAAGAGTACAGATTACATCGTCCATAGCATTATGGGTCGGAGTGTGCTTTAATGAAAACTCTTTAAACAGATTCCCTAATTTATAGCTAAACAATTTCGGGTAAGTCTTTCTGGTTAAAACAAGGGTATCATATATCTTATTAGGCAACCTGTCTATGCTAAGGCCAACAGCTTTCATATTTTCCTTTAATATGTTTATATCATAGCTGACATTATGCCCTACTATAACAGAATTTTTAGAAAACAAAAGAAAGTCTTCTATAGCGTTTTTTGCTTCTATTCCGTTTTCAAATAAAAACTCATCTGATATATGATGTACCTGTTCGGACTCTCCTACACTACTGTCTATTTTTATAAATCTCTCAAATTTCTCTATTACTCCATTTTTCCCACCTTTTATGGCAGCTATCTGAATTATTTTATCTTTCTTTATGTCCAGACCTGTGGTTTCTACATCAAAAACTACCGCTTCATCTCTTTCAAAGGCTTCCAATAACTCGATATAAGGGTCTTTAGTCGTATATATAGTTTCATTCAAGAACTGTCCTATTTCAAGATAGGCTTTATCAGGTTCTTTTGAAAATCTATCTACTACGTCAGCATTTATCCTTTTCAGACTCAATATATCTTTTGAATTCAGCATTAACTTAATATATGCAAGAGCATTTTTAATTTCTTCTCTACTGAAAAACCTCGTTTTCTCCATCACAAAAATCGGAATATTATTCGCCTCTAAATACTCTCCTATGTTCTTGGCATCTTTATTTGTTCTTGTTAAAATTGCCTGATTAGAATAGCTTTTATATTTTTTTTGATTTTCTATTATTTTTGCCAATATATATGCATTTTCATCTGCTGACTTTTTAAATCCTTTTACCTGTATTTTCTCTATATCGTCATAAACCGACTGATTTTCTATAGGTTTTCCCAAAAAAGACTCTGCTGCCTCCAATATGAGTTTTGTAGAGCGATAATTTTTTTCAAATCTAACCACCTCGTATTTAGGATTATTTATTTTAAAATCTCTTAAAATTTCGTTT
>JBHASY010000116.1:0-8510 GCA_041831635.1 Acetoanaerobium sp. | reverse complement strand
CCCTGCTTGACATGTCCGGAAACTGAATTATAATATAAACAAGGGCAGAACCTGTTGAAATCAGGCTCTGCCTACAGTAACTAATAACACATCTTATATCAGTTTTTCATCTTTACACAAAACTTGAAACGGTCTCGAAAAAGTAGATTTGTATATTATATTTTCATTTACTGAAAACAGTCGTGGGTTTGAATGGTGCACCCAAGAGGACTTGAACCTCCGACTCACAGTTTAGGAAACTGCAGCTCTATCCGACTGAGCTATGGGTGCACTGAATTTACAGTTACTATATTAACATTAAATATCCGTTTCGTAAATATATAAGAATTAAAATCGCTTTCTATGCTAATATAAATTATTTTGATAAGCCGTTGCATTTGCCTATATTATGAGTAAGTTCACATATAGGCAAGCTACAGCTAACTATCTTGTTTACATTCATATTCTATCTTCCTCATCGTTTAATTCCTTATCTATACTATCCAGTTTCTTCCTGTTTAAAACAATTATTATAATCCTTGAGATAAAAAAGAATACGACGAAAAATGCAAAATAAAACATCAAATCATTCATCTCATAGTTTCCACTTAAATCAGCGTATAAAATTACAGATGCAATACCTGAAACAATCGCAGAGAATAAAATTTGCTTCTTACTGTCGCCTCTCGGGTTTGATATGTCGATTCCTCTCATATAGCTTGAAACAAGTACATAAATCCCACAGCCTATTAAAAGAAACAATTCGACTGCATACTGTGAAAACGGTGTATTCATGAAAAATTGCTGTATGATAACGGATATAAAAAGTATATACACTGCCCATGTGTATCCTCTGCTTTGTATATTTCTTTTCTCAGTTAATATTCTTTCATCTTGAATTTTATCAGATTTCATTTTATTTCCTCCCAAAATAAATCATCTAAAGTTTTCCCCAGTGCCTTACATATTGAAATACATAAGTTTAATGTAGGGTTATAACCTCCTGCTTCTATTAGTCCTATCGTTTGCCGTGTAACCCCTACAGCTTTTGCCAAATCCTCTTGACTCATATCGCATTGCAAACGTGCTATCTTCATTCTTTTATTCTTCATATATATCCTCCTTATATTACTTATTGTAATATATATATATATATATGTAAAGTATATATTTCATTTAATTAAAATTTTTACAAAAAAAATTGAAAATAAAGAGTAATTTACAGATAATTAAAAAACAGCAAATCATTTTTTGATTTACTGTTTCTTAAGGTTTTTTTACAAGTTAATAATAGAGTACTCATATCCCAGTTCCTCTATGAATTTATACATATCTTCCATATTTATAAAAATCGTTTTGGTGTTATTGTTAGGATGAAAACTTATGTATTTTTCTGACAGTATCTCCCTGTCCAGGTATATTCTTATATCACGCTCTTTGTTGTTAAGTAAGCCAAACAATGACACTACTCCTGCTTCCAACCCCATTTTTTCCATCAATCTCTCAGCAGAGCAAAAACTTACAGTCTTTTCTCCTATAATCTCTCCCAGTTTCTTCATATCTAACCGCTTAGCATCATCCATAATAATCAAATAATACGCAGTTTTCTTTTTATTACATAAAAACAAAGTTTTGCTGCGAACTCCCTCTTTCCCTTCTATGTAGGCATCCGCTTCTTGCGTAGTAAATGCCGGTGGATGTTCTACCACATCATAGGGTATTTTCATTTTTTCCAGTGCCTCGTACACCATTTTATATTGCTGCATATAAGTTTCCTCCTCTCATTTTCATCTTTTTGTAACTATATCAATTTGTAATTTTTCTGTAATTTTTTACTTATATTTTTATTATATGCTCCTGTTATGGAAATGTCAAAATCAGGCAAAGGAGATGATATGAATGTCAAATGAAAGAAAGAAGTTTATAATTTGTGCAGGACTTATACTCATTGCCGGATTACTGTCCTACCCTCTTCCTCACGACTCTTACTCTATATCTGATTATATCATTCCCAAAATACATTTTAAAAACGGTTCTACCGTTTATCTTTCAGGAATTATTCCGGTTATACTGCTTGTCATAGCAACTAGAGGTATCTTTAAACTGGAAAAATATAAGTAAAAGGATCGTATAGTTACATTTTTGATAATATTTGTTATTCTTCCACCGGTTATGACATTTTCATTTGATCGTGTTAAAATGGCTTATTACACTATAGTAAACGATGGCTTAAATGCTGTAGATATATCAGATTCTCATATAAGTTTCAGCACTTTAAACAAAGATTGTAATATGCATATCCGCTTGAAAATAATAAACTATTCAAACAAAGGAAATAAGTTTAATGTAAGGATGCATTTTTCAGACTCATTAAAAAAACTTACAGGTAAAGAATTTTATGACTTGGCGGATTTTTATCATCCAATAGAGGGATTTCAAACTTTTTCCTTTGAAAAAGATATCGTTGTTGATCCTTCCTATAAAGAGTTTATGTTTGAAATTTTTCGTGAACCGGTTGTATATGAACTTTATAATGACAAAGAAAGTATAAGAATAATTCAACATGAACCGTAAAATTCAATCTGTTCGCACATCTAAAATCCATATTTACAAAAAAGAGCTGTTAGAAAACAGCTCTTTTTTAATCTCAATAAAACACTTTGTTAAAGATATTATTTCTTTGTTATTTTATCAGTTCCCATATAAGGGCGAAGTACCTCCGGAATTACTACACTTCCGTCAGCTTGCTGGAAGTTTTCAAGTATAGCGGAAAGGGCACGTCCTATAGCTACGCCTGAGCCGTTAAGTGTATGCACGAACTCAGGTTTTGATGATTTATCTCTCTTAAATCTGATATTTGCTCTTCTGGCTTGAAAATCTTCAAAGTTGGAGCATGAAGAAATCTCTACATACCTGTTATAGCTTGGCATCCACACCTCAAGGTCATATTTATATGCAGCTGTAAAGCCCAAATCTCCTGAGCATATACGAACTACTCTGTACGGAAGTCCAAGCAACTGAAGAACTTTCTCAGCATCTGCTGTAAGAGTTTCAAGCTCGTTATATGAGTCTTCAGGTTTTGTAAATTTAACCAGTTCTACTTTGTTAAACTGATGCTGACGGATGAGTCCTCTGGTATCTCTGCCGGCAGAACCCGCCTCTGCTCTGAAACAAGGTGTATAGGCACAGTATTTTGTAGTTAAATCATCTGCGTTCATAATTTCATCTTGATAGATATTTGTAACGGGAACTTCCGCTGTAGGCACCAAGAAATATTCAAATCCCTCCAGTTTAAACATATCTTCCTCGAACTTAGGTAGTTGTCCTGTACCTATAAAACTGGCTCTATTTGCGATAAAAGGAGGAAGTACCTCTGTATAGCCATGTTTTGCAGTATGTGTATCTAAGAAGAAGTTTATAATAGAACGCTCCAGTCTTGCTCCCAAATCTTTATACAGAGTAAATCTTGAACCTGTTATTTTTCCTGCTCTTTCAAAATCCAATATGTCAAGGTCTGTACCTATATCCCAGTGTGCTTTTGCCTCAAAATCGAATTTAGGAGGCTCTCCCCACTTTCTTACTTCTACGTTATCATCGTCAGTATCTCCTGTAGGTACATCAGGGTGCGGCACGTTTGGTATTCTGAGAAGTTTTTGGAATAAATCTTCTTCCACTTCTTTTACTTTGTCGTCCAAACCTTTGATCTTATCTGATAAATCTTTTAATTTAGCCATCAACTCATCTGTATTTTTCCCCTCTTTTTTATACTGAGGAATGAGTTTAGACTCTACGTTTTGCTCGTTTTTTAAAGACTCTACCTCTTGAAGCAGTTCTATACGCTTATCATCAAGCTCAATTACTTCTTCAAAGCTAAAATCTTTTTCACCTCTTTTTGCCATTAACGGCTTGATTTCTTCTAAATCCCTTTTAATTCTTTTAATATCTAACATATACATCCTCCTTTTAAAAAAATAATTATCAAGAATATTTTTAATCACATCTACTTTATTAAGCTTTTTCATAACAAGCTTTAGTATAATAAACCCTAAAATTTCATATGTATCAAGCTAATTATCAGTGCTTATCAAAAAATAATTTTTTATAAACTGTATAAAAAAAGCTCCCGTCCCTGATAAAAGGGACGAAAGCTAATACTCCCGCGGTACCACCCAAATTGTCTACAGTAAAGACCTCTTGAACCTGTAACGTAGGCAGACGTTATCTTTTCAAAGATAAAGCTCAGAAACGGATTCAAAAGCCTCGCTCATGGGTTTTCAGCCACCACCCACTCTCTGTACAACTCGGACTTTCTACTGCTTTTCGTCATAGCTTATACATATTTTGTATCTCTAAGAATTATATCACTTATGCTAAGCTATTTCAATTATAAAAAACAAAATTTAGAATTTTTCAGCGTGCACTTTGAAGAACGCTTTAGGCTGTTTACAGACAGGACAGGCCGCCGGAACTGCTGTTCCCTCGAAGATATAACCACAACACATACATTTCCAAAGTTCTTTTTCATCTCTTTTAAATACAGTTTCAGATTTTACGTGTTCTGCAAGTGTGCTGTATCTTTCTTCGTGGTCTTTTTCGATAGCTGCTATCATTCTAAACGATGCCGCTACTTTAGGGAATCCTTCTTCGTCTGCGATTTTTGCAAACTCAGGATAAAGTGCAGTCCACTCTTCATTTTCTCCCGAAGCCGCCGCCTTTAAGTTTGTGTACGTATCCCCCATAATTACAGGGTAGTCGGCATCTACGTGAAGTGCTACAGGAAACTCTTCTCCCTCTAATCCTGCCACAGCATGATCAAAGAATACTTTTGCATGGATACGTTCGTTTTCAGCTGTTTCATTAAAAACTTCAGCTATTCTCATAAAACCTTCTTTTTCAGCTACCGCCGCAAACATATTGTATCTTCCTCTGGCTTGAGACTCTCCTGCAAACGCTTTGATGAGATTTCCAAGAGTTTTTGTTCCTTTTAGTGATTTTTCTGCCATTATAATTACCTCCTGATTAAGTTATTTTGGTCATACGACCCTCTAATTTAAATTTACCCACTAATGCAGTTGAAAAAACAACTATCCCTATGATTATAGTGCAAAATTTTTAGATTTTCTAATATAAAATTTTTAATTTGCTTTGTTGTGGTTTTAATATTTAATCTCATATCTTTTCATAGTAGTTTCATGTGGTAGTTTTTTCATTTATACTTTTCATTTTTCCGATCTTGTGCTAGTATTATTACTTCCTAAAAATAAAACTTTCACACAAAAAGTTATGTCGATTTTATTGTATATTTTTCTTATATATACTATAAAATTCATCATAGAAAACTATTGGACAATTCTTATAGCCATATATGATTATTTAATTTAAAACTTTTCAAAAATTTTTAAATTATTCATCTCTACCCCTCTCTTCAACTGTCCAAATGTTTCATATACAGCATTCTATGCGGATAAGGGATTTGGATATTGTTTGCATCAAAGTCGTCCTTTATCCTTTGCATTACTCTATAGTATGCACTCCAGTAGTTCTCATTTTTTACTGTAGGAAGTGCAAATATCTTTATTCCGCTTTCTCCAAACTCTCTAAGTGCTACTGTAGGTTCCGGTTCGTCGTAGATATCAGGGTCTTCTTTGAATATAATTTTTATCAGCTCTATGGCTTTTTTGTAATCTGAAGTGTAGTCTATCTCTATCATAAACTGAATTTTTCTGTCTATCGCAGCAGAAAAATTTATTACATTTTCAGAAGTAAGCTTTGAGTTCGGAACGATTATTTTCCTGTTATCTACAGAATACAAAACTGTATTCATAATTTGAATTTCACTTACACTTCCGGAAACTCCCGCCGCCTCAATGAAGTCTCCCACTTTAAAAGGTTTAAATATCAAAATCAATATCCCGGACGCAAAGTTTGAAAGATTATTTTGAAGAGCAAGTCCTATAGCAAGACCTAATGCCCCTATAGCCGCCACAAATGAATTTGTAGGAATTCCCATTCTTCCGAGAGCCGCTATTGCGACTATTATAAGGATTATAAAGTAAAGTATTTGAGATATAAATCCTATAGCTGAAGGGTCTACATTTGATTTTTTCATAAGACGTTTTGAAAAACTTCTCACATACTTTGCAATATAAAACCCTACCAGAAATATAAGTATTCCTGTCGCTATATCCATCCCATAAGCAAGAAACAGTTCTTTTAAGGTTTTCATCAAGTTAAAACCCTCTTCTACTGCTCCTTGCACCTCTTCTGTTACAGTATCTGTAACTTTGTCGGTTACAGACGCCAAATAACTATACTTCATCACTTATTACTCCTTTTTATTGCTGCAAACGCTTTAGAATATTTCCCAGTTCATTTATTTTCTTTTCGTATTCACTTAGACTTCCGGATTTTAATGCCTCTTGAGCCTCTTCATATAGCTGATTTGCCTGAATTATAAGGTTTTCATCACTTTCAGGCAATAAATTATCTCCTGTATCACTAATTCCGCTGTCTACAGAAAGCTTAGACTGTTCATCTTGGCTTTGCGAACTGTCGGCAGGATTTCCAAATAGACTGGTAAGTGCCTTTTCAAGTGTATCTTCCATCACTACCTTATCGTTGTAAGAGGCTATTATCCTCTTAACCTCAGGTATAGCTTTTTCCGAGTCCGCTCTGATATAAAGCGGTTCGATATATAGGATAGAGCTGTTTATCGGTATAGTCAGTATATTTCCTCTTAGCACCTGCGAACCTCTGCTGTCCCATAAAGCCAAGTCTCTGGATATGACATCGTTATTGCTTATTCTGGCTTCTACCTGCTCAGGTCCGATGATAGTCTTAGTCTTTGGAAATTCAAAGAGTTTCAGCTTTCCGTAATTGTCGCCGTCATTTCTTGCCACCAAAAACGCTATCATATTTTGCTTTCCTGTAGGTGTATATGGTATGCTAAGGACAAATTCAGGTCTTCCCTCTCCTGAAAGCTCAAAGGTAAAATAAAGTGATTCCATCTCCTGAGTGTTCCCCTGATAGTTTTGTCTGGCTATTTCCCATTTATCCTCACGATTGTAAAATATATCCGGTTGGCTTGTGTGGTAAGTTCCGTACATTTTCGCCTGAATGTCAAACATAGTCTGCGGATATCTCAAATGCGACACAAATTCTTTAGGCATATCGGACATTGTCTTAAACAGCTTCGGAAAAATTTTAGAATAGGTCTTTACCAAAGGGTCTTTATCATCGACAATATAATAATTTACATCTCCGTTATATGCGTCTATTATAACCTTAAATGAGTTTCGTATATAGTTGGCATTTTTGTTAAAAGGCTCTGAATACGGAAAATATTTTGTCGATGTATATCCGTCTATGATGTAGTAAATCTTGCCGTCTACTACCACTGCATACGGATCGTCGTCATAGCTTAAAAACGGTGCTATTTTGGTAACTCTGTCCATTATATTCCTGTTAATTATGATTCTGCTGTCGGAATTTACCCCTCCCGAAACTAAAAGCTTAAAACTTTTCTCTTTTATCGAATATAACAACTTGTTCAAAAACCCCAGTTTAATGCCGGCTGTCCCTTGATATTTCGTAGTTTTAAGTTCCTCACCCATAGGATAGTCAAATTCCTGCTCATCTGTATTTACCACCACATAGTCGTTTGTAAGTTCGCCGAAATAAATCTGAGGCACTGTAATTTCAAGTTCTTTATAATCCGAAATCGGAGGAACATCTCTTACAACCATACTCGGCTGTCCTGACGAAGTTACCTCTTTTACCGGCGACATCGTAATTCCATAGCCGTGAGTGTACTTAAGATGTTCATTTACCCAAGTTTTAGCGTTTTCATCGAGAGCTTCTTTGTCAAGTTCTCTCACAGACAAAAACATCTGTGTAAGTTTGTCGTCTATCATATACCTGTCTATGTCCACATCGTGAAATTTATAGTAATTTCTAAGTCCCTGAAGCTGGTTATATGCTTCATTTGTAGGTCTGTAGTCGTTTAAACTGATATTGCTTATGGTATCTTGATTCTCCAGCAGATCATCATAGGTTAAGTTCTGGTCTACAGCAAATTCCTCTACCTCTATAACATCAAGTCCATAAGCTATCTTCGTATACCTCAGACTGTTTTCTATGTATTTTCTCTCTCTTGCAAGTTCATTCGGAGACACTATGACAGCTTGCACAGTTATTTCAGCCACTATCCCCAACAAATATACTGCTATAAGAGCTATAGGTCCAAATGCCGCCAATTTTTTATTTCTTTTGTACCTTGCTATTATAAGCACTACAGCCGATATAATACTCACTATGATTTGAATTCTGTACATACCAAGTGTCACATTTATGTCGGTAAATCCTGCCCCATATACCACTCCTGTTTCTGAATACAAAAGTGAAAATGATGCCAGATAACTTCTAAGAGCTACTATTGCAAAAAATACTACTCCTATAATCATTATCTGATTTAAGGCCAATTCCATAACTCTTTTTTGCAGACTTATGAAATTATTTTCCATTCTAAGTAT
>JBHASY010000115.1:0-19769 GCA_041831635.1 Acetoanaerobium sp. | reverse complement strand
GTACAAACATAGACATATCAGCTATAAATAAACCAAGCAAGAACTATGCAAATATAGTGGTATACACTAAAGAATATACGAAAAACAAAACTCTTTAATTTAGTAAAGCTTAAATCAAAATTTTATTTGATCATTTTTTATAGGTTTTCGTATACTGGTCATATATCATCTGTGCTATGCCTATAGATTGTTTTTTTTGATACATCTTCTGCGTATCTCTCTATCATAAAATCTGTAATTATGTCTTTTCCCGGTGCTTTTTCTTCATCTTCATTTTGGGGGATGGTTGCTTTCATTTGCTTTAACATAATTTTTAGAAATTCCGCTTCCATATCGGCAGCTACGCTTTTTAGCTTTTTTTTATCCATTTCGCTCATTTGCTCCTCTTTATAGTTTACAGGAGCACTTTGAGGAATATAAGGCTTAACGTCCATAGTCTACCTCCTATCGTTTGAGCGAATTTACTATTTGCATCATATCATCAGCCGTCTGAATAGATTTTGAATTTATCTCATAGGCTCTCTGAGCCATTATCATTCTTACCATTTCATCTACCAACTGAACATTAGACATTTCCAGATATCCTTGATGGGTTTTAGTCTCTTTGCCTTCATCTTCTTCCATCACAGGCTCGCCTGAATTTATAGTCTCAGCCAAAAAGTTACTTCCTACAGCTTGCAGTCCTTCCGGATTTATGAACTGAACGATTTGAATTTCTCCTAACTCTACAATAGTTCCTTCCAAGTCTTGAGCTGAAACTACTCCCTCTTGAGATACGGTAAAGTTTTTCATATCAGAGTTTACCTGTATTACATCATCATCAGTAGACAGCACGGTATACCCCTCAGAAGTAACTAGGGTCATGGTATCTCCCTCTACCGAAAATTTAAAGTTTCCGTCTCTAGTATATAGTCTCTGCGGATTTCCTGTAGGGTTTTCGATTACAAAGAAACCCGGTCCTTCTAATGCAACATCTGTAGGATTTTCTGTTCTTTCCATATTACCGTTTGTAAACAGTCTGGATGTCGCAACAGGTCTTACTCCATGACCTATTTGAAGATTTACAGGCTCACCCAGTTCAGGCTCATTTGATACGCTCTTCATAGATGTATATAACAAATCTTTAAATTCTACTTTTTGTTTCTTAAATCCAGTAGTATTTACATTTGCAAGGTTATGTGCTATGGTATCCATATTCATCTGCTGTGCTTTCATTCCACTTGCCGCAGTCCAAAGTGTTCTCATAGTTTTTCTTCCTCTCTATAGTCAAATAGTTAAAACTAAATAATTCAATTTCATATATTATTACTTACATTTTACCTATTTCATTTGCCGCTTTTGACATCATGTCATCATATGAACGTATGACTTTTTGGTTACTTTCATATCCTCTAAATAAATTTATCATCTCTACCATTTCAGTAATAGTTTCTACATTTGACATTTCAAGATATCCTTGAAGTGCCATAGCATTAAATTCAGTTTCTTGCGGCTCTATACCCTCTGCCATAATAAAATAGCTTTCTCCATATTTTATCATACTTTCGTTATTTTCTATATTTACCAAGGCTATCGTATCTATGCTCTGAGGTACTCCATTTACATCTGCAACTATATTTCCTGACTTATCTATGCTTATATTTGACGCTCCCTCCGGAATGGTAATTTCATTTCCGCCACTCGAAAGCACAGTGTTTCCTGTATAATCCACTAAAATACGCTCGGAATCCATAGAAAAACCGCCATTTCTGCTGTATTTTACTTGATTATCCTGTCTGTCAAGTATTTTGAAAAATCCATCTCCCTGTATAGCTAAGTGAAGAGGATTTTCTGTAGGTTCCAAAGTCCCTTGAGAAAAGTTAATCATAGACCTGTCAGCTAAAGCTCCGCTATTCATAGTTCCTATGACATCTGCATTTATAGCAGTTATTACTCTTGCTACATCCTGCCCTCCTACCTGAAGTGTTCCATTTGGAAGCATAGATATCGCTCCGTTTGGTGCATTTACAGGATTTCCATTTATATCTAACAGATATGCCCCGAACTTTGCATGAGTGTCACTGTCTGAATCTCTCAGCGCTGTCCTTAGATATCCCTCTTCGTCTCTGGTTATTCTGGCAGATTTATGGTAGCCTATGCCATGTCTGTCCTGCATTCTCAGATATCCTGAAGTTATCTCTATAGATACTATAGAGGTATCCGTCTGAAAATCCGCCGGCGGGTCTACGTTTACAAGCTGTCTGGCAGGTCTTAAGTTGTGTTCTACTCCATGCATTTTTATCATAAGTTTTTCAGGAAAAGACTCCGTTACCAACACATCTTTTTTAAATGCTGTAGTCTGAGAGTTTGCAATGTTGCTCGCAATCACATCTATTCTTTTTGAGTCAGTTCTCATGCCGTTTGTAGCAGTGTAAATACCTCTAAACATACCAGCCTCCAAATTTTAGCTTTCTAATATCAATACTTATCTAATCTTCTTAATTTTAAAAAAATAGAAGCCTACAAGCAGGGCTAATAGACTCCTTATTTACATCGTAATTAAATTCAAGATGTATTACAGGATACAACCCCGTAACATTTATCGACATATCTATGAGTTTTGTCTATAGTTCTTTAGTACCTTTTTTTATTCGAACGCTGCAACACCTTTATAGAGTTGAGTGCTTCTCCTGTCCCTTTTGCAACACAAGATATAGCATCATCGGCTATATATACGTTTATACCTGTTCTTTTTGCAATAAGTTTATCAAGTCCCCAAAGAAGTGAGCCTCCACCTGTCATAAGTATTCCTTTATCACTGATGTCTGCTGAAAGTTCAGGAAGTGTTTTTTCCAGTACATAGTGAACTGCATCTGCAATTTGTGATACGCTTTCCTTTAAAGCTTCTAGAGTTTCTTCTGATGACACTTTTATAGTTTCAGGAAGTCCCGATACCAAGTTTCTTCCTCTTACGTCCATACTAACTTCTTCATCACGTGGAAAAGCTGATCCTATGTTGATTTTTATCTCTTCTGCCGTACGCTCTCCTATCAGTATGCTGTGTTTTTTCTTCATATATTTTACTATGGCCTCGTCAAACTTATCTCCGGCTACCTTGATAGAAGTGCTTACAACTATACCGCCAAGAGATATAACGGCAACGTCTGAAGTTCCTCCACCGATATCTACTACCATACTTCCGTTTGGTTGAGAAATTTCTATGCCTGCCCCTATAGCCGCAGCTATCGGTTCTTCTATCAAAAATACATCTCTTGCACCGGCTTCCATAGTAGCGTCTATTACTGCTCTTTTTTCCACTTCAGTTACACCCGAAGGCACACAGACTATAATCTGAGGTTTGAAAAATTTAAATAGCCCTACTCCGCCTGTAACTTTTCCTATGAAATGTTTCAGCATTTTTTCCGTAACATCATAGTCAGAAATCACTCCATCTTTTAGCGGACGAATTGCGACTATATTTCCGGGAGTACGACCCAGCATTCTTTGAGCTTCTTCTCCTACAGCAAGTACCTTGTTCGTATTAGTGTCTATAGCTACAACTGACGGTTCTTGAAGCACTATCCCTTTTCCTTTTACATATACAAGCACTGAGGCTGTTCCTAAATCTATTCCAATATCAGGCGAAAATCCCATTTCGTCATTCTTCCTTTCATAAACAAATTAGTCTAATACCATTTTAACACGATAAGAAAAATCAGTCTTCAACTTTTTCAATATCTGCCCCTAGTAAAGAAAGTTTTTTCACTATATCTACATATCCTCTTTCAACATGATAAATTTCGCTTACTTCAGTTTGTCCCTCTGCCACCATTCCACTTAAAATAAGGGCTGCACCTGCTCTTAAATCAGTAGCTACGACATTTGAACCTTCCAGATTTTTTACTCCTTGAATTACTGCCGACTTACCCTCTATTTTTATTTCAGCACCCATTCTGTTAAGTTCAGGCACATTCATAAATCTATTTTCAAATACGGTTTCTATTACCATAGAATTTCCCTCAGCAACGCTGAGAAGCGCCATAAACGGAGATTGCAAATCTGTAGGAAATCCGGGATGTGGCATAGTCTTAATATCTGTAGGCAGTATAGTTTCAGGTCCTACTACTCTTACCGTAGTTTCTCCTTCTTCTACTATGCAGCCTATTTCTATCAATTTCGCCATAACAGGTCTAAGATGGTCAGGAATTACATTCTCCAGCACTACATCTCCTTTAGTAATAGCGGCCGCCACCATATAAGTTCCCGCTTCTATACGATCAGGAATTACTATATGCTCAGCTCCACGAAGTTCTTTTACACCGGTTATTTTTATAGTCTTAGTTCCCGCTCCTCTTACCTTTCCACCCATTTCATTTATGAAATTTGAAAGATCAACTATTTCAGGCTCTTCTGCTGCATTTTCAATAGTCGTAACTCCATCTGCATGTGCCGCTGCCATCATTATATTTTCAGTAGCTCCAACAGACGGAAAATCTAAATATACATTATGACCCTTCAGTCCTTCTGTGTACGCCTCTACATAACCATGCTCAATATCTACCTCAGAATCCATAGCCTTAAAGCCTTTTAAATGCAAATCTATAGGTCTGGTTCCTATAGCACATCCGCCGGGAAGCGAAATTTTAGACCTTTTGAATCTGGCAAGAAGCGGCCCCATAATTAAAAATGAAGCTCTCATTTTGCTGACTAACTCATAAGGTGCATCATAGCTATTTATGTAGGTAGCATCTACTACCAAAGTTTCATCTTTAAATTCTACCTTTGCCCCTAAATGCCTAAGCAGATCACTCATTACATGAACATCCCTTAAATCAGGTACTCCCTTAATCGTAGACACACCTTTTGCCAAAAGTGTAGCCGCTATTACAGGAAGAACTGCGTTTTTTGCTCCACTTATTTTTACACTACCCTTTAAAGGTTCGCTCTTTCTCACTAAAATATGAGCCAAATCGTTCATTCCTTTCGATTTTATAAATAATCTCTACATTATTATTTGATATGAACTAATTTTATTATACCAAATATATGAACCAACAAGAAAAATATTGCATATCTTTTGTTTAAGTTTATATTTTGGTTATCATCTTAATTATATTTTTTAATACCAGATTTATTTATACCCTTTTTAAGTATATATGTCAAATCATATTTTATTTTTCAAGCAGCGGTCTTTTCAGTTGTATAGTGTAAAAAAAATTATTTTTGTGCTCTACATGAAACATATACTCTTTTCCGTCTTCTTCAAATATCACTGATTTTAAAACTATGTTCCCGTTGTGGTCTACTATCCTTAGTTTAATTAGATAATTTTCAGCCTCGTTGTAGCTCATTTTATTTACTATAGATGTAAGCAAGATTGCATTTTCTTTAAAACCTAATGGAAAATGGCCATTATCCTCTTGATATATTCCTATTACTCCTACCTTTTCTATCTGCTCGGACTTTCCTTTAAATATCCCTATAAGTGAATTTGTCTTGGGCGTACTGTTTTGCTTAAATGAAATTTCTTTGCCTGATTCTATGATTTCTGATATGCCTTTGTCGTAATCATAATCGCTTTCTTGCTTTGATAAGGTTTCTTCATAAGCTGTTTTAAAGGCTTTTTCTGACGAATACATCATATAGTCCTCGACTTTTACCCCTGCAAATGAACCTGCTTTTAGTACATCACTTTTTGAAATTACCAGCATAGTCAAAAAAAACAACATAATGGAAAACAGTGTTAAGATATTTATCGCTCTTGGTCTTTTTTTTGTTTTTTTATTTCCATGAATCATAGTCTCTTTCATATCTTCCACTCTTTTAATTCTCTCAGCCTTTTTTCTCTCACTGCGACTTTCTCTTCTCATTATTGCACTTCCTTTTTTATCAAAACAGATATGTAGTTGTTTTACAACATAGATACCATTTTAATCCTTTTTGGAAAAAAAAGCTATAATTTGGTAAAAAGATTTAAACTTTTCCAAATTATAGCTTTTTTATTGTGTATATTATCCAATTTTTACTATATCCAAGATTGCCTTCTATTATACGGACATTCTCGTATATTTTCCTTTGGCATCTACATAGTCTTGATAATTTTCACCATTACTTACCTCAAACTTACATTACGGCTTAACTTCAGTTTTTCATGCGTTCTTGCTTCATTCACAGTCTACTTTATCTGCCATATCCGTCCATATATATCTGCATAAAGTTTCCTGTTTTTGCATCTATATATCCCCAGTTATCGTCTGCATTTTTTGATGTAAGCATATATATAAGTTTTACTACCGGAGCTCCTGTTTTTTTGGTTTGAATATAATCATTAGTGTATCTAAGTTCCATAGTTTTATTGCTTAGGAATTTTTCCACTGCTTTTTCAGGAGTAATTATCCCGTCAAGAGATGCAAATTTCATATTGTCACTCCAAGATATCCCCATAGACTCTACAGTTTTAGTTGCTCCATTTATTTCAATATCTATATAGTCTTGATCAAATTTCAATTCTCCTACTTTTCTTGGAAACATAAAATAATACGAAGAATAATCATATGAAGAATCTGATGGATAAGTGTACCTTGCTTGTTCAACATCCACTTGGTTTAGGTATTCAGGTGCTATTTTAGCAAGTTCTCTTATAGCCATATCATAGGCTTGTTTGTAGCTCATTACAGATTTTTGGTTTTCAGTGTAAGGATAAGGCTCTCCATCTTCATACATAGGAGCTTTTCCAAAATTAAAAAATCTTTCATCTGAAACATTCATACTTACATAGTACACTGTCTTATTTTTTTTGTCCGTGTATGATATATGCACATAGTTATCATTATCCTCGCTGTATTCTACATTAGGTTCAAGTTCTATTCCATAGATTTCTTTAATGATTTTATTTGCAGTCTCCACAGCCTGACCTTTGTTTCCTATTTTGAATTCGATTCCTTTTGCATCTTTTGTAAGGTCAGCAATCTCTTTTTGTGTTTTGCTTATTTTTTCTATTGTCGGAGTTTCTCCAAACATGTGCATATCTTTAGTTTTGGCATCTACCGCATCCGAAAAGCCTGTATTTATTTCATATGCAGGAACAGCCTGTTTGCCATCACCTGACGTTACATAAACAAGTTCTGTTTTAAATTTGGCTTTTGCAATATCAAGAGCCTCCTGTGCAGTAAGTGCAGGAGTGGAATCAGGGAAAGTTGCATTTTTAGTATATCCTTTATAGAAATATACTACTTCTCCTGTAGATAAATCAACTCCTACTGATATATGATCTTCATCATACTCTATACCGTTATGAACTCTCTGATAATAGTAATCTTCTACCGGATATTCTTCATCAGCAGGATAATCTGTGAAACTCTTTTGCTTAAACTGAGATAAATCTAAGTCCGTCTTTTCTTTTAAAAATTTTTGTGCTATCTCAAGGCCGTTTGCTACTGTAATTTTTCTCTTTGCTGTGTAGGCTGATACTTTTGAAACATTATTTACTTCTTTATTATCTTCATAGTAAGCTATATAAAACCCTGAAAAATCATCTTTCTTAGAAGTAAAACCTACAGATACGGTATTTCTAATACCATAACCTACCAAATTATTCTCTGAAGAAAAATACACATCTATTATATAATCATCGGTTTTTAAATCGTATCCAAAATAATCTTTTATTACAGTTTTCGCATAGTCCGCAGCAGCCAATTCTTTTTTAGAAAGTGCGTTTTGTGCTGTTTGCTCCACGGACATCTCTGCTTTACCTCCCTGCGTTGCAACCTGATTGTTTTCTCCCACTGCAAAGGATGCTAAGGGCGTCGTAAGCATAGCTGTCATCATACCGAATGCTATCAGTTTCTTATAACTTTTCATAAAAAATCCCTCCTGTTTTTATATTTATAACAAAATCTCCAAATCTTATCTGCACAACCTACATCATCAATAATCTGTAAATCTTAAGGTATTTTAGGATTGATACAGAAAGCGGATTTAGGCTACCTTCAAAATAAATTATAATCCCCAAAAACATCTTAGACTTTACAAATTGCTTACAAATATGGAACATATTGTTATAACTTAAGCCTCATTTACCTGCCGTATCCCTCGAAAATTTCCACATAGTTTCCTGTTTTTGCATCTATATCGCCCCAGTTATCGTCAGTGCCCTTTGATGTAAGCACATATACAAGCTTGGCTACAGTTTTTCCTGTCTTTTTGCTTTGTTCCTCATCCGGAACATATTTGAGCTCCATAGTTTTGGTGCTTAAATATATTTCTATAGCCTTCTCCGGACTTATGATTCCATCGACAGAATCAAAACTTATTTCATAATTCCAGTATAATCCCATAGACTCCAAAGTCTTAGTAACTCCATCTATATTTGCATATAGATAATTCTCCGGAAATATTATATCCCCCGATTTTCTCGTAAATCTAAAATAGTAAGTGGAAGGAATATACTCAGACTCCGGCGGATATATATAATGTTCCACTTCAAAATCCACCTGTTTCAAATGTTCGGGAGCTATCTTTGCAAGCTCTTTCAAGGCGATATCATATGCCTGTTTATAACTTATTACAGGTTTTTCCGGATCCGGTATAGGCTGTCCGTATGCACGCATTTTTCTTATATCAACTGTTTTAACGTTGTTTGAAAAACTCACATCTACGTAATAATCAGTCGCAGAATTTTGGTCGGTGTATCTCATTGTTGAGAATCCCATATCATCTGAACTATATTCTATCAGGTCATCTGTAGGTTCTACGCCGTATACCTCTTTTATAACTTTTACAGCCTGTTCTTTATTTCCTAATTCAAGATCAACCGCCTTTATATCTTTAGTAAGATTTGCAACCTCCTGATATGTTTTGTTCTGTTTTTCGACACTAAAAGGTTCTCCAAATTCTTCTACTTTCTTAGTCTTAGCATTTACTGTATCTGAAAAATTTGTATCTATAAAGTAGGCAAGAACGGCTTTGTTATCACCGCTGTATGTATCCATATATTTAAGCTCCGCTTTGAAATTTTCTTTTGCAATATCCAGTGCCTCCTGCGGAGTTAAGGTAGGAACAGGATTCGAAAACTCCAAATCTTTCGTATAATTCTGATCAAAATATACTACTTTACCTGTAGATAAATCGACACTTAATGTTATTGAATCTTGCTCATACTCTATATCCTTATAAACTCTGGTGTAAATATAATCACTCACCACACTTATATCACTATATTCCTTCAATCCGGACTTGTATCTGAACTGCGATAAATCTAAATCTGTTTTTTCTTTCAAAAACTTCTGTGCTATACCAAGCCCTTCTTCTTCTGAAAATATCGGCTCTGCATCGTGATTTACGTTCATATCCGATATATAACTTACTTCCCCGTTATCTTCATAATAACCCACGAAAATTCCCATAATTGCTTCCACTTTAGGTGAAAAGTTTACAGACACGGAATCTCTTGAAAAATTATAGTCTCCGGTTTCATCACCCGGAAAAAAACTTACTTCTATATCAAAGTCCTCTATATTTAAGTCTTTATCAAAATAATCTTTCACTATGGCCTTAGCTTTTTCTATTGCAACTGATTTTTTTTGTGCAAGATCTTCCTCACTAGTTTCTTCTCCTGCTGTAGGAGTCGAATTAAGGGTTTGAGCGTTCTCCTTCGCCGTACAGGAAACCATAGGCAAAGTGAGCATAGCCGTCATAATGCCAAATACAATAAGTTTCTTAAACTTTTTCATAAAAAATCCCTCCTGTTTTAGTTTTTTTGTTACAATCCAATCAGCTTCTTTATCCTGTTTTCTATTCCGTTTGCCCAGTTAGAATCTGTTGCATATTTTTTGCCTATGGCACTGATGCTGTATCCGTTAAAATATTTGCCGTCAGGGCTGAGATAGTTTTCTGAGAGATATTTTGCTACTGTGTCTATGCTTTCCTCAAAACTGCTAAAACTTTTTGCACTGCTGTAAGGTGAGCTGTCATAAGCCTGAAAACCGAAAAGATTATTTTTATCTTTAGCTATCCTGCTACTTCCGAATCCCGACTCGTGAATAGCAAGTCCAAGCAAAAACAGTGCATTTATTCCATTTTCTTCTTCAGCTTTTTTAAAAGCTGAGCCTAATCCTTCAAGCTGCGTTCCCTTAAGTTTCGAGTCTATATATTCGGCACTTACCTTACTTTTTTCTCTCACATTTGAAAAAGTGACAAGACCGTTTTCGGAAAGTTTATCTGCATAAGGATTTTTAACTGTAGCAGCGTAATTTGAAATCTCTCCTACATTTTTATTCTGCTGAAAAAGTAAGTCTATCATAAAATCATTAGCTCCCAGACTTCCTGAAGAAACAGGAACAGTTGGAATATTTAACTTTGTCTCCAAAATAGTCTTAAAACGCTCCGTCGTTTCATAGTAGCTCTGACTGGGGCCTGAAAATCCGCTTATCCCGAAAGAACTGTTTATCTTTACATTCATAGATATTATCTCCTTCATACTTTAATAGATATTATCTCTTTAATTTTTTACATACACAGTTTTATTATACCACTTTTCATCATTATTAAAATCCATTTTTCGGAAACAAAAAACCAAGAGCCGAAAATTTAAAACTCTTGGTCTGTAATATAGATGTATTTTATATACCAAACCTATAAATCTTATCCTATCTTATTTTATTTTTTAAAACTCCGCTGTTCCTACGGTTCTAGGGAAAGGTATAACATCTCTTATATTTGTCATTCCTGTAAGATACATTATCATTCTTTCAAATCCAAGTCCATATCCTGCGTGTTTTACTCCGCCATATTTTCTAAGTTCGAGATACCACCAGTAATCCTCCTCGCTTAGTCCCATTGCTTTAATTTTTCCGGCAAGAACGTCTTCCCTTTCTTCCCTTTGACTTCCTCCTACGATTTCGCCTATACCAGGAACAAGTAAATCCATAGCCGCCACTGTTTTCTCATCCTCGTTAAGTCTCATATAGAAAGCTTTGATTTCTTTCGGATAATCGGTGACAAACACAGGTTTTTTGAAGATTTTTTCAGTGATATATCTTTCATGTTCAGTTTGAAGATCCATTCCCCAAGAAACAGGATACTCAAAATTGTGTCCGCTTTCTTGAAGCAATTTAATGGCTTCTGTATAAGTAACTCTTCCAAATTCATTACTTACTACATTTTGTAGTCTGGGAAGAAGTTCTTTATCTACTATGCTGCCGAAAAATTCCATCTCTTCAGGTGCATTTTCAAGCACATAATTTATGATGTATTTAATCATATCCTCAGCGAGCTGCATATTATCTTCAAGCTCCGCAAAAGCTATCTCAGGCTCTATCATCCAAAACTCTGCAGCATGCCTTGATGTGTTGGAATTTTCGGCTCTGAATGTAGGACCGAAAGTGTAGACATCTTTGTAAGTAAGGGCAAAAATTTCCGCCTCAAGCTGTCCGCTGACCGTAAGATTGGTTTCCTTTCCGAAAAAGTCCTTAGTATTGTCTATGCTTCCATCTGCATTTTTGGGAGGATTTTTAAGATCTAAAGTAGTGACTCTGAACATCTCTCCCGCACCCTCTGCGTCACTTCCTGTTATTATAGGAGTGTGTACATATACAAAACCTCTGTCCTGAAAGAACTTGTGAATAGCATAAGCAGCCACCGAACGCACTCTAAACACAGCGGAAAAAGCGTTGCTTCTAGGTCTTAGATGAGCTATAGTTCTAAGATATTCAAAGGTATGACGTTTCTTTTGAAGCGGAAAATCTGAGTTTGACGGTGCCTCTACCTCTACAGATTTCGCTTTTATTTCAAACGGTTGCTTTGCTCCTTCCGTTTTCACTAAATCTCCTGTTACCTTTATAGCTGTAGCTATCGGCAGTTTCGCCACTTCTTTAAAATTTTGCAAACTCTCATCAAATACGATTTGCAAATTCTTAAAAAAACTTCCGTCATTTACTTCTATGAAGCCGAAACTTTTAGAATCTCTAAGAGTTCTAATCCATCCCTGAACCTTAATCTCTTTACCGATATAATCGTCTGTATCTCTATAAAGCTTTTTAATATCAACTGCTTTAGCCATATGCTAAATCCCTCCTAATGCTTTTCATATTAAAAATAGTATATATTAAGCCAAAACAGGTGTCAATCAAGGTATAAAATCACATTTTTTGATGCCTACGCAAATTTTTTTCAAAAATGAAATAATTTATATTTTTAAAAAATTTTATTTGCCGAAGTATAGACTATAACATAACGTGATAGTCTATACTGAAAATCGTTAGGAGTTGATTGAATGTATTTGATCAAAAAAGTCAGTGAAATCAGCGGTGTATCGGTGCGCACTTTACACCATTATGATGATATTGGGCTGTTATCGCCGAGAAAAGAAAAAAACGGATACAGATACTATACCGACGAAAATATGTCAACGCTTCAAAGCATATTGTTTTATAAATATCTGGGTTTTTCATTAAAACAGATAAAGTATTTGCTTATAACAGGTGATGATGATTTGTTAATCCATTTTAAAAATCAATTAGAACTGATGCAAAAAGAAAAAGCTAGACTCCTGACGTTAATAGAAACTTTGAAAAAAACTATCGAAGCAAATGAAAGGAGAATGAATATGTCAACGGAAGAAAAATTCAAAGGCTTTATGTTCGAGGACAACAACAAATATAAGGAAGCTGCAATAGAAGCTTATGGCAGGGAAGTTATCGAAAATTCCACACTGAAACAAAAAGGAAAAGAAAAAGAGATTGCTGACAGCTTTAACAACATTTTCTTCGCCTTTGCCGATAATATGGCAAAGGGACTGCAAGCTACCGAAAAAGAAAATTTATCACTTGCAAAAGAATTGCACGAACATATTTGCAAATACGCATTTGATTGCTCAATAGACGTGTTTTCAAAAATCGGCTGTGTATATGTGCAAAATGAGGAATTTAAAAACAATATAGATAAATTCGGGGCAGGAACTGCAAAATACGTATACGCCATAGCAAAATACGTAAGCGAGAGTTAAAAATTTAAGCAAAAAACTCTCAAGTATTTTTATTATTTTTTCTTGAGTTTCTTTGCTTATTAAAGGTATTTGCATATTTATCGGTTTTTCTTTTGAGACACCGGGTGTTCCGGTTCCCTCTTTTGCACCTTAAAGTTTTTCCTGATTCATTTTTAGGGTATGAAATAAAAATCGATTAAAACAATCATAATCATATTTTTCTAACTATCTCAAAACTGTAATAACATTTTTCCCTCATGTTAAACGGTAAAACCCCTCCGCTAACTACAGGGAAATTTCTATTTTCTATCATATCTCGTTTATTAAACTGCTTTCCTTTTGATAGGACCGAAACTTCACCCGGTGTCTTCCGCTCAACTTTTTCTTTTTTTTAAGTTCATAAATCTCAACCATTCTTAATCCCCTTAGTGTGTATAAGAATTTAAAAGGTCGCATTTTGTTTCTATAGCAAAACCTCAGTCAAAATTTTTTGGTTTAGTATGACACTTTTTTAACAGATGCTATACAGAATCATTATCCTTGACTTGAGCGTTTGATTTCTCCCCATTGTTCTTTTCTTTTTCCATATCTCCAAAATGCAGTTACTCTTACAAAGTCCAGAAAGAATCTAAAAAACAGATTTTCGATAAAACACATCAATACCGCTTTGAACAAATCAAGAGCTGAGATTTTCAGCTTCTGGGTATAAATTCTCTGCACAAATACCGTGATAGTTAAAACCGCACCGAAAAAAGTATACAGCAAATAAAAACGAAGCATAAACACAGTATCTAAAAATCCGAATCTCCACGCTATAATCATAGATAAGACTCCCAAAAGTTCGATATACGGAGAAAGCAATTCGTACATCAAGAAATAGATATATGAAATCGCCCCGACCAATCCGAATCGTGGATTAAAAAGCATTACTTTGTACTTTATCATGGATTGATAAAGCCCGATATGCCATCGTCTTCTTTGTTTTCTCAAATCTTGAAGCGAACTCGGTACTTGACTCCAACAGATGGCGTTGGCTTCGTAGCGAATCTTATACTTCATTTGATTATTTCTACAGAAAATATGTAATTTTACTACAAGCTCCATATCTTCACCGAGTGTAGATGAATCATATCCTCCCGCCGATATAGCCACGTCTTTTTTAAAAAGTCCGAATGCTCCGGAAATAATCAGATTTCCGTTAAAATCATCCATCAGAAGCTTTGATGCAAGAAAAGAACGATCATATTCCACCACTTGCATAGCTACGAGAGGATTCCACGGAAACCTGTATTCTTTTACCATACCATCAACCATAGAAACACATTGCGCCACACGAATCAGCCCTCCTACGGCAACTACATCGTCATCTTCCAAAACAGGCTGAACAATCCTCTCAAGAGAATCTTTTTGAAGCATAGAATCGGCATCAATGCATAGAAAATATGGATATTGAGATGTATTTATTCCTAAGTTAAGTGCATCACCTTTGCCCCCGTTTTCTTTCTTTATCAATATTAGCGGTTTTTTATTTATCATTGCCTTATATGTAGCAACGACATCTCTACACGGCAGAATTTTTCTAATAGGAATAGTTATTTCTTTCATATCAAAATACTCTATAAGAATTTCGGAAGTTCTATCCTTAGAACCGTCATCAATTACAATTATTTCAAACAATTTATAATCAAGATCTATAAGAGATTTTATGGAGGCAATAATCGTAACCTCTTCATTGTAAGCCGGTACTAAAATGGATACCGGAAAATAGTAATCGTGTTTCAGTACGTTTTTAATACTTCTCATCTTGTTTTGATGATAGAGTCTCCATGCACCTCTTGTTACAGATAAAAACAGATAGGAAGAATAAAACAGCAAATAAAAATAAAAGAACCCTGAAACGATTCTTAGTAATGTCGATACATGGTCAACTGTCATAAGTCCCCCTTTTCTATTGATTAAGTGTAAAATCAAGCATCTGTATTGCGTATTTGTCTCCGCTGCCATAGATTTCTTCTTTTTCTTTCTCAGTAATGCCGATTCTTACCAGTGAAGAAGCAGCATTTTTTCTTATAAAATAGTTCTTGCTATGGATTGCTTCAATCAGAGCAAATCTTGCTTTATCACTCCTATAATTTGATAGCGAAGTTGCAGCCACTATAGCAAAACTGTCATGATCTAAATTTTCTTCTTTTAAAAATCCAACCAAACATTCTTCTGCCGGAGGATAATACCATTTGCCGAAGTATCTAATCAGCACAAAACGTGTCTCAGCCGGAGTATTCGTTTTTTTTAATGCAAGAAGAAAACTTTCTGCAAACTCACCTGAAAGCATTGAAGCGAATTGCACTATAGCAACTTGAAAAGTATCTTTGAAGCTTTTTGCATTATTCCAAAGAAGCCATGCAAGTTCAATTTTATCTCCCGTATAATTCATCAGACCGTCTGCTATAAGATAACGTGCATGAGGATAGTTATGCTCGCTCATCAGCATGAATGCGTGTAAAATACTACTGGGATGTCCCAGTGCATAAAGTGCTTTTAAGATATTTTCCCTGCAATAAGTACTTGAATTATTAAAATAAGTCAAAATAAGTTCACACAGCCTGCTATTGTTCCCTGCAAGAGGCTTATATTCCGCCATCAAACTTGCAACATATGCACGATACATAGCAGGTTTATTCCTATAAAAGTGAACCAATCCCTGAAAAGCTTCACTGTATGCATCAAAATAAGGCTGCAAAGGAACTTCCTCGCCTAGGAGTTCTTCTATGGCCGCATCATATGCAATCAGATTGTTAATAGAACCGAGATTTCGTATCAAAAATTTATGATGCTCTGTCAATCCTTTTTTTTCCTTTGTAACACGATAACACTCAATTTCTACAACCTGACTGAAACGAAGCTTTTTAATTTTATGAAAAAAAACGGAACTCTTGGAAGAAACAATATAAATGATATTAAACAGCAAAAAGGCAAGACATATGAAAATATATAAATAAATAGTAATACTGATAACAGATAACATATGTCCTCCTTTTCAATTATTATTTCCAGTGCTTTCGGATATGGTAGTATGATTGTTTGAGTACTTCTCTGTACGGTCGATTGTAAGGAAGATCCGGCAAGTCGCATTCTTGCATCTTAGTTATTTCACTTCCGTCTCCCATACCGATTTTCAGTTTTGATATAAATTTCGGTTTGACACCGTAATTATCATAGTAATCCTTGTGAATCAGTTTCTCAAGCGGATTGAAAAAATTTAAAAGTTGCCACGGTATTCGTATTTCTACGCAATTTTTACCAAACGAAAAGTCTGTTAATGAATAAAAATCAACCTGTCCTCTATTTCCGTTTCCATGAAGAAGTTTTCCCGTTTCCCATGTACCCAGTGTGCGAAGATGCTGTACTTCCTTAACATTCTTAATCAAATCCGTGTTTACCAGTTTCGGATTTCTTACAGCCATTCGGATTGGCACGAACTTTGAACTGGAACGCAGCGGAATATCAATATAAGGATTTTTTACAGTAATCTCAAGTAAAAAATTACTTCTCATAGCATCGTAGCGTTCCTGTACAAGTAATCTGGTGTTATTTTTGCCGTCGATCGCGAGCAAAAAATCCGCTTCAGAATCAAACCGGACAAAAGGTTCCGACGAATAATATGAACCTAAATCATCAATGGTATCAAAGGCAATGTACACCGGCTTATCCTGTGAAACCTTTTCCCCCTGCGCAAGAATATACAGACCTTGATAGTCGGAGCGTAAAGACAAAGTATAATCAACCTTACTAATTACAACATCACTTTCATTCCATTCCTCACTTAGTCCGTCAAGTGTACAAACCGCTTCTTCTTCCGGCAAAAATGCCATAATACCGTAATTTTGTCCGTCTGACTGCAAATCATGCCAGCGGAAATTGTTATCAAGTTCTACGGAAAAAATACTGTTCCAAGTCCTGCGTTCCCACTGATCCTGCCATGAAGAAATAAACACACCTGATAACTCGGCTTGCACTGCATCTTGCCACACTTTAATCAGATTCATTCCCTGCTCAAGCTCTGTCAGCGGAGCGGTGTCTTTTTTAATAGATCCTCTTGCAGTTGAAAAACCGTAGCTTGAGATAATAACCGGCATGGTATGATACTCGGATATTAAATCAAGATAACCGGCATATGAACGGCTTGTATTTACTTTCGGCAAAACAGTAGCGAGTTCTTGAAGCTGTTCTTCTGTAAGATAGGATAAAATATCATCCGAGAAATCGTATACATTATATGCTGCATAGTAACCATTAAAACTTCCAGACGTCAGAATATTTTCAGCATCTACAAAGGCATATTTCGCAAGCTGTCTGGCATACATTTCCTGATATTGCAAAAAGTCATTTTCCAGTGAATTTACGAACCCCACGATTCTTTGCTGATGATATTTGTCGGTTTCATATGAGACTATCAAATCCATTACTTGTGCAAGCATTGATTCAAATGCCGTAGCTTCTGTTTTGGTCAAAAAATATTTTCCCTTGTATTTTCCATTATGCAAAATATGATGATCCGTATACGCAATAGCATCTGATGACCAATAATTACCCACAAGATAGCCCAGAACCCATGGCGAAACATCTTTTTGATAAATCCCGCCATAAAAGGTAAATGCACGACCATGTATTACATCAACGGATTTTTTTGCATCAGAAAGAAGTTTCCCGAAGAAATCCATGTGATAAGTTGTCTTATATCCATAATTTGCTGAGTCTCGAACATCAATACTTTGAATGAGATAAATCGGATTTGGATTGCCCTCATTAAATTCAAAAAGTGCATTATAAAAATCGCTGTCCATTATTTCAGGAGTTCTCACCGTATTTGCACCCATCTGAGAAATCTGTGTCAACCACCTCAAATAATCCTCCCTCTGAGGAGCAAATTGTCTGGCATAACTTCCCGGCAGAGAAGAAGATATGTTTACACCCTTAATTTTAAAAGGTGAAAAGCTTCCATCAGAGTTTTTCCTCAAAATCTCTTTTTGACCGGTTTTATACGATATTACGGTATCTATATTTTTGAAAGAGATATAAAATCCCTCTATAAAAACTAAGTAAAATGCCAAAAATGAAAAAACTATTCCGATGGACAATATGATAAGAAATCTTTTCATTTACCCTCCTTAATCGACCATTTTTGAATGTTTTTTTGAATCGGCACAATACTGTAGTAAAATATGCATATTTCTGTCAAGCCAACTGCCACGATAAATAATCGTATTCTTCATCCAAGTTACGGCTTCGTGATGACTTTTAGGATTAAGCTGAACTGCTTCTTCAAGCATTCTTTCATACAGTGAAGAATACTCCTCGAAAGATGCGTTGGCAAAAATCTCATTGTAATCCGAGCTTACTCTCATTTCATTTCTGCTTAAATTATCTATATCAAAGCTGTAACCCCATACTTCAAAATTACGATCAACTGCAGGACCAAGCCAAGCTACTGTCTCGTTGATATAGTTTCTCAGATACTCATTTGACAGTACCCCTTTTCGAAGTTCATGATATCTGCGCAAAACAGTATTTACAAAATCTTTACTGGTAAGAAGTGTTTCAAACCAGCCGTTTCTCGCAACAATAAACTCTCCTTCGTCCAGAGGAAAGAAGAAATTGTTAAGTGCGTTATTATAGTCCCAAACCGGACCTAAATGAAGCTTCCCTCGAACATCTTTATGGAAAAAAGTCGATTTTGAAAATACGTCATTAATCATCAAAAATTCCTGCAAGATATAATAATCCGCCGCCGAGTTCAAGTCAATTTTTTCACTCCAAAGCTCCGAGCCGTCATACATTTTGGAAGAATACAAAATCCGCTCGATTTCATTAAAATCAGTCTCTACATACTTGATAATCTCAGGAGTACTCGTATCTCGTGTGGGATAAATAACTTCTATCGTACGGGGATTTTCCATTCTTTTGGTGTATTTTGTGAAGTTATTTATTGTTCTTTCAGGATCCGGAAGTCCTGTAATCTCCACTATATAGCTTGTAACAGGATCCCCTTTCTTGTAATGTGTTAAACTGACACGGGATTTTGCTACCTTAATCGTTTCCATAAGAACATAAAGCCCCTGATATTTTCCGTCGACAATCAGCTCGCAAAATCTCACATTAGGAGCATATCCCATTATCTCTGCTGAAATATTCATCCACATATAATTTCTAATTAATGTTTTATCCAAAAACGGTCCATGTAATGCCCAGTCACTTTCACTTGACATACCAAGTAGCGGAAGATCGTTATCTTTCCCGACGTTCTTTTCATTTACCAATTTAATTCGATAGCCGCGTTTGTCAAAATATCTGGAACTGTCTCCACGATATCTAATGTAAGCAAGCGAATGCAAATCAGGTTTATCAGACTCATGATGCCATCTGCCGATTTTTTCAACTGTAGAAACTTTAGCAAGAATCTCCTCCTCGCCATAATTTCCCTTTTCATACATAGTGGCAGTATCTCCATCTTTTGTCGCAACGGTATATGCCGCACCGGGAATTTTCTGCCCTCCCGTTTCAATCAGAATAATAGGCAAATGAGTGCAAATCCCGGAGTCCTTAAAGTCACACGGTAATAGTTCTTCTGCACTTGGCTGTTCAAGATGTTGATGATAACGTGAGGTATCTACTTCGCTGTCTATCTGATTAAGGATTATCCCCGCCAGTATCACAAAAATAGCGGCAACACCCATAAATAACTTTTGTTTCATAATGTATTATCCCGTAATTTCGTCGCTTTGGGCTACAATATTTATATAATGAATCC
>JBHASY010000114.1:0-4555 GCA_041831635.1 Acetoanaerobium sp. | reverse complement strand
TCTTTCAGATAGTTGCCCATCATCTCCCGAAGGGCTGCCTTTTGAGGGGAATCCTTTTTCCTTGCCATAAAATAAACCTCCAAACTGGTAAGTTCATCTTACATCAGTTTGAAGGTTTACACAATCTTTGGGATACTCCCAACTGATTTTGCAGATGCCGGTTTATCCTGTTTCCATACTATGTAAAGTACAAGACCTACTATAGGAAAACAGCAAGAACCTATCTTAGCTATAAAAGGAGCTTCATCGACAATCATTTGAGTTCCGCATGATGGACAAACCGCACTACCGAGATTAACTTCATTTCCGCAATTTTTACAAAACATATTTAACCCTCCTTTGAGAATATACGATAAATTATTTAACATAAGGTTAACATAAATATACTAAATTATCTATAGTTATACATTAAAAATATATTCAAATAAGTAAATACTGATTGAAATAATATCATATTCAAAGTAGAATAGTAGTTGAAAGTATATTATTTGAGTTGAATTCATTAAAAATTGTTGATAAATTGAAAAAAGGATAGACAAAAATGTTTTGTAATGATTTTGGCAAAAAATTAGAAACTGAAATTCAAGTTCAACTTAATAGGAGGAACTTATGGTAAGTATAGACATTCCGGGTAAAGGGAAGATGAAGATAGAAAATGTAGTCTTTGATTTTAATGGCACTATAGCTTATGATGGGAATATTAAAGATGGTGTAAGAGAAAAAATTAAAAATCTAAAAGAGATGGGAATAAATATATATATATTGACTGCTGATACTTATAATCAAGCTACAGAGCAGTGTAAGGATTTACCTGTTACTCTTGAAATATTTGATGTCGACAATGCTGCTCTTAGCAAAAGGGAAATAGTTAAAAAAATTGATTCAAAACTTACTATGACTATAGGAAATGGGAATAATGATGTAGAAATGTTTGAAGAAAGTATACTGTCGGTTGCGGTGGTAGGAGATGAGGGATGTTCTGTAAAGGCTATCTTTGCGGCAGACATCATAACAAATAATATTGATGATGCTATAGACCTGGTTTTAAATCCACATAGAATTAAGGCTACGCTCAGAATGTAAGAAATTAAATTGTATACAAATAGGAGATGAGTGTTTATGGACAAGAGAATTTATCGTTCAAATTCAGACAAAATATTAGGAGGAGTATGTGCAGGACTAGCTGAATATGTAGATATAGACCCTACTATTATAAGAGTAATCTGGGCTGTTGCATTTATTTCGGGTTTTGGATTTCTAGCTTATCTTATAGCTTGGATTGTTATACCTGAAAAACCTTATAATATTCAGCATAATATTCAGCCTTACAACAACCAGCAATACAATACATCCGGATATACAAAAGAGTCTGAGTATCGCAAAGAGTCTGAAAATAACGGAGAAACTGAGTATAGTAAAGAGTTTTACACCGAAGATAAAGAGGTAGTAGTCGAAGACGCTGAATATGTTCAAAACGAAGAGAGTAATACCTATACAAATGAATTTAAGCAAAATTCCGCTCAAGGAAATAATTATAATAATGACAGAAGTGACAACACTGCAAAGGCAATAGGAATAGTGATGATACTTATAGGTGGGCTATATCTCGCAAAGAAATTGCTCAGCTTCATAAATATAGATGATAAACTGGTAATCAGTGCCGTTCTTGTTATAGTAGGGCTAGTGCTGATAACTAAAAAGAAGTAAGTAAAAAAGTTAAAATTCAAGAAAATGAGATTCTTAAAAATATAAAATCCCGGGTAGTTTGATATTAACCAAATATAGCTATCCGGGATTTTTATTATTCACTATATAAGAAAAAAGCAGCTTTATGACATAGCTTTTTTATTTTATGTTGTATAGTTTTTCCAATATCAGTTTTTCGAATTCCATCAGTTTATCTTTAGATTTTTCCAAAGAAGGTGCTTTTGAATAAAGATAAAGTTTGATTTTAGGCTCAGTTCCTGACGGTCTAAGAGCATACCAGCAACTATCATCGAATATAAATTTAACTGCGTCGGTTTTTTCCGTGTCTATTTTAGCAATTTCGTTTGTCAGTAAGTTTTTAGAAACCTGTGTTTCATAATCTACCACTTCTGTTAATTTAGAAGAACCTATAGTCGTAGGATATAAATCCCTATATTCTTGCATCATTCTTTTTATTCTCTTTTGTCCCTCTAAACCCTCTAAAACTAAAGAAACAGTTTTTTCTTGATAATATCCGTATTTTTCAAAAAGCTCGTTTAGAACGTCGATAAGGGTTTTATTTTGTTTTTTGTAATAAGCAGCAGCCTCAGCCAACATCAATGAGGAAGATACAGCGTCTTTATCTCTTACAAAAGTACCTATCACATAACCGATACTTTCCTCGTAACCCAAAATAAAGTTCTTTTCTTTAGTTGTATCATATTCGTTTGGAAGAGCACAAATGTTTTTAAATCCTGTCAGAACATTGAGCATTTCGACATTATAGTCCTTTGCTATAGCGGTTCCCATATCCCCTGTAACTATGGACTTAACTATAACAGGATTTTCAGGAAGTATTCCTTTTTCTTTCATAGCAGAAAGGATATAGTTGATAAGGATTACACCTGTTTGATTTCCTGTAAGAGGGACGATTTTATCATTGTGCTTTACTTGCACTGCCAATCTATCACAATCAGGATCAGTTGCAATCAGTAGGTCTGCATCTACTTCTTTTGCAAGTTTTTCAGAATATTCAAAGGCTTTTAAGTCCTCGGGGTTAGGATATGCGATCGTTGGAAAAGTTCCATCCGGATTTTCCTGCTCTTTTACTACATAGACATTAGCAAAGCCTTTTTCTTTTAATACCCTTCTTACAGGAATGTTTCCTGCTCCGTTTAGAGGAGTATAGACTATCTTAATTGACTTATCAAGTTCTTCATCTCTCAGTGATACACCCATAACTTCATTTATATAGCTGTCGTCTACTTTTTCGCCGATATAAAGTAATAAGCCTTTTTTTATTGCCTCTTCTTCCGAGATAACAGGAATATCTGAAAAAGATTTGATTTTTGAAATTTCTTCCAAAACCAAGTCTGCTATATCGGATTTAATTTGTGAGCCCTCTTTCCAATATACCTTGTATCCATTGTATTCTTTAGGGTTATGACTTGCAGTGATATTTATACCTGAACTACAACCATAGTATCTTACCGCATAAGAAAGTTCAGGCGTCGGTCTTAGTGATTTAAAAAGATAAGCTTTTATACCGTTTGCAGCCATAACAAGAGCACTTTGTTTAGCAAATTCAGGCGAAAAAAGTCTACAGTCATAAGCTATAGCGATTCCTTTTTCTGCATACTCAGTCCCGTGTTTTTTTATTACCTGTGCTAAGGCATGGGTAGCTCTGGATATGACATATACATTCATTCTGTTAGTTCCTGCACCTATTTTACCTCTAAGTCCTGCTGTTCCGAATTCAAGTTCCTGATAAAATCTATCTTCTATTTCTTCAGGTTTATTTTCGATAGATTTCAATTCATCTTTAGTAGCTTTATCGATAAAGTCATCGTTTAACCACTTTAAATAACTTTTCATAATGTTTTCATTCATAAAATATTACCCCCTCAAATACGATATAAATTAAGATATGAGAAATTTATCACCTTGAGTTAAATTTCTTTTAGCAAGCTCTTTGTTAATTCCATTTAATATATACCTTTTATTTTTGCTCCATAAGGGCGTTAGCAAATCTTCTTTTGCACCATCACCTGTAAGTCTGTGTATTACAATTTCTTTCGGTATAATTGAGATTAAATCACAGATTAAACTGATATAGGCGTCGGCGTCCATAATATCGAAAGGAAAATTTTCATAATACTTAGCTAAATCGGTGTTTTTTAGAATATGGAGCATATGTAGTTTTATACCCCATATTTGTTTTTTAACTAAATAATTTAAAGTTTCGATATTGTGATTTTTTGTTTCGTTAGGCAAGTTCAAAATTAAATGAACTACAGTTTTTATATTAAAAAAATTTAAATCGGAAATAGCTTTGTCAAAAACCTCCAAGCCATAACCTCTACGGATAAAACTCTCAGAATGTTTATGAATACTCTGAAGCCCTATTTCGAGCCAGAGGAAAGTTTTTTTGTTGTAGCTGTCCAGCAGTTTAATCACATCTTTATTCAGACAATCAGCCCTTGTGGCTATTGCAAGACCGACAACGTTGTCAAAAGAAAGAGCCTCGTCATATTTTTTCTTTAGGGTGTTGATATCTGAATAGGTGTTTGAAAAGTTTTGAAAATAGGCTATGTACTTTGCATCCTTCCACTTTTCTCTTAGAAGAACGATTTGATTTTGCATCTGAGTTTTTATAGGTAAAGCTCTATCTCCTGAAAATTCTCCGGAACCTGTATGGCTACAAAATATACAGCCTCCATAACCTTTAGTACCGTCTCTTGTAGGACAGGTGAAACCACCGTCCACAGATAACTTAATCACTTTCGTATCAAATATTTTTTTTAATTCGTAGTCTAAGCTGTGATATCTTTTGTCGAGCCACATAAATTCTCCTATTTTTAACAAGTCT
>JBHASY010000113.1:0-3196 GCA_041831635.1 Acetoanaerobium sp. | reverse complement strand
TTTCATTTTTTCTAAAATTTCAATATTCGTTTTATTTACCCTTGTAAGACAACTCCATTTTATATTCAAATTTCTTTCTATCATAATGTCTAAAAGTTTGTTTGTATGCTTTATATTTGATGTAAAGGTATCATCTGAAAACCAAAAAAATCTCTCCTCTCCATATGTGTTTGCCAGAAATTCAATCTCACTGACAATATTTTCGGGTGAGCGATAAAAAACTTTTTTACATATAACACCGGATGCGCAGTAATTACATTTGAACGGGCACCCTCTCGAAGAAACTATATTATACCTGTCATATAAACCCATATTTACTAAATGATAAGCCGGCAAGGGTAATTCATCCAGATTTTCGACATATTCTGTGTCGGAGTTTGAAATTATTTGATTTTCCTTGATATATGATATTCCCTTTACAAAACTCAAATCTATATTATGATTCAAAGCGTGCAGTAACAATGGAAAAACTTTCTCCCCCTGACCTTTTAAAATAAAATCTATGCTACCGTTAGAATTTTTTAACATAAACTTATCAGAAGCGGTTGCGTGATTTCCTCCCACGCCTATTAAAATTTCCGAATTAAGCTTTTTAATTTCTTCACTTAAATCCTTAGCCAAATTATTTAGAGGAGAATAGTTGGCACTTATACCTACAAATAGAGCTTTCTTTTCAGCTACTCTATCTACAACTTGGTGAATTGACAAATTTTCCGCATTTGCATCGATGACGCTAACTTCATATCCATTTTTTTCTAAAACCGCCGCTATATACAGCAATCCCATAGGAAGATCTTTTTGAGTATCAAAATCCACTCTCCAATTAAAATTAGGCATTATCAACACTATATTATTATACATTTGTTTACTTCTCCTTAAATATTATCACAGCTCTGAGAGTCCTTTCGATAAACTCATCCTATATTTATACTTTAAGTAGTCGGTTATTTTTTCGTTATTTCCGATGAGATTACCGGAAAAATTCTCCGTGAATTGCAGATTTAATTTGCAAATCCTGTTGTTATTTGCAATCATGTTACAAAGTTCTTCTATAGATACCGTCTCATTTCCACAAATATTAAACGTTCCTAAAATTCTTTCTTTCACTATTTCTCTGACAATAAAACACAGATCATCTATATGAATAGGATTTATACACGGTCTTCCGTCCTTGTTTATAATTATTTCATCTCCCGATTTAATCTTTTCTGCCAAATTTGAAATCAATCTTCCTTTTTGTCCTTTCCCATAGGGGAAAAATAATCTCAGTATAGATATATCAAGTTTACTCGAATACTCCATACACAACCTTTCAGCAAAATATTTGCTTGTATTATATATCCCCGCAGGGTTACAACAGCACTCTTCTTTAAATGCCTCTTCACCAAAGCCGTAAACTCCGCCTGTAGATATAAAAATAAAATGTTTTACACCGTTTTTACTGCAATATTCGAGTAACTGTAAAGTTGCTAAGACATTTATGTCCATATACTCTCTACTTGTATAGTTGCTGTTGTTAACGATTGACGCACAGTGAATTACAGTATCTGTCGGACTTGGAAACTCAATTTTATCAATATCCGATTTGAAATCCCATAAAACATTATTACTGTTTAAGTTGGGATTTCTTCCAAGATTATATACTTCATCGGACGTAGAAAGCATACTGATTAAATTTCTCCCTACAAATCCCGTACCGCCTGTAACCACTATTTTTTTCATACTAATTCTCCGATAATTTTAATTCTTTTTTGTACCACTGTATAGTTTTTTCCAAACCGACAAATAAATCATACTGCGGTTTAAAGTTTAGTATTTTCTTTGCTTTTTCTATGCTTGGAATTCGCAAATCCACATCTACATAATGTTTAGGAACATAGATTATGTTTGACTTGGACTTTGCAATAGTTTTAATTGTGTAAGCGAGCATTGATATAGTAACTGTTCCTTGCGGATTTCCTAAATTAAATGCTTCTCCGATTGCTTCGGGGTTTTCCAAACACAACAAAATTCCTTTTATGAAATCATCAACATAACACCATGACCTTATCTGATCTCCATCTCCATGAATTTCTAAATCTTTGTTTTCCAAAGCCCTCACTACAAATTGATGAATAGCTCCTTCTCCGACTTGTCCCGGTCCGTAAATATTAAACGGTCTTACGGTTACTGTCGGCATCCCGTACTCTTTGTAATAGCTATGTGCAAGATGCTCCCCTGCCAGTTTTGACACCGAATAGGTCCATCTGGCTTCACCTACAGGAGCGAGATTTGTTGTATTTTTCTCGTCTACCTTGTAGGCATATGACCCGAAAACTTCAGAGGTTGAAAAGTCGATAAACCTTTCTATTTTTAAATTTTTTATTGCTTCTAAAATATTATAAGTTCCAATCATATTCACTTTCATAGTATTTAGAGGATTTTTGATTACGGTATCTATTCCTGCGACCGCTGCCAAGTGTATTACTATATCAGGCTTAAAGGCATTTACTCTCTTATATACATGCTCGCTGTCTAGTATATCTCCTTTTTCAAGAGTTATATTCTTTAAATCCAAAAGTCCCGTATTTGCTATTGAATTTCTGTTCAAGTTATCATAAATCAGTATTTCATTATCTTTATGAAGCATATTGCAAAGCCTTGTTCCGATAAATCCCGCTCCTCCTGTGAGCAATATTCTCTTTCCTGTTATCATAATGCATGTCCATCCCTTATAATTTTTTATAAATATCAATTAAATCATTTACAGATGTCTTTATATTATGGTATTTTTCAACATAAAGTCTGCTATTCACACCTATGTCGTGCAAACAATCTCTGTTTGTGATCAAATATTCCAACTTTGACTTTATATCGTAAATATCAGCTGATATTATAGGCAACTCCTTCGGATATTTACCTTTCATATAATCGTTGATATAGCAAACGACAGATTTGCCAAGTGCCATATTTTCTACCGAAAGCAGTCCATATGAACCTACAAGCAACTGGTCTATCACTATATCCGCCTTTTTATAAGTAGACATTGCCTCGTCATAACTCATATTTTCGATAAGCTTAAAATCAAAATCATAAACTAAACTTAACTCATCTATCGCCTTTATTACATAATCACTTCCTTTTGCCTCTCTGTGAGTAGGAGCATGAACTATTAAAAGTTTTTCTTTTTTATCTTTCGCTTCATCATCTTCGTCTA
>JBHASY010000112.1:0-2560 GCA_041831635.1 Acetoanaerobium sp. | reverse complement strand
TTGATTTGATAAGGATGAGAAAACATGAAAAAAACAGTATGGAATGCCTCTTTAGAAGAGAGCATGGGGTTGGTAACGGATCAGTACATTCAGACTTCAATGGAGGACATAGAGAAAAATGGTTATGGAAAGAAAATCTTGGGATTTTTGACTGTTAATCTCTTCATGTATTTAATAACATTTATAGGTAGATATGTTGATTCACAAATCATATTAACTCTATTTAAAAGTACGGAGGTATTAGTAAGTATTCCCTTCTTTCTAGGGGTACTTGTTACACTTTTGTATTTCATTTCCTTGAAAAAAATCCATCAAAAACGAGTCTTGTCTTACTATTATTTTAATAAGTATATGTTTTTGCTTACATTTCTATTCTATTGCCAAATAGAAATATTACTAGTTATTTTTTCTACAATGATACTTGGTGAGTTCTTGTCAATATTCATCTATTCGGTGGTTTTCATGATTGCCCTTCTTGAAAGATATCAATGGTTTAGTAAGACTTCGTACAATAGTTTGTATGGTAATGTAGATTTCAGTAACCCACTAGAAAGATATGTGGAGCTTTTTGTTGCTCATTCTAGAAAATTTGGTTGGCTCGTTCTTACTCCAGTTTTTCTGTATAGGATATTTTTTTCCGGCGGAGAAAATTTGTATAGAAATGATTTAATAAGAACGGTTAGCATCCTTTCGTTTCCTATTATTGGAATGGTGGGTTTATATTTTGTTATCGCACTTGGTGCAAGTCAGATAAAAGGCTATTATATCAGTAAATATATGGAAGATTATCGTATTCTCTCAGGATATAGCATTGAAGACTGGTATGGTAAAAAGTCTAAGCGATATAAGGAAAGTTTGGGAAAGTAGGTTTTGTTTAGATCGTCTTAATTTACTTTGGGTTTATGGCTAAGCAATGTATTTCAAAATCCCAAGTTGCATAATTTTTTTGATGCTTAAGTTATTAACTTATAAACCCAGACAAGATCACCTTGTCTGGATTTTTGGTATAATAGACAAGTATGATGAACTGATAAGATGGGTAAACATTAAAAAACAGTATGGAACGCCTCTTTTGAAGAGAGCAAGGGAATGGTAATGGCAATCGTTGCTCAAAGACTATATGATCAAAGTATTGTACAAGATAAAATGACAAGTCGTGAGGAGACTTTGAAAGTAGATGAAGTGTATCTATATCATGACTAAGACTATCAAAAAGTAAAAATTAGTAAGCAGGTGGCGGAGTAATGAATCGAATAAAAAAACTAATGATGTGCATTTTAGGAGTTGTTACGATAATGGGTTTGACAGGTTGTAATAAAGAAACAGAGATTAAGACAGAGTTGGCACCGATGTATGAGGTGTTGGACCAGCAATCTATAGAGAATTTTGATATTCTTTCGATTGAAGACAGTTTGACTATATATGGTATGGAGGATGCCAAGGGCTTTCAGACTGATTTGACTGTCAACTCAGATAGACAGTTTGAAGGAATGAGTTATGATTTATCTGTTTCTGAAACGGAGGGCTATCCAACGTCTTATATAGGGGGAGAATTGAAAATAAATACGACTAGTGAAGTGTTATCCGATAGAAAACTGATGTTTGAAGAATTCCATTTTTCAGAAGACTATTTTAATAATCTAGAGCTAGTGAAGGTACTGGACCATCCCAATACTTATATGAAGGATATGAGTTACCAAGAGAAGACTCCTTCGGACTACACAAAGAAACTAATAGAAACTTATGGATTAACTGATCCAACAGTTGCTAAAATCGAAGTAAGCAAAAGAAGGCATGATGAAAAAACATTTTCCTATATACTAACGTATTCCTTATATGACGAAGCTGATATTGAAATTATTCGTGTTTTCAAATTCGTAATGGAGGATATAGAGGATGAGTAGAGAAGAAATAAATCGTCGGGTTGAGGTATCTGCAGGTATTGCAGACAGTGTTTATAAATTTGAAGAGGCTGGGTAAAAAGGCTAGCACCACTTCTCAAAGTTAGTGTCAACATCTCAGCGCAGTGGTTGATTGGCAGATTTGTTCGTGCTTTACACTCCAAATCTGACCTAATCAACTGTGCGGGGGTGGGAAGACGAACTCTTCTAGGAATGGTCGAGTTCTTTCCCACTCCCTCATTGGCTAATTAGGAAAATCTGCAAGTACGAACATAGAATCAATTAATTCAGTAGGAGATAGTATTTCTAACTTCTTTGAGGGAGGAACCAAGACAGTTTCGTCTTGGTTTGGGTGAGAATGATGGAAGACAAATATAAAAATATTATTGAAGATGCTCAAGAGTTAAGTAGGAAATGGAATGTTTTAGTTTTAATTTTCGGTTTTCCAGCTCTTATCGGTTTTCTTCTATTTGGTGGCTTCTTTTTATCAACTTTTGGTAAATCTGTTAGCCTGAGCGGAGAGCTCAACTCAGTATCAGTCACTGGTCTAGAGTATCTTATAGGTCTTCCTAATGTGTTCTGGGGTTGGCTTTTCGTGTTTTCTTGGTTTTTGTATAGTATTGCTTATAGAATGATGCATAGAAATATCATTAAAGCTT
>JBHASY010000111.1:0-6867 GCA_041831635.1 Acetoanaerobium sp. | reverse complement strand
TAGCCTCTTTTTACTCTACATTTTCAGATAAGCAAGACGGAGAAAATGTAATTTCGGTTTGCTTAGGAACAGCTTGCTATGTAAAAGGTTCGCAGAAAATCATAGACGAAATATCTAAAAGACTAAATATTGAAGTAGGAGATACTACATCTGACGGCAAGTTTTCTTTAGTTCCGGCAAGATGTGTAGGAGCTTGCAGTCTGGCTCCTGTAGTCACTGTAAATGCTGATGTATATGGAAAGGCAAAAGTGGAAGATATAGCATCTATTTTGTCAAACTATTAAGATAAGGATAGGAAACTTACAAAAATCGGAAAAGCACTGTTTAGAATAGGGCAACTATATAGTGCAAGAAATGTAGAAAATTGGGGGGATAATAAAGGGATTAGTATTGTACTTAGGAGGGGAAATCTTAAATGAAAAAATCATATCTTCATACTAAAAAGAAAATAGGGAAATTGACATTTATTATGCTGCAAAATGATACAAGCAGGGTCAGACAATATACGTTCTCATATAAACTTGTATTAGCAGGAATATTGGCTTTAGTTATGGTAAGTAGTTTGTTGACATTTTTTTCAACAAGATATTTTTATGTGAACCAAGATTACCAAAAATTAAACAGGGAATTTGTCACACTAAAAAAGGAAAATTCGGCTCAAAAGGTTAAAATCGATTATTTTACATCGAAGTCAGAAGATATAGAAAACCGTATTGCAAAACTCAAAGAACTTGAAGACCAAATAAACAAGGCAATAAATCCTAAGAACACAGAAAATGAAAATATGAATGTGGTATCCAGGTCGGCAGAAAGAGATTTATCTCTGCCTGATATGGACGAGGTAGATATTAAATTCGTAGACGAACTGCTTAGAAATCAAGAAAAAAATGTCGAAGATCTATTTGATAATATTAAGGGGAAGATAACTAAGTTAGAAAAAATTCCAAACAAAATGCCTACTGAAGGAAGACTTACTTCGCCGTTTGGAGAAAGAATTCATCCTACAACGTTTGAAAAGAGTTTTCATTATGGAATAGATCTGGCAAATAATGTAGGAACAAATATATATGCTTCAGCGACAGGGGTAGTGCTTTTCTCGGAAGAAAACGGTACATATGGAAATATGATACTTATTTCGCATGGAAATGGGTACAGCACAGTGTATGCCCATCTTAGCAAGATGTTGGTAAAATCGGGCGACCAAGTGAAAAAAGGGGATTTAATAGCGAAAATGGGAAATACAGGAAGGAGCACAGGGTCACATCTGCATTTTGAAATAAGAGAAAACGGAACGCCGATAGATCCTGAACAAATTTTAGTTAAATAGGAGGATTTTATGTTTAATAAAAAAGAAACCAAGGTAGAGCCTGATTTTGACAAATTTGATACCTTAATAGGAGAAAACACAAATTTTGTAGGAGATTTAAACGCAAAAGGTTCTATCAGATTAGACGGCAGGCTAAAAGGTAAAATAAATATCGAAGGACATCTTTTTATAGGTGAAAATGCTGTGCTTGAAGCTGATATCGTTACGAGCAGTATTATTATATCAGGAAAGGTCACAGGGAATATACAGGCTCAAGGGCTTGTGAGAATAACTTCAAGAGGAAAACTGGACGGAGATATAGTGGCAAAGACTTTAGTAATAGACGAAGATGCTTTCTTTAACGGAAATTGTAAGATGTCAAATATAAGTACAGAGGTTTCTGAATAAAATGATCAGAGAAGTTCACGATTAGCAAAACTTTTGTGGACTTCTTTTTATTATGCAAACAATTTTAAGAAAGGTCAGATTTTTAGAGAAATTTATAATATTGTGATGTAGAAAAAAGAAAAGTTTTTGTTGTAGAATAAAATTGTAAATTGATAAATAATGGAAATCTGAAATAGATTTTAAATTTAAGGAGAAGTTATGAAAATAATTCATACAGCAGACTGGCATTTAGGAAAAAACCTGGAGGGTATGAGCAGGCTAAAAGAGCAAGCTGAATTTTTAGAAGACTTTATAAGGATAGTAGAAGAAAATAAAGCTGATTTGGTTATTATAGCAGGAGATATTTACGACAGCTTTACTCCGCCTGCAAAAGCAGAACTACTTTTTTATGATACTCTTAAAAAGTTATCAAAAGATGGAGAAAGATTGATATTGGTCATAGCAGGAAACCACGACAACCCTGATAGACTGGTAGCTGCATTGCCACTTGCTCAACAACATGGGATTATAATGCTTGGAACTCCGAAATCCACAGTGCCTATAGGAAATTATGGAAAACATAAGGTGTTAAAATCAGAAAGCGGGATACTTGAAGTTATTATAGGAGAGGAAAAATCTGTAATACTGGCTGTTGCTTTTCCCAGTGAAAAAAGGCTTAACGAAGTGCTGTATGTGGGAAGTGATGAAGATGAAGAAAAGCTGGACAGCTATGAAAACAGAATGAAACAGCTTTTTTGCGAACTTGAAAAACACTACAGAGATGACACTATAAATTTGATGGTATCTCATATTTTTGTTATGGGAAGTGAAGAAAGCGGTTCAGAAAGGAGCATCCAGCTAGGCGGAACTTACCTTATAAACAGCAGCATTTTTCCCCAAAAAGCACAGTATATTGCCCTAGGTCATGTTCATAGACCTCAGGTTGTTGCGGGAAGCGGCGGAAAGGCTAGATATTGCGGTTCACCTATTCACTATAACAAATCAGAGATAAATTTTACCAAGAGCGTAGAATTTATAGAGGTAGAGGCGGGTAAAGATGCAGTGATAAATAGGATACCTTTATCTACATATAAACCTATAGAGGTATGGAAATGTGAAAACTATGCAGAGGCACTTGCAAGATGTGAGCAAAACAAAGACAAATCTTGTTGGGTATATCTGGAAATAAAGACGGATGAATATATCAGAGAAGATCAGATAAAAGAATTAAAACTGCTAAAAAAAGATATTTTAAGCATAAGACCTGTTACACCGGAAGAAATAAAAATAGAAGAAATTGTAAATGACTATAAAACCCAGTCATTCGAAGAGTTATTTCAAGCATTTTATCTAAAACAGATGGGAGTAGCTCCATCAGAGGAGACAAAAGAGACTATATTTAGAATTTACTATGGGGAGGACTATAAAGATGAAACCGATTAGTTTATCTATAAAAGGCTTAAATAGCTTTGAAGACGAGCAAAAAATAGATTTTTTGAAACTTACACAAAACGGTTTTTTTGGAATTTTCGGCCCTACAGGAAGTGGAAAGTCTACTATACTCGATGGAATTTGTCTGGCTTTATATGGAGACATTCCAAGAGGTAAAGTAAATTTTATAAATTTAAGTAGCGACAGGGCATATGTAGAATTTGAATTTCAAATTTCGGGAGCAGAAAACAAAAAATATAAGGTTAGCAGGGAATTTAAAAGAGATAAAAAAACAGGTGGACTTAGAAGTGATAAATGTAAACTTATAGACATAACCTATGATGAGCCTGAGATTTTAGAAGAAAGTGTAACAGCAGTAACAAAGAAGTGTGAGGATATAATTGGGCTAAAAAAAGATGATTTTCTAAGAACAGTGGTACTTCCGCAGGGAAAATTCAGCGAGTTTTTAAAGTTGGACGGGGTAGATAGAAGGAATATGCTCGAAAGACTGTTTAATTTATACGAATATGGCGACGAACTTAGAAAAAAACTTGCAAACAGTACAGACCTGGAAAAAGGCAAGTTAACCAGACTGGAGGGGGAACTTTCAGGGATAGGAACTGTAGAAGATGATAACTTAGAGGAGCAAGAAGTTTTAGTTAAATCAAAAAAAGATGAACATAAAGCAGCAGGCGAAGAATTAAAGTTAATGCTAGAACAGTTAAATGAACAAACAGAAGTGTTTAAATTACAAAATGAAAAACAAAGATATGAAAATCAGTTTAATGAACATATTTCAAAGAAACCTGAAATCGAAGACAAAGCTAAATCTTTAGAAACTTTCAAAAATGCAAATCAAATTAAAACGATGATAGTTGACTTTGAAAAAATCAGGGCGGAATTTAAAAATTGTAGCGATAGATTATCTGAGATTGAATTAAAAAAGAAAGATGCTAAAGAGAAAAAAGAGCAGACTCAAGGGAAATACAATGTAGCAAAAAACAACTATGAAACAGAGTATCCAAAACTTTTAGAAAGCAAAGGAATATATATAGATGCTTTAGAAAAAATAAAAGAACTTGAAACTTTAAAACTTAAAATAGATGAGAGTAAGGCTCAGGAAGCAGAAATTGGCAAGAAGCTGAATAAATTAAATGTAGACAAAAATGATAAAGATAGAGAATTGGAAAATGTAAAAAAAGAAATAGAGGAGATAAATTTCGATATCAATAGATTAAAGGTAAGTGTTTCACTTAAATCCGAAGTGGATAAAGGATACCTGCTTAGCAAGGATATGTACAGGGAAATCGAAAGAAAGAAAAAGTTGGAAATAGAAAAAACTGATATTTCCAAGGACTGTGAATCAGGTAATGAAAAAGTAAAAGATATAAAATCAAAACTGGAAGAATTAAAAATCAAGGAAAATATTTTAAAAAAAGAGCTGTCAGAATTAAACGAACTGCCTATAGGAAATAAAGATGATTTAATTAAACTAAATGAAAGGATCAATTTAGTTTCTCAGGCTTGGAATTTAAAAGAAGAAAAAGACAGTCGCATAAAAGAGTTTAATTGTAAAATTGATAAACTTAAAAAACAGTCGTCGAAACTAAACGGGTTGAAAAATGAGCAAAAAGAAATTTTAGAAGGAATAAATAAGAAATTGGAAAAGTTAAAAATAGAAAATTTAGCTTTAGAATTAAGAAAAAGTTTAAAAGATGAAGAACCTTGTCCTGTTTGCGGTTCGAAAGAACATCTATATCGTCATACATCTGAAATTTTTTTCAAAGATCTAACCGAAAAAGATCTAACCGAGTATAAATCAAAACTGGAAGAAAGTACAAACTTGATATTAGATTACGAAGAGCAAATTGTTAAGTTAAATGCAGAAATTATAGCTTCGAATAAACAAATAGAAATTGATACCTTAGAAATAGAAAAAACAGATAAAAATCTTTTTAAAGTTTCTCCGGATGTTTTAAAGTCAGAGTATGAAAATTTAGAAATAAAAATAAAGGATTTTGAAAACAAAAAACAGGAACTAGAAACAAATGAGAAAATCTGTCTCAAAGAAATTTCAGATTATGAGATTAGGAAGTCTTCTATAACGTCCAAGCTGGAGGCAAATAATAAAAGATTAGAAGGTCTACAAAATGAAATTAACGAAATTTCAGAAATAATAAAATCAAACGAAGAAAAACTGTCAGGATTAAAGGAAGATTTAAAAATCGAGGATTTTGAGTTTGAATACAATAAAATAATAGATATGGAAAGTAAAAGAGAAGGTTATGAAAAAAAATTGGAAGGGAAAAAGAAATTTTATAGTAGGATGGAAACTTTATTAAAAGATATAGAAAAAGAGATAAGTTTATCAACCAACGAATTGTCTACTATATCTACAAGAAAAGAGGGTTGGGAACTAAATTACACCGAGCAAAGTTCTTTGCTGATTTCTAAGGTGGGAGAGCTTGCTTCTGTTAACGGATTATTAAAGAATACAGAGTTGAAAATAACCGAAATTCAGTCAAATTATAACTTATTAAGTAAACTTAAAGAAGAGATGGAAAAAGAATATAATTTTTTGAATGAAGAATTTATAAAGGAAAAACAAAATTTCATAGGACTTGAGTTGAGACTTAGAGAAACAGAGAAAAATTTGATCAACAGGATTTTTGAGTTTAAATTTGCCGATATTGAGACAGTGAAGCTGAATTTTAAGGAACAATCGGAAATTGATAATATCGAAAAAGAGATAAAAGATTACGAAAATAAGCTGTCAAATATAAGTTCCATTATTCAAAACCTGGAGGATAAATTAGGTGGAAGAAATGTAGATGAAGATGAGTTTAAAAAATTTGAAACAGAAGTAGAGAAAAAACAAAACATACTTGTTGATTTGAACGAAAACCTGATTTTGGAAACTAAAAAATTGGAAGATTTAAAATGTAAGCTTGAGGAAATAAGGCGAGTATCTGAGAAGAAAAATAAGATCGAGAAGAGACTTGCTATATTAAAAGAATTGGAAACTTTGTTTAAAGGAAATAAGTTTGTGGAGTTTGTGGCAACAGAAAGATTAAAATATATTTCAAGAGAAGCATCGAAGAGGTTACTTGATATTACAGGCGGAGGATATAGTCTTGAAACAGATGATGAAGGAATTTTTCTAATCAAGGACAACAGAAATGGAGGAATTTTAAGAGAAACATCAACTCTTTCGGGAGGAGAAACATTTTTGACATCGCTTGCACTGGCACTTTCATTATCAGCAGAAATTCAGCTTAAAGGAACTGCACCGTTAGAATTATTTTTCTTGGATGAGGGATTTGGAACTTTGGACGATAACTTACTTGAAGTGCTTATGAATTCACTTGAAAAAATTCATAATGACAAGCTAAAGGTAGGTTTAATCTCTCACGTGGAGTCAGTAAAACAAAGAGTCCCTGTAAAACTCATAGTGACACCTGCAAAATCCGGCATATCAGGAAGTACTGTAAAGATAGAGTATAATTAGAATATAGTTAGATCTCTGAATACTGGCATACATAGAAAGTGTTTTTTCTCTAATATCCCGGGTTGCTGTATCTTGATATTTTTTACAGGCTGTCTTTTCGAGACCGTTTCAAGTTTTGTGTAAAGATGAAAAACTGATATAAGATGTGTTATTAGTTACTGTAGGCAGAGCCTGATTTCAACAGGTTCTGCCCTTGTTTATATTATAATTCAGTTTCCGGACATGTCAAGCAGGG
>JBHASY010000110.1:0-2860 GCA_041831635.1 Acetoanaerobium sp. | reverse complement strand
TATTTATAGCCGATTTATTTTTCCGGATAATCTGAGATTATAATTTCCTAAATATAGAGGTTGATAGTAATGAACAAAAAAATAATCCTTACATTAATACTATTGATTTTAATCATAGTTACAGCATATGAGAAAAATGGCAGTCTCATTAAAGATACTGATTTTTTAACAGGATCTGAATTGATAACTTTGGTAGAGGCTACCATGAGGCAAGAACCTAAAGAAAAAGATGAAATACGGATCATAAAAGTTGAGATAGTGGCTTCGTTTGAAGAAGCAGGAAAACAAATTGTGCTTGCAAATATATATCAGATGGGTTTTATAGCTAAAGACGGTATTTTTCTCTCATCAAGCGGAGCTATGTTCCCTGTTGAAATACGATATGAGAAGAAAAACGAAATTCCGGCAGAACCTTTGATTATATATTCTTCGGACGGCTCTGAGTTTCTTTCGTCGGTTAAGAAAATGAGCAGAAATAATGAAAACTGGTACAAAAGACTTTTGGAATCACAAAACTCATATCACAGAATTTATAACGATATAATTCAAAGACTAAGAGAAGAAACGCACAGGAAAAATATGAAGGGTTATGTTCACGATAAAGATAAGATTCCAAACTATAACGAGAATGTTTTGTTTTTTGAAAATATGCAAAACGAGCCGAAAGGAAACATTGCAGTGGTAAAGAAATCACAATATTATAAAGCAAAAGATGAAATAGGAAAAGTAAACTGGCCTCATTACAAGGGACTATTATTTAATAAAGCCACAGGAATTGCCGTCGAAAGTATATTTGATGAGTTTCCTGAATAAATTAGCCGTTTGTTCAAAAAAGATAAAACTAAAATCTAAAATTTAGAATAAACACTACATACATCAAGGTTTGGAATATACCTGTCCGGTCAATAGGTTATGCAGCGACATTAGTAGAGCAAGGAATAATAAGTGGAGCTGATGACAAGGTTCTAAATCACATAAGAAAAATATGATAAAATAAGTCTAAGGAGTTGATATTATGCAGATAACTGATAAATCTGTTTTACTATATTCTTCACAGACAAATGTAGTAGTTGAAAAAATTGCTAAAGAAGGAGTTTGTTTTAATAAAAAAGAGTTTGTGATAAAAAAATACGAAGAAGTTGCACCTATTTTTGTAGAGGCATACAGCTGGTTTGTAAATGAGGCGAAAAAATATGTGCAAAGACCATCTGATGAAAGATATCCTTACTGGGCATTCGCAGATATAAATAATGTAGAAAGCCACACAGACAGTACCATATTAAGACTTAAGGTCGATATAGATGAGGCTGTATTTTTTGATATGTATGATTGGTATAAGATACTCAGACTTTCGTATATAGGAGAGAGCGAAGAAGATGAGATCGAGTTTAAGAAAAAACTGGAAGCCTATGGAGTAAGAAATGAAAGCGATGTAATTTTAAGCAATTTTTATCCCCGGTTAAAAAGAGAGGTAAAGGAAAGCTGGAAAAGATTATTCAGGCATCACGAAAACATAAAGTCAGGACTCGGCGATAAGGCACTGAATATTCAGGCTGCTTTGTGGCAGATAAAAAAAGAATGGATAGAAAGTTTTGACAATTAGTTTTTAAGGTAGGGGAATAAGCTTGAATGGCAGGATAGATTTTTATATGAAGTCAAATTTAATCTCAAAATCAGAAATAATATTTAAGAGTATATTAGTAGGACTGGGAGCAGGATTTGTTTCTTCGATGTATAGACTTGCTCTTTTCTACGCCGAGAAGGCTTCTGCATATGCATACATCTTTTTTCGGGATAATTTGATTTTTTTGCCTGTTATGTTTTTGACTTTGATAGTGCTGGGTTACTTTGTAGGATGTTTAGTGGAAAGTGACGATATGGTTTCAGGAAGCGGACTTGCTCATCTGAAGCAGGCTTTAAAAAAGTATTATTATTTTAATATGTACTGGTTTTCCACTTTGGTAAAAAAATTCGTAGGAGGAGTAGCGGCCATATTCGCAGGGATGTCTCTGGGCAGAGGAGGGATATCTATGCATATGGGTGCTTGCATAGCAGAGGGGATAGGAAATAAGATAGGAAAAGACAGTATACAAAGAAGAGCGCTTATCGCAAGTGGAGCGAGTTCAGGACTGGCGGCTACATTTAATACTCCTATAGGTGCAGTGGTTTTTGTACTGGAAGAAATATTTGAAGACTTTTCTCTGACTATAGTATTTTCGACGATTACAGGTGCAGTAATAGCAAATTTTGTTTCAAAGAGAATATTTGGAACAAAGCCTATTTTTGATTTTGTGTTAAACCGGACTATTCCCTTAGATAACCGATACATAGTGCTTATAGTTTTAGGTCTGTCGGTAGGGATATTAGGCGTTCTTTTTAATCTGACCTTAGCTAGGGTGCAAAAATTTTATAAAGGATTAAATTTTTTGGATAGAAAAAACAAAATTATAGTGACGTTTATAGCTACAGGGATTATAGGACTGTTTTTTCCTCTTGTAACAGGTGGTGGAAGTAAAATTACCGAGTATTTGAATATAAAAAGCAGTATTTATTTTTTGCTGATAACTTTGTTAATTAAGGCTATTTTTTTTATAATATGTTTAAGTTCAGACGCACCTGGCGGAATGTTTTTCCCTACTTTCATAATAGGTGCGATGATAGGTTGTATATTTGCTTGTATAATGCTAAAGATAGGAGTTTATGATGAAAGTTTTTTTTATAACTTTGTAGTTTTAGCAATGGCGGGATACCTTGCCTCTGCTTTTAAAACTCCGATAACTGCTATGGTACTGATAATGGAAATAACACATTCTTTTGAAAGCTGGATAGCGGTTGTAACTGTGTGTACGACTTCTCACTT
>JBHASY010000109.1:0-2978 GCA_041831635.1 Acetoanaerobium sp. | reverse complement strand
GTTTTTTAATTATTTTTCTTTGTTTTTTAATTATTTTTCTTTATAGTTAAACCGATTTTTAATCAATATTTTTATAAAACAAATGTGAGGTAAACATATGCGAGAAATCCATATAAGTCTTATTGAAACCGCTATAGAAAAAATGTGTATAGATGCAAACTACTATCTTAATAAAGATATAAAAGATGCACTGTCAAAATCATCCCCTAAGGAAAGTTCTCCGTTAGGAAAAAGTATACTAAACGACATACTTGAAAACGCAAGACTTGCACAAGAAAAAAACGTTCCTATGTGTCAAGACACAGGAATGGCTGTTATTTTTATGGACATAGGTCAGGACGTGCATTTTACGGGCGGAAATTTAACAGACTCTATAAACAACGCAGTACGAAACGGATACGAAAAAGGTTACCTCAGAAAATCAGTCGTAAAAGACCCTCTAAACAGGGTTAATACCAATGACAACACACCTGCTGTCATCCACTATAACATAGTTTCGGGAGATAAGGTGAAGATAACTTTTGCTCCTAAAGGTTTCGGAAGTGAAAATATGTCCAAAATAAAAATGCTTGCTCCTGCTGACGGTATAGAGGCAGTAGAAAACTTTATAGTAGAAACAGTATCTTTAGCAGGTTCTAATCCGTGTCCTCCGATAATAGTTGGGGTAGGAATCGGAGGAACTATCGAAAAAGCTGCTCTTCTTTCAAAAAAAGCTTTAACTCTCGACATAGATAAGGCTAATCCAAATGAATATTATATGGAAATGGAAAACAGATTACTTCAAAAGATAAATAATTTAGGAATAGGTCCTCAAGGACTGGGCGGAAATACCACAGCCCTTGCAGTAAAAATACTGACATATCCGACACATATAGCGGGTCTTCCCGTCGCTGTAAATATTAACTGTCACGCTGCAAGGCATATTGAAATTGAATTATAGGAGAAAAAAATGGCTGATAAAATTCATATTACCACACCATTAACAGATGAAATTATATCAAAGTTAAAATCCGGAGATGAGGTTCTCATAACAGGAACCATATTTACCGCAAGAGATGCCGCACATAAAAAACTCATAGAAACCATAATTGACAAAAAACCTCTTCCTTTTGATATTAAAAATTCTATCATATACTATGTCGGTCCATCTCCTGCAAAACCAAAAGACGTAATAGGCTCAGCAGGTCCTACTACGTCATATAGAATGGATGCCTACACTCCTGCTTTGTTAAACTTAGGTCTAAAAGGTATGATAGGAAAAGGAAGCAGAAATGAGTCAGTCATAAACTCAATCAAAGAAAATCACGCAGTTTATTTTGCCGCTATAGGCGGAGCAGGAGCACTTATAGCAAGCACTATACAATCAAGTGAAGTAATAGCCTATGAAGAACTGGGTGCTGAGGCAGTTCATAAACTTATCGTAAAAAACTTCCCGGCAATAGTAGTCTTAGATGCTGATGGAAATGATTTATACACTATAGAGCGAGAAAAATACAAATCGAAAATTTTGTATTCTAAGTAACCCAATCTTACAACAAGAGTATATTTATGCTTGTGGCAGAGTTGAACCGCCAAAAGGCATTATTATAACCTTTGAGTCCTCTCCTAATTCATTTAATGCTGCATCCAGAGCAAGTTGAACATTCTTGTAAGGTTGCATAAATATACTTTTGACAAAATCATCTTCCAGCTCTGAAACAAGAAATATTTTGTTTTTCTTCAATACCATGGCAATAGCTGCGGCCTTATGCCCTCCAAGCACAAAGTTTTTCTTTATATCTTCAATCATAGTTTCTGACTTTTCTGTACCTGTCATCCACTTTTCAAACTCATCTTCTCCAAGTCCTTCCTTACATGATGCCAGAAGTATTATTATTCCTCCATCTTTTACTGCATGTTTAGAATTATCCAGTGCTTTTTGAGCCTGATATAAGTTTAAATCTTTCGGATAGCCGCCCGGGGTAGTTATTACAATATCCGCTTTTTCTTTTACTTTTATTTTATAAAAGCTATCTAAAAATTCACAGCCTTTTCTATGAGCTTCAATATAGTGACCTGCAACTGCTTTAATTATTTCTTTATTGCTGTCTAAAACAACATTCACTATATAGTGTATAGGAATAAATTTTTCTACCGCTTCAATATCCAGTCTTACCGGATTAGTATCTATATTTCCCGCCCTGGCTTCTTCTTCTACCATTTTACTATGATTAGCTTGTATAGCTGCTCTTGTGGATACCCCGGGCATTATAGCTTTAGCTCCCCCACTGTAGCCTGCAAAATAATGGTATTCAATATTTCCAAGGCATATTCTCTTATCTGCCTCAAAAACTTCTCTGTTTATATCTACAGGTGTTCCGATACTCGTAACTCCTAAATGAACATATCCTGAAGAATTACTGTCTATGCACCTAATTTTATTAAAAATTTCATCACCTACCAGATATCTCTTTTCATCTTCTGTATGAGATCTATGGCTTCCTAATGCAAATATTATGGTTATGTCATCATTGTTTATTCCTGCTTCATTCAATTCCTCAATAACTAACGGCAAAACAATTTTGCTTGGCATAGGTCTTGTTATATCGCTGGTTACTATTGCTATTTTTTCTCCGGGTTTTACTATATTTTTTAGTCTTTCTGAAGCTATCGGATTTTCTAAAGCTCTTTTCACTTCTTCCACTCCGGTAAGTTCTACATTAACTTCATTAGGGAGCAGTAAACCCAAGACATTCTTTTCATCTATGCTCAGTTCCATCTTCCCTTTAGCAAATCCTAGACTACATTTCATACATAATCTCCCCTCAGCACATAATCTGTTACTGATATTATTATTTATATTTCTAAGTTTAAAATACTTCAAAAGTAATTTTTTCGATAAATCTACTAATTTTTTAAGATTTTTTAATTTTTGCCCATTTCATATTTGCACAAAGCCGTTTAAGATTTTACTTATATGGTTATGTACGTTAGTATAT
>JBHASY010000108.1:0-36660 GCA_041831635.1 Acetoanaerobium sp. | reverse complement strand
CCGCTTGCAGAAGCCGTTAAATGCGCAGCGTATCTGCCATTCGGTTCTTTCAGGTTCATTCATGGTATTCACCTCCTTTCGCAGCCGCGAAAGCGGGTAGAATTTCCCCTTTCGTAAACCCTCAACAACGCAGAGTTGAAAACTGCCAAAGAAAAGCGAATATTTTTGAAAAAAAGTTTTTGCAGGCACAAAAAATCCCGACTGCACAGGGCAGCCGGGATCGGACATGAAAAGATAGCTGTATGGATATGATGTAACAGGTTATCCGTAAAGGCACGGAAACCCGGAAATAGAATATATCCCCCTTAACAAGATTTTAAGATAACGAAAAATGAACACGACGATACCTCCTTTGATACCGTCGTGTTTTCATAGGTTATGATTGATTTTAAGACACCGCTTCTTTATTCAAGCAGGATAAAAACGACGGTCATATATAACTTGTATATTGCAATTTTTGCATAAGTAGATTTCTCCTTAATAAAATGAGCCGGCAATTACAGTTTTATAACTGTAAATCACCGGCTCTGTGTCTTTGCATCTGGCTCTTTGATTATTGTGGTTTTCAATTCTTTTATATTTACCAAAGTTTCTAATTTGCACTTAGGACAATAGAGAGGAAAATTTTTTAATTCGGTATCTGCCCTTAGTTTTATTCTTGTTTTATTTTTACAGATAGGGCATAACAGCCATTCTGTTAGTATCATCTTCACCACTTCCTTTTAATTATAATCAGCGTATCTCCACCAAGCTATTGTTAAAATCAATCCTAAAATACTTATCCCCAATAAACTGATTATGCCCCCTAAATTAAATATCACTTTTCCTGTAATACCACTTGCAAGTGCAGGAACAGACCACGGAATATATTCACCTAAATTAAGAGCTGAACCAAGTTGAGAAAAAAGCATTGTAAAAATAATAAACGCCAATGGTAATAAATACCCACGCCCTAAGCAGGCAAAAAATGCAACCGGAGTAGAGAGTAAAACCGTAAGGGTAGTACAATAGCCAAAAGTAAGCATTCCTTTGAAAAATATTATTGAGCTCCAACCGGCAAGTCCAATCAATTTACCGGCCAACAATCCTAATAAAAGTGCAAAAATAGATATAATATAACTCCATAAGGCGACAACTATAAACTTGGATAATACTATCGTATCTCTTTTGATTGGAAGTGCTAATAAGTCTACCATTGTTTTATCAGAGTATTCTCTGCCAAAAACCCAAGAGGCTGTAAAACCGAAAATGAGTAAGCCTCCAACAGAAATTACTTGTGATAAAGACATAAAGTATGATGACCAATCTGTTATCCTAATCATCTCTATTTTTGCAGAAATCAAACCAAGATTTTTTAGATACTCCGGATATTTCATCATAACTGCAAATAGCCCAACAATAAAAGGAACTAAACAGATCGAACAAAGAGTTATTATAGAAAGTTTTGATTTTATCAACTTTCTCCATTCAATTAAAATACAGGAAACAATCCTATTCATTATGCGCTCCTTCATTGTAGTCATGAATTATTCTAACGAAATAATTTTCTAAATCTTCTTTTTCAACAGTCAGAAGTTTTGGGGGATAACCTGAATTAACCAGCAATTTAGCAATTTCTTCCGGATATTTCACGGATTTTATATCAGTCAGTTCCACGAAACAGATATTATTTTCTAAGTCTGATTTGAGATCCACTTGATAGCCTTTATTAGATAATACTTCTTTTATAGCCCTGTTATCAGAACCGCTTACTAACAACTTTTTTTCTAAGTACTTATCTAATTCTTTACTCTCAACTTCTCTTATCAGTCTACCCTCATGTATAATTATTATTCTGGTAGCAATTTTAGCTATTTCTTCCAGTTTATGACTGGAAATAAGAATCGTTGTACCGAGAACATTCGCTAATTCATTTAATAGTTCTCTAACCTCAATAATTCCTAAAGGATCTAATCCGTTGGTCGGCTCATCGAGAATTAGTATTTTAGGTTTATGAATAATAGCTTTTGCAATTCCTAAGCGAGCAACATTTCCCAAAGAAAGGTGTTTTACTTGTTTATCTTTATGTTGGTTTAATTTTAATTTCTCAATTACCTTGTCAATATTATCTGTATTTCTAACCCCTCTTAATGTACTAACAATTTCTAAATTTTCCTTCACAGTTAAGTCTGGATAAGAATAAGGCGTTTCAATAATATAACCTATTTCATTCCGAACCTCTAAATTATATTGGTCTACCTTTTTCCCTTGGATATAACATTCTCCTGTTGTAGGTTTTATCAATCCTAAAAGCATTCTCATAGTTGTCGTTTTTCCTGCACCATTCAACCCTAAAAAACCTACTATTTCACCACATTTTATTGATAGATTCAGGTCATCAACAACAAGATGTTTTCCATATTTTTTAGAAAGATTTATTGTCTTAATTGCCTCTTTCACTATTATCCTCCTCAATAATTTGCCCAACAATTCCTTGTATTAGTAATTTTAATATCGTATCAAATTGCTTTTCTCCGATTTCTTCGATGTGTAATATGCTCATAGCAATCGTTCTAAATAAAGCGGAGATAATTTCTACTGATAAGGTTTCTCTAATATTGATTTGGGACACAATTTTCTCAACCATTTTACCATCTAAGAGATGATGGGTTTTTATCACTTCTTTGGGCAATTTTCTTATGAGTAACTCCATTTCATGATTTTTGAAAATGGTATACACAAATGAATAGCGAAAATCCTGATAAAAATCATATAGTAATCGCACAAACTGATCTGCATTTATTTGATTTTCTTGTCCTAATTGTTCCGTTAGACGGTTCATAATATCTATTTGATATTCTTCCAAGACTGAAAAAAACAACATTTCTTTTGAAGCATAAAAATTATAAAAAGAACCCTTGGAAATATCTGCCATTTCTACCATTTGGTCAACTGTGGTTTTCCTAACCCCATATCTTTTAAGACAGTCCTTTGCAACCTTGTGTAATTTCTTTCTAATTGCTTCTTTTTCTTCATCAGTAAAAGCAGTAGCCATAATTCCCTCCTAAATACTCTATAACTTTTTTTGTATTTATAGTCATAGAGTATTGTATCATATAAAATCAAAAATGTCAAAATGGCTTATATCTTCATGGTTGACAATTTTCTGTTTGCCATAATTCTTTTCACTTGCTTTTCTTACTGTCTTTTAATTTACCTTTTTTGGCAAAAGATGAATTTCCGTTGTTGTAGAGATTAAGGGATAAGTGGAATAGCAAGCATAGGAAAGGGGTACCCTTTCTGTATTTCAACCTATATATGCTTATGCCATAGGCTGAAAATTGCTTGTACCCTCGCAGGCTAAAGCCTGCTGGGGCAGACTCTTGGGAAGTGTCCCAAACCCTCTACGAAAACAGAAAGGAAATTCACCTATGAATAACAGAAAAAGAAATGTGCAGATTAAATTTCGTGTTACGGAAGAAGAACGAAATCTGATTGAAGAAAAAATGAAACAGGTGCCTACAAGAAATATGGAAGCGTACCTTCGGAAAATGGCGATAGATGGATATATCATTCAAGTCGATCACAGCGATATAAAGAAAATGACGGCGGAGCTTCAAAAAATCGAGGTCAATGTCAATCAAATTGCAAAGAGAGCAAACGCAACGGGAAATGTGTATCAGGAAGATATAGAGGAAATCAAGGAGCATAAAAAGAGATATGGCGGTTACAAAGATTAAGCCTATTAAAAGCACACTGAAAAAAGCCCTTGAATATATCCAAAATCCTGATAAAACCGATAAAAAAATGCTCGTTTCCTCGTTCGGCTGCAGTTATGAAACCGCAGATATTGAATTTGCCTTTACACTTTCACAGGCGCTTGATAAGGGAAATAATTTAGCCCATCACCTGATACAGTCCTTTGAGCCGGGAGAGATCAACGCAGTCATTCAAACTTACACCGGCTACATCAAATATCTGTCCTACTCTCAAGGGATTATCAATGACGATATTCAAGACTATTTGAAAACGTCCTTGATGGAAACACTACCAAAGTTCCGCTTTAACCGATAATGAGTATGTTGTTACGCGATAGGAAGTGATTAAGCCTTGCACAACGCGACTTTGCAAACTTGAAAACACAATAGTTGAGAGTTTATATTCCCACCCTCAAAAATGACGGTCTACTGCGTAACATTTTGCTATGCCAGCGTGGATATTTAGACGGGCAAAAAGCTTGATTTATGCGGTTTACAGAGGACGGAAATAGAGCGAGCAATATCATATCCCTCGAAAGTGCAAAAATGCCTGTCTATCGTTCTATACAGTACAGAAAAAGCGGGCAAGAAGTTTTTGACCTCTTACCCGCTTTTCGTCATTATTCCTATGAATATTACTTGTTGTCAAAAAGCACCTTTATCCTCTTTATAATTACCAATATATTAAGAATAGTCACTATTGTTAGATAATATATGATTCCACTGATTATTTTTAAAATTACTGTTTTTTCAAATACTCCAATAAACAAAACAATAAATGAAATCAATAGTAATAATAAACATAAAATTATCTCAAAAATAGTCGTTGTAAAAGTTTCTGTCAGGAGTTGCTGATATTTATCTCTCCTTATTTGCCCGTCAATAGCACTTAAAATGCTTAAAACGGAAAAAAACATGGCTATCAAAATAGATAAAACAATATTTAGATTGTTTAATATCTCTTTATCTACACAACGTATTTGAACTATTCCTATCGAAAAGAGAATTGGAACTATAAAAATGCCGAAAAATTGTAACCAATTCCCTCTAAAAACATTAAAATGCTGAGCAAATATAGACCTAACATCTAAAAAATTGCTATTTTTAGGAAGAAGACTAAGAAGCAAGACAAGCCCACCTATTATGCATAGAATTGTGATTATGTTATTCACAGCTTCTTCCCTCCTTTTTAAGATATATGTAAAACCATCTCCTCTAAATAGTCTGTCGCTACTTTTTTAAAATGGTCTATTAACAACTCAAGGTTTGGATGCCCGTCTGCCATTTTAATTTCATCAGGAATACCCTCAATTATGCTTAAGTTTTCAAGATTATGAAGATTTATTGTTCGAGTTCTTCCTCCTATATCGACAATTAGTTTTAGATTGTCATATTCTTGTTGTTCAAACTCAAATACGTTATACTTGCTACCTGCCACATGACGGATAGCTCCCATCAGTTTATCCCATTTATTTTCACTAAAACTTAAGTTTCCGATTTCTCTAACTTCTATACCATAACCCTTACCAATATTATCGGCAAGATCACTTGACTTGTAATTTTTAATCATTACAAATTTTTTGATATTTTCTTTTCGAATAACTTTTCTTATAAACAAATCTGGTGCAATAGTATTACATTTTAATGTTATATTAAACTGCGATGAAAAGAATTCTTGCATTTTTGAAGTAGTGATTGTCTTAACACCAAATTGCCCTACATTCTGAAAAATAAACATTCCTTTTTGGACAATAACGTTATCACTGTCTTTTGGGAAAACAATCATTAGGTAAAATGGTCGAGTATCAATATCGGATGATGTTTTTTGGTACTTTATTTCTTGAGTATCTCCATCAATAATATCAGAAGAACTCCCGTAGATACCGGAATATATCTTCACATATAACATTTTAAAATCTGGTGTTTGAATATAATTTTCTGGACGATACTCACATCTAAAAGATTGCTGTTTATTATCGTCTTTCACAAGCGTTTCATACTTTTCAAAAAAAGCACAAAACAGTTGTGATAAATCTGAAAATTGGGACTCATCATCGTCTGCTTTTTTTATACATAGAGGTGCATTTAAATCATAAACTTGCGTATTCCCTTTAGAGTTTATCTTTCTAAAATGGAAACTACATGCAGTTAAGCTCAAGTTAAACATTTACACCCCTCCTTATGTATTTTATTTTACCATAAATGCCTAACTATGTCGATGACAGACGAAAAATGTATATGCTTATATCATTGAACAAAAAGTCAATTTCCTATTGTAAAAATCAAGTTGCGACAAAAGGGGGCTTGAGTTGCAATCCATAATGGCAGCTACCCCGTTTCAGTAGGTTGTTAATACTGTTTTATGAGTAGCTACCATTAGATACTGCTTGATGTTTCTTACCTTTGTGGTGTTTGCCTGCATACAGTCAAGAACAAACTCAATATGGCTGCTGTTATGCTTCATAAATTTTGCCTTTACAAGCTCCGCAGGGTATTCATCGCCTGCAATTAAAATTTTCTTTCTTTTACTGCATACAGTTTCAAGAATGAGGTCAAGGATTTCATCTATGCGGTCACGGTCAAGCCGTTTTACATTTATGAGGTGTTCATACTCGATATTCTCCTTGATAATTTCCTCATAGATTTTGTATGCATTTTTTGTTCCTTTCCGTTCTTTTCCGGTAAGGGTTCCTCCAAAGGAGAGGGGTCAGGGGAAAGGATAGGAATGGAATCGGTATTTAATCCATCTTTAATTTATTTCTTCTTTTCTTGATAGATCCGTATTTTGTATATCTTTATTTAATTGCGTTGGATTTTCCGATGTCGGATTATCCGCTTTCGGATTTTCCCATATTGGCTTATCCGATGTTGGGTTTTCCAATACCGGACTTTGCGGCTGTTCATAAATGGTATAGGTAATGGATGTCATTTTTCCTTTTTCATCTCTGCCTTGCGCTCTTTTGATATATCCTGCTTTTTCAAGCTCCAAGACGACGGTGCGAATGGCGTCGATACTTTTCTTGTTGATATGGGAAAGTCCTGCAAGGGTATAGTCCCAGTTTTCCAGAAGCGACAACATTTGAGAAAGCAAGCCCTTTGCCTTTATGGTCAGTTCATTATTTCGCAGGTGGTGATTGCTCATGACGGTATAGCCTCTGTTTTTCTCTACTCTGACAACTGCCATGATCTCTGCTCCTTTCATTTTTATTTGTTACGCAGTTAAAGGACGATTTTGAGGAAAAAGGTATATTCCCTTTACTTTATCAAAACCGCCCTCTGAAAGCCTTGTATTTCAAGCCTGTATATGCCTCAACTTCATAACATAGACATAAAAAAACGGTGTTCTTATACTTCCTTTACAGAAGCAAAAGATCACCGCTTTTACAATTTCCTATTTAATTTTGATCCCTGCAACATACCTTATGGCATCTGTGGTAAAATACTTCTATCTGCAAGAGTTTTTACAGCACATCAAGGCTTTTTCCTCAAAAGTAGTAAATTGGTAGTAAATTCAACTTGTACTCTTGCAAAAATTCTTGTATTTAAAGGGGTTTGAGGGTTAATTATTAAAGTTTATTTATAAATCATAATATAAACTCGGTATCTTTTTGCTCAAAAGCATAATACACTGCTCTGACTGCATCTTCAAAATCCTCGTTTTCTATTCCTATGATGATATTTATTTCACTTGAACCTTGACTTATCATCCTAACGTTAATTCCACTATCCTTAAGTGCCGTAAATAATCTTGCTGATACTCCCTTTGTTCTTATCATACCTTTTCCCACTACAGCCATAAGTGCCATATTAGGGTAAACTTCGATAGAATCTGCATTTAGATTTGACTTTATTTCTTGTACTATACTGTCAATCTTACCTTTGAGTTCCTCATCTTTTGCTATAAATGAAACTGAATCTATACCTGAAGGCATATGTTCAAGAGAAACACCATTTCTCTCAAATATAGACAGTAATTCTCTTAAAAATCCTACATCTTCGTTCATGAGCATCTTTTCAATAGCCACTACGGTAAAATCTTTTTTTCCTGCTATACCTGTAATACCTTTAGGATATTTCGGACTTTCAAAATCGCTAACTATAAGTGTCCCATTATCTTCAGGAAAATTTGTATTTTTTATTTGAATAGGGATCTTTGATTTCTTAACAGGAAACACAGCATCCTCGTGAAGTACAGAGGCTCCCATATAAGATAATTCTCTTAGTTCCTTATATGTTATTTTTTCAATAGAAGCAGGATTTTCAACTATTCTGGGGTCAGCCTTTAAAAATCCGGATACATCAGTCCAATTTTCATACAGCGATGCCTTCACTCCATTTGCAACAAGTGAACCGGAAAAATCTGAACCCCCTCTTGAAAAAATCTTTACAATGCCTTTCGTAGTTGCTCCGTAAAATCCCGGAATAACCGCATAATCGTATTTTAATGACATTTGATAAAGCCTTTTTTCCGTTTCATCAAAATTTAATTTTCCATCATCAGAAAAAATTATTACATCAACAGCATCTATAAATTCAAACCCTAGATATTTAGCTAAAACTACCCCGTTGAGATACTCTCCTCTACTTACTATGTAATCTAGGCTTTTATCTTCATATGCCTTAGCTTTAATTTCTTGAAGATAGTTTAATATATCTAAATCAAGACCTAACTCACAGCATATTTGACTATATCTATCTTCAATCATCTTAAATGTTTCTGTAAATTCTACTTTATTTTCAATACTTTTATAGCACTTAATTAACAAATCCGTTATCTTTTCATCTTCCCTATATCTTTTTCCCGGTGCTGATGGCACTATATATCTTCTATTATTATTTAAAGAAAGTATATCTTTCACTTTTTTAAATTGATTTGCATCAGCCAATGAACTTCCACCAAACTTTGCCACGACAATCTCACTCAACTATTTCTCCCCCTTAACATTTTGTCTTCATATTAAAAACATTTGTTTTTAATATGAAGATTTAATGATTTTATAGCTTTTTAACAAAGTTGTCAAGAGGGAAATATAATTTATGCCTGTGAGTTATATCCTTTTCCAATACATTCTATTACCTGAAAATTCATAGGTCAATAAACTTTGTTCAGACATATATGAGAGATAAGATTTAATCGTACTTCCTACAAGTATATATTGATTTGCGTCCATAACAAGCGAATATACAGAAAATATATGCTGAAGAATATCTTCAAAGATTTTTGGACTTTCACAGAATTTCAAAATATAACTGACGATTTCCTCTATCTTATTTCTGTTTAACTTTATCAAATCATCTATGTCTTTCATCGGTTCACAATGCGCAGGCAAATATATGTCAGCCTCTAATTTTGTCAACATATCCAAGGTTTCAAGATAACCTTTAACATCATAAATAAAAAATATATGGTATTTACTTATTATGTTCTCAGGAAAAATACTGTCCCCTAAAAAAGCTACCTTATCATCAGTTAAAACTCCTATCATATCAAAATAATGCCCCGCAAGTTTAACAAAAGACAATCCATCTATTTTTGCAGTTTCTATATCAGATGTAGGATTACTTGCCTCTGCCATTATAAATTTATTCCTGATAGCTCTAAATGGATACCCTCCATATAAAAAAGACGGCTCTAAAATAGGATGTTTCGTAAATGCATTTTCTAAACCGGTAGATATAATATCACAGCTATGCCTTGATTGAAGTAATTTATTCCCACCTATATGATCTGCATTTGAATGGGTGTTTATAATTCCCTTTAATATCCAATCATTTTCTTTTATATGCTTGTCAATTTTCCTACCGGTATCCTTGTCGTTTCCACTGTCGATTAAATATATCTCCTTATCGTTCGTTTTAAATAAACCCGACTTTGATAGAGAGTTGATATAGTAAGTTTTGTCCGTTAAAGAAATCAGTTCATACACAGATTTTACCTCCATAAAAAAAGATTAAATGACATTTTTTATATAATATCATTTAATCTTTCACTATGACTATAAATATATTTCTCTTAAATTTTTTAACTTAAAAATCATATCTGCTTTCTTGATGCCGCATCCAAGATATTTTTTATCATCATATACTTTTCCCTTGGTAAATAAAGCTTATTCAAACAAGTTATAGATTTCTGATAATATCTTTCACTAAAACTCTTCGCAAACTCAACTCCTCCAAAGCGTATCACTTCACCTGCCAAAAAAGCTCGGTCATATCCCTTCTCAAATCTGTCAATGATAGACGGTTTTTTCTTAATCGCATACATCAAAGGAAGAGTAATAACTCCTTTTGAGATATCTGACAAAACAGGTTTATCCGACTTCTCTGAAGTAAGTTCATAATCCATCCAGTCATCGGATATTTGAAAAATCATTCCTGTATATCTTCCAATTTTTTTATACAGCTGTATATTTTTCATTGACTCTCCAGAAACAATTGCTCCACCGACAAATGCTGCTTCAAACAAAGCTGCTGTCTTTCCCCTGATGATTGACAAATATTTTTTCAGACTCAAATCGAAATTAAATAAATTCGCATCTTGCATCAATTCCCCAAGACATACAGACTTTGCGTAATTTGTAACAGAATAACTTCTATACTCGTCTTTCAAATCTATCCTTAGAGCCATCTCTATAGCCATAGCCAGAATATAATCTCCACAGATAACAGCAGTTTTTTTATCAAATTTACTTTGCAGACTGTCAATTCCTCTTCTTTTGGAAGAATCATCTATGATGTCGTCATGAATGAGCGTTGCAAGATGAAACAATTCAATTGCGACAGCCAAATTAACCGCATCTTCGCACACCGAGTTTTCTTCATTTAATGCCGCTATAATAACGCAATTTCCTCTGATATTTTTCCCGAGTGAATTTGACAAGTACGAAGTACACGCTCTTATAGATGGTGGCGTTTTTCTTAAAAATTCCACCAATCTACCGTTAAATTCACTTTTCGCCTTTTCTAAGTTAATCATAATATAAGTACCACTTCCCAGCAAAACTGATATTTCTCCAAAACCTGTTTAGGTATAGCATAACAGATCGGCAATAACTATAAACGACTGCATACACACTTCGAAAAGAGCCTCATTCCCGTCACAACTTTACCTTATTAAATATACTAATAGAGTATATCATTATTTTTTCATTATTCCTAGATTATTCATATTGATTTCCAAAAAATTATACCGTTTTATATTTTAAACCATTCTACAGGCGTAACCCTTTACATCGGTTATTCCGAAAATCGTTAGAAACTTCAATCGAAGAAATAGTTCAAAACAAAATTAAAAATGTATTCGACTGCTCAGGTTCTGCTTTAAAATAGATATTTTATAATTATCCAGAATACCTGTTAATGAAATTGAAAAACAAACTTTATTTCAAAAAATAAGAAATAAAGAAGAAAATGTCTATAGTTCATCTGTAGATACCGTCTTTCACACCTGTAATCAAGATGAGAAAAGGATGGGAGAATTTTTAGGTTGGGACGAGAAAAGAGTAAAATCTGTAATAAGCAAAGACAACTTGCATAAAGTCAAAATTGAAATACCTGTCCCTAAAAACAGCGTCAATTATTTACAACGACTATATTTAATTCCAAAGGCGAGGTCAATATGAGTCAAGATTTAGGTTTATATGATTCAAAACGTTGGATTAACTATAAACCTGTATATGAGTGGCAAAAAGAGGTTTATGCGGCACATCAATGTGCCTTATTAAATTATGATGGATTAGAAGCTAGTTTATCTGAGGGACAAGAGTTTTTAAGTATTATTAAAACAGAAGATTAACTCAACAAAGTCGGTTATTACATTCAATTTAAGAACTTAAATATAATCATAGGAAAAGAAAACTCTGACTATCCTTGGAAACAAATAAAAGACTTCTGGCTGTATTATTTCTCACCTTTCTTAGTTGAAATATTTTGAAGAACCCAGCAATTGTCTTTTTGCAGTAATTCTGGTTAAATCTGCAAGTTCGTGACCGCTTATGTCTTTGAATGAAACTGCCATTACAAATTTTATGTCAGTAAAATCTTCATTGAAATCATAGATATTATGAGTAAGTTTTATTTTTTCAAATTCATATACCTCTCTTAAATCCTGCTGCATACCTGATACAAGCTCTTTGAGGTATTCACTCACATCTTCATATATCACTTGGTAATAATCTTCCCCAATTGCAAACTCTTCATAAAACTCCTCATACAAAGGCTCAAATTTAAATATAAGGTTATCAAGTTTACAGTCGAATATCATTACATTTTTTTCTTTTAGTGAATCAGATATATCACTTATGGTTACAATATCAGTTATATTTTTTAAATATTGCTGCACATCGCTACTGGAAATTACTTTTTTCCCTGTCTTATTTATAAAAGTGATTTCCGCCATTTTTCTCTCCTCCCTAATATTTGCTTATATTATCAATGTGAAGCTTAATATCATTCCAATTTTGAACTCTGGTTATATTTTTATGTGATAAGGTTTTATTATAGTTTGTATCCATAAGCAAAACTTTTATGCCCGCCTGTGCAAGTTCTGATGAGTTTTGAGGATTATCCTCTATGAATATGTCACATTTCAACTCTTTTGCTTTATCTACCTTGTAGTAACTTCCTAAAGAATGAAGTGAAACTTTTGCTATTTCGTGTTTTTTAAGCCACTGCTCTGTTATTTCTTCCATACTTTTTCTTCTTGCGGTCACTATGTGTAGATTATGGCATTTTGACAATTCGTCAAATACTTTTTTTACATTCGGGAGAATCGTTGCATTTTTGTGCATATCTTCTCCGATTTTTTCATAAAATATGTTTATCCCGTCCACATCAAGCCCGTAAAGTTCATCTATTCTATGAGTTGTACAATCTTTTATACTTAAATTTTTATTGAAATATTTGTTAAAATAAGGCATAAAATAATACGGGTCTGTCATAGTTCCATCTATATCTATGCAAATATTCAGCCTTTTCATATCTTTCACCATCTCTCATCTTGCGTTTAATAAACATATCTTTCCATAGTAGGATTTACATTAAACAATTTTTTTATGTTATGGTATTCTTCTTTTGCTTTTTCATTTGACTCAGATTTTTTTACAGCTCTAATCATAAGATTTTTAGGCGTATCTACAGGTGATACATACTCTAAAGGAGTAACTTCGTAACCATTTGCCTCAATAAACAATGCTCTTAGAGAGTCGGTTAAAAAATCGTTAAATCTGGATTTGAATATCCCATGCTTGATAAGCGGGTCAATAGGAGAATTTTCAATTTGATCCTTGAGTTCTTTATGACAGCAGGGAACTATTACAAGCGACTGTGATTTACTTCTTATCGCTAAAGCTATTGCATAGTCTGTAGCTATGTCACAGGCATGAAGACTTATTACCATATCAACAGGTTTATCCGGCATATAGGTTCTTAAATCTTCTCTGACAAACTCCATATTTTTGTATCCGAGTCTATTTGCTCTTTCTTTTGACGCTGTGATTACATTTTCTTTATAATCTACCCCTATAAAATAACAGTTTTTCTTGAGTACATCTTTTATATAATAGTTTAAAACAAATGTAAGATATGATTTTCCACATCCCGAATCCATTATCGTTATAGTTTCTTTATCACTAAAACTTCTTAAAATAGGGTCTACCACTTCTACAAAATGGTCTATCTGATTATATTTTCTAATCATATCATTTTTTATTTTTCCGTCTTTTGTCATAATCCCGATTTCTTTCAATAAAGGAGCGGATTTAGATGATTTTATATAGTACTCTCTGGAGTTATTTACTTGAGCATCCAAATCAAGCTCATCTGAAATTTCTTCATTTCTTGTGATTACCTGCCTGTCATTTGCTTCAATTACTACTACCGTACCTCTTTGTATATATCTAAAGTTAAGCAAATCGTATAATGTGGCTTGCGAAATCAATTTTTCCAACATATTCTCAAAACTCATACTTTGATTTTCGCCATTGAAGATATACCTGAAATCGTCATCTATATTTACATACTCTCCTTTAAATTTTTTTGCTCCCGATGTGAATGTAAATTCAACTTTAATAAAAAAATCTTTCTGCTCTAAATATCTGGAACTTATTCCTGCGAAAAACAATTTTATCTTATCTAAAGTTTGTTTTTTCAATACCTTTCACACTCCAAAACTAAAAGTCATTTTATTTATTGCTATTATCACTGTCATCCGTATTTTCGTTATTAGTCTCACTCTCATTACTGCTCTTGTCAGCATTACCAGTACTATTTTCGTTACTATCCTTATCTTCAGTGCTATCATTATTTTCACTGCTATCCTTAGTATCTTTACTGCTTTCAGGGTTGTTTTCAGAAGAATATATATTTACGATTTTATCATCTGTATACGAAAATCCGTTAAAACTATTGATATAAAACAGATCCGATTCCACCAGTATATCAACATCTGCATCTCCGTTTATATCTAAGATACTAAGCTGTGGATTACTTCCCCCGTCCATATCTTTCGGAAATCCTGTGTAATAAGCACCTTTGTTATTCCCGATTAAAACAAACAGTTTATTATACGTAGTATCCGTATAATTTACCTTGCTGCCGATAAGTAAAACGGAATCGCTTTCTCCATCTCCTGTAACATCTTCACTCATACGTTGAATTACTGTAGGTCTATCTCCCATATCGTAATTATTCGGGTTTTCATAATAAGCAAGTCTTGCCTCCAGCACTATCTTATCCCCTTTAGCAAGAACTTCATAGCTTACAGAATCTTTAATCCAAAAGGCTCTTGGCTTTTTCTCGTCGGCATCGTTAAATGTATCTGAAAGAGGCTCCCCCAAATATTTTTTCATCTCTGAAAACAGCTTGTCCTTATCGCTCTCATTATAAGTTAAAACTGTCTTGTATACTCTTTTTTGTTTACCGTAATAATATCTTGTATCTACTTCTATAGAAAACCATTCTTGCTTATAGTCCACATACTTTGTATCATCGCTTACCCCTTCGCCCCTGCTGACTCCCTCTCCGAACAAGTCAATTATACTCGGCAGCTTACTTGAATATGCGATAAAAGGTTCTATAGGAGAAAATTTGTCCTCTAGAGAAATTTCCCTATCTTCATTATTTAACATCCCAAAGCTGTTATAATACAGCAGGTAACCTCCTCCTAAAACAACTATAAAAACCACAATCAAAATTTCCAGCAATCTAGTAAATTTATTTTCGTCAAACACCAAACTCACTCCTATAAAAAGTTTTCTATTTTTAAATTTCACGTAACTTTTATATGACAACTCCTTACTGTATTTGTCTATATAAAATATAAATTTTATTTCTCTCGTATTATAGCATAATATCCTTTTTTATGCACTTTTCGATATCTGATTTTATACACCTTTCGATATCCGACAAAAACTCGCTGGGATAAGCTGTTTTTCTTTTATTTACTGATAAATAACTTATGTATAAATTTTTCTTGGCTCGTGTTATAGCTACATAAGCAAGCCGTCTTTCTTCTTCAATATCGCTTGCACGTATATGCGGGAACTGCTCTTTGTTTAAAGATACTAAATACACATTATCCGCCTCTAATCCTTTGCTTGAGTGAGCCGTTACTAACAATACGTCGCTATCTTCATCAGAACCTGTAGACTGTGCAAGGTAATTTCTATATTCTTTTTCCAGTAACTTAATTGCGTCTTTGACATTAGTTTCATTATCTACGAGAGAATAAAACACCTCAAAAAATTCATATAAATATTCTATGTCTATATCGTATTTTTTAGAATAGCTTACCAGGTAATCATCATATCCTATAGTAGTTCTGATATAGTTTACAGCTTCGAAAAATTTAAGCCCGTTTAAAGCATAAATCTGCTTTTTCAACGCATGCAGTTTAATTAACTTCTTAATCTTTGATACAGATATATTTTCAAACAAGTATTCATAATCTTCTATATAGTTCAAACTTCTGTCAGGTTTGTTTCTAATCTTATTTATAAGTTTTGTAGAATAATTTTCAGACAGTTTTAGATATGCCATAATGTCCTTAAATATAAAGTTTGAAAAGAAATTAAACTCCTTATCTTTTATCTTAAATTTTATGTTATAATCTCTCAAATATTTTATAAGAGGCAACATTTCAAAGTTAGTGCGAGAAATAATCATATTATCTGTAGTTTTGAACTCTTTAATTTCGCTTGCTATGTTTTTAGCCTGAGCAAAAACATCTAAGTACCTTGTTACCCTGACTGTTCCCCGTTCATTTTTTGATGATTGTAATATTTTTTTCGTTCTAGATTTATTTTTTGATATCAGTTCATTTGCAATATTTAAAATCTCAGCAGGACATCTGTAGCTTTTTATTATTCTATATATTTTTGCATTTTTAAAATAGTTTTCAAAATCCACCATAAACACAGGACTTGCTCCCCTAAAACCGTAAATAGACTGATCTTCATCTCCAACTGCAAACAAATTTTCATCTTCCGACAAAAGCAATCTTATAGTGTCAAACTGTACTTTGCTAATATCTTGAAATTCATCAATTATAAAATATTTATACTTTTGTTTGATCAGATTTAATATGTATGGTTCAGATTTGACCTGATTAAATGTTTTACTTAAAATATCATCATAATCCAGCTTATGATTTTTCTCAAGCCACGTGTTATATTTATTATAAATCTCCTTAATAAAATAATTTTCAAAATCCACATTAACTTCGTAAGAGGCTTTACAAACGTTTATCTCAGAAACAGAGTTGTTTTTTGAATTTTTGATTTCGGATATTTTTGATGATATTATATGTACAGCTTCACTTGGTATGTAGTCAGATGATATCATAGTAGATATAATACTTTTTAGAAGAGAGTTTTTCTCTTCGTTTCCTATGACAGAGTTTTTAGGATAGGAAAAATAATCTATTAAAATGCTTAAGAAAAAACTGTGAATAGTACCGAAAAACACACCCTCTAAACTATAATCCTTGCTTATGGTTCTTTGTCTTAACTCATTTGAAGAATATCTGGTAAAACTAAGTGCCACTATGCTCGTAGGATTTATTTGCAAATTATCGACCATGTTAAATATTCGCTCAGTGATTACAGTGGTTTTTCCACAACCCGGACCTGCTATTACTAAAGCCGAACCTATGCTGTGATTTATAGCTTCTTTTTGTTCGAAATCCATATAGTTCACGCCCCTTAAACACCATTTGCTTTTAATTTTTGGAGGATTTATGTTTACAAAAGATTATTTTTTATTACAAAACGAACAATACCGCATATTACAAAATTCATTTTATTTTGACATCGAAACTACGGGATTAAGTCCCAAACACGACTGCATCATACTGATATGTGCAGCCTTTTACTTTTCAGACAGGGAGATACTCGTAAGGCAATATTTTGCAGAAGACGCCTCAGACGAAAAAATTCTTATCCTGTCTTTTCTAAACGACATTCGCTCTATGAATGAATGCATCAACTTTAACGGAAATACCTTTGATCTGCCGTTTATTAAAAAGAGAATGAATCATCTGTCTGTTGAAAGCTCCATAATTTGCAATATCAAGTCGGTAGATATACTTTCTTATCTCAAACCTCTAAAAAAACTTTGGAATTTTGAGAACTTGAAGCTTAAGACAGTAGAAAAATTTTTTTCCATAGAAAGAAAAGACACTATCTCAGGTAAAGACTCGGCAGATATGTACAGATTATATCAAAGAACTAGGGACAGCGACTTAAAAGATAGCATCCTTCTTCACAATTATGAAGATGTCAAACATTTGATTTTACTTGAAAATAAAATTCATAGCGAAGCTGAAAAAAGAAGCAAACAAATTCATTCTCCTTATGGAAATTTTTATATTTATATCTATGATTATAAAATAGATAAAAACAAAATAGTATTTATTTTTTCATCTTACAGTTTTATTCCGAGTATGAATATTTTTAAAGACAACGGAGATAGTTTGATATCGTATGAAAGTAATCTTAAAATGACCTTGATGATAATGAAAGGTGTAAGCAACAATAAAGAAATACTTTACCTTGAGATATATGAAAAAAATATTCCCGTTTTTATAGATAAAGTTTTGTTTGAAGATGGGGTTTTTTATGCACTCAACAGTTTTTTTAATGCTTAGACTTTATTTTATTGGGTAGATAAATATTTAATTAACTTATAATTTTATGGGGGTGCATTATAATGAAATACAACAAAAGAAGAATGAAGTCAAGACCCGACTATGATTTATTCAGAAATGACATCAACGAAAAGTATGAGATAAATTGGAAAAAGGTTCTTTTCGGTTGGATTCTTGTTGATATAATCGCAAGTGCTCTTTTACTCACGTTATTTTTCAAAAAGAAAAACGAAAATCCTATCGACAGGTATAAAAAAGACCTTTCCAAGTCTTATAAAAAAACTAAAAAGAAATTCACAAAAAAAGCCGACAAACTTCTGAAAAATTTGGAGCATACTGCCGAAGATGTTTACGATAAAGCATATGACCATATTGATAACACTACTGCTAAAACAAAATCTTTCAAAGATAGTACAATTGAAAAAACTAAGCAGGCTTTAGCTGAAATTGCGGAGTCTTTAGAACAGATTGCAAACAGACTGAAAAAACAGGATTAACTTAAAAGCTGTCCGTTATGTCCTCGGTTTTGGTTTTCTGAGAATAAAAAAGGAGGACTTCTACACTTCTGCGTAAAAAGTCCTCTTAATTAAATATTGATTTTTTATATCTTAAATTTCTTTTATAGCACTTTTCTCATCATTTAGTATCATTTTAATACTGCTTCTAATCGCAAGTAAAACACCTAACACTATTACTGCAAATATTAGTATAACAGGTAGATAATTTAAGTTAAGCAATATCTCTTTTGATATGAAGGCAGTCTCATACTGACTCCTATAAGAACGTACAAAGACAGCTGATATAAAAGTTATAATGTAAAATATGGCAAGATTTCTAAACAATATATTAGTTTCTCCATAAATCATTTTTTTGATTTGCCTATCTGTCATTCCTGCAGTAGAAAGCAGTTGAAATTCTCTCTTTCTTGCCCTTAAATTACAATGAAAGCTATTATAAGAATTTGAAAGAGCAAGTATTATAAAGATTATTTGTATTCCGAAATTTAGTAAATGCTCATTTCTTAATTGTTCATTATCAGCTGCCTCATTAAGCAAATCATTCGTTGTTGAGTGATCACTTTCAGGAACGTAGGATGATATAATTTTCTCGCATTTATCAGATACTTTATCTAAGTTTTCTCTGGAGATTTTCATTTTAACAGTGTAATAATTAACAGGATCCCCCTCATCTTGTCCATATGTATCAATGAAACTTTCCAAATTCTCCATTCTTGTAAACACATACACACCATTTTTGTTCTGTCCATCTAATCCAAAAGGAAAATCATTGATATAGCCATCAATATGAATTATCATCTTTTTCCCCTCTGCATTGTATCTAATCACAAGATCTTTGTCGTCGCCATCCGTCAAACTTATATATTTTCTGAAAGCATACAAACTACTGTCATTATAGGTTGTTTTATTTAACATAATATAGTTTGTGTCCGTATTTAAATGATTCATAAAGATCACGTTCTTATAATCTTCTTTCGATAATCCTATCATATTTACAAATAAATTGCCTTCATCCTTTCTACCTGTTTCAAAAGCTTTTTTTAACTCGGCAGATTCAAAACCCTTATTATCTTTCAAATAAAATTTAAAACTCTTATCCTCATAAATATGCAGCTCATCAATATCATTTACGCTATTCAGATCATCAACCAACTGTCTATTTATCTTAGCATCAGTATATATCTGTGAAGTAAAGTTATACGGACTGTCATATTTATTGTAAACAGAATTTATAGTCCTGTACGACTGAGATACCAATACTAATGTCATAACCATAGCTGATAATAATACAGATAAAATAATCGTTCTGTATGTTGAGCTGTAGGCTTTAAAATAGTCTTTTGCTAAAGTTTTTTCTATTTTCCCCTCTATTTTAGATTTTCCAAACTTTACTTTTCCTCCGGTAAGACCCGTTAGTCCCTCAACTATATTTAACTTTGCACTTTTTTTAGCCGGTATAATTGCAGATAAATATACGGTTAAAAAAGCAAACGCTAAAATAATAAATATAAGAGGTAAGGATAATGAAACTAAATTAAACTCTGTAGTTTTCATCCTTTCTCCAAATAACTGCGACATCTTTTTATAACTTATTGAGTTATTTAACCACATAAAATATAAAAGTAAATTTGCAGTTAAATATGATACGGTTGTTCCTGCTAAAATCGGAACCACACCGATTTTTACAGCCTTTAACCTTATCATTTTCTTTACCTGTTTTTCCGTCATACCTACACTTTTCAGTAGAGCAAGTTCTTTTATATCTCTATTATTCCATACATTAAAAGCACCATATATTATAACGGCGAATAGCAAAACCAGCAACATACAAGCACCATAAGACTCCAGAAAATCTACAATTACCGACCTAGGTGGAATTAGTCCTGATGGATAAATCATTTGATATTCTAAAATCGCTTTATTAAAATATAATCTTCCTGTATCTATGGATTTTTCATAATCAAGCTTAAGATCATTAAAAAGTTTTTTCGTCAATGTATATGTGTCTCTTGGATGCTTGTACCAAATAAAAGCTTCAAGACCATCTGAATTTTTAAGTAGATATTCTCTATTTTCATTTTCTAAAATCCCAATTAAAGCACTTTCTTCAAAACTGCTTGCATAATCATGATATTCTCCGACAATGGTATATTCTTTTTCTTTTACTTTAATTTTAGATCCGATTTTATAATCTTTATGTTTTTCAAAAAACCTGCTTGGAGCAATCAGTTCACTATCTGAACCTATATTCTTTCCGGAAATAATTTCAAATCCTTTTAACTCCTTGAAATAGCTCCCTTTTTCAATTATGATCGCATCCAAATCGGTCGAAATGAACTTATCAAATGAAACTTTTTTTATTTCATCATTATTAAATAATGAATCAATCCTATCGCTATTTACTTCTGAAAAGGACACCTGATAGTCACCTACGGTAGAAACTATTTCATGATGCTGATCAGTCTTAACTGTTCCGATGATAAATATAATTGTTCCAAGTAAAACCACCGCAAAAAAAATACTTAATCTTGTTGCAAGTATATCCTTTTTATTGTTGTTTATTTGCGAACAAGAGAGTTCATTAATGATTTTCATAACCCATTTCCTCCATTTGGTTTAGTCTTCCATCTACCATCTTGTAGACCTTATCACATGAATTAGCTACTTTTTCATCATGGGTTATAATCATAATCGTTGACTCAAAACGCTTATTTACAAGTCTAAATAAAGATGTTATTTCTTCCGAATTTCTTCTATCCAAATTACCTGTCGGCTCATCAGCTAAAATAATCGCAGGTCTTGTGATCAGACTTCTCGCAATAGCTACTCTCTGTTGTTCTCCACCGGATAACTGTTTTGGAAAACGATCAAGTTTTTCTTCTATTCTTAATGTTGTTGTTATCTCATCAAAATATTGTTGATCTTCTCTTTTGTTATCAAGTAGTAGGGGTAATAATATATTTTTCCTGACGCTAATATTAGGAATCAAATTAAAGAACTGATAAATCACTCCTATATTTCTTCTTCTAAAAACTGTAAGCTCTTCTTTCCCCAGCTTGGTTATATTCTTGTCTTGAATATAAATTTCTCCACTTGTAGGTTTATCTACACCTGCTAACAAATGTAACAATGTTGATTTTCCTGAACCGCTGTCACCGATAATCGCTACTAAATCTCCTTTTTGAAGTTCAAAATTTACATCCGAAAGAGCATTCACTTTTACTTCTGAATTATATGTTTTTGTTAAATTAGACGTTTTTAATATACTCATATACAAAATTCCTCCTTATTTTTCTATATAGTAACAATGTTAAGTGACTGGAAAGTGACTGAAAAAGACAAAAAAAGACAAGTTACAAAGATGTAACCCGTCTTTATCTACTACCTATAAAACCTAAGTTCAAAACTATTTGATGTTCTTCCTCTTGAATAAATAAGTTCCCCATTTTGTTTTTCAATAATAGTTTTTGCCATTGGTAAACCAATCCCATAGCCATTATAATCTTTATTTTCTTTATGAAATCTTTTATAAACTTTTTTCAAAACATCAGCAGACATTCCATTGCTGAAATCTTCTATCACTACGCTTTGATAAATATTAGTTTCCTTTGAGTATATTTTTATTCCCCTATCTTTAGACGCTTCCATTCCATTTTTTACGATATTATAAATTGCTTCATATGTCCATTTCTTATCACAAATAAGCTTAAAATCTTGACCTAAAACAGGAATGTTACACTTTCTCTCTAAAAAAAGTATTTCTATATCTGAAATCACTTCACTGAGTAAATCTTTCACATCCACAATTTCTTCTTTCATCTTAACTGTACCGGAATCTAAGGCAGCCAGTTTTAATAGAATATCAGTTAACTGATGTAACCTGTTTGTACTGTTTCTTATTCGATCAATATACTCTTTTTTGTTTTCCTCATCTTCTTCCATTAAATCAAGCATAAGTAAAACACCGGTTAAAGGAGTTTTTAATTGATGTGCTATATCCTCTGTGTACTCTTTTAACACCTCTTCATTTTTTATAGACTTATCCATTATGATTTTTTTCTCGCCTATAACTTTTACAATTTCATCTCTAAGTCCGCCAAATTCATCATCTATAACTTCATAATTATCTATATCGGCATCTAACGAATGTAATAAAGAAAATATATCATATATTTTAGCCTTTATTTCATTTTTTTTATTTTTTTCGTTGAGTATGAGTAAAAAGAAAAGAATGGCATTTAAAAGAAGAAAACAACAAAATGTAATCACATCAAGCCTAGGACTGACAAAAACAGTCGCCAAGGATAAGACTAAGTTTAGAAAGAGGATTAAAAAAATAGTTCTATTGTCCTTCATCCTCTGTATCCTCCCACATATAACCAATTCCTCTAATCGTTTTTATATACTTTCCATAATTTTTGAGTTTTTGTCTAAGTCTTTTAATTGTAACAGTTAGCGTATTATCATTTATTTCGTATAAATCATACCCCCAAACTAAATCAATAAGTTTTTCTCTGACAACATTCATATTCTTGTTTTCCAAAAGAATATGGAGAGCTGCAAATTCCTGTCTGCTAAGCTCTAAATTTTCATTGTTTAATTCTGCTGTCATTGAAGTTAAATTCAAACTTAATGCGTTATATATTATTTCATTATTTCTAGCATCTTTTCTTTTAAAAATATTATATATTCTGGCTTTTAATACCGGCAAAGAAAATGGCTTGACTATATATTCATCAGCTCCTTGTGAAAATCCTTGTAAAACATATTCGTCTTCACTCTTAACAGTAAGCATAATCACAGGTATGTCGGAAAATTCTCTTAACCAGTTCAGATATTCAAAACCTGAACCATCAGGAAGATTTATATCAAGAATTATTAAATCAAAATTCTCAATATCTATGTTCTCTGCAACATCCAAACTATCAAAAATACTTGTTTCCATACCATATCGTTTCAAAAAAGTAGAAACAGCAAAAGATATTGTGCTATCATCTTCTATCATTGCTATTTTCATAAAGTATTCTCCTTAAGACAACTGCTATTCAATATCATCAAAACTGAATACATCATTTGGTGTACAGTCCAAAGCCTTACAAATTCTTTCTAAATTTTTCAGGGTTATAGGTTTGTTTTTTCCCATCTGTGCCATAACATTAGTTGTAAGTCCTGCCATAGCTATTACATCAGTTTTCTTAAAGCCTTTTTTTGCTAACTGTATCCATAACGGTTTGTAATTTAGCGCCATAATAACCCTCTTTTCCTTTAAAAATTATATTTGTAACATTATATCATCAATATTGGATTAACTCAATTTTGCCTTGAATAATTGTTTTGTTTTAAAGATTGCATTTCATGCAATACTTTTATGCAAATTTTGAGTATAAAAAAATGATGACAGTATATCCATCATCAAGTTTAAAAATTATCATTGGTGTTTATAGCATTTAAGATAAGTTTTTTATGAATAAAATATTTTTACCATTTTTTTTAATAAATTCATTTTGTTCTTCGAGTAAGGAAACCACTGTAGCTCTTTGTTTTTTATTCCTGTGTCCTCTACTATTCCTACTTCATTTACAAAAGCCAGTAGCCCATCTTTTGAATGAGATCTGCCCATACCGCTCGCCTTTACTCCTCCAAAAGGAAGTTGGATATTTGCAACAGGTACTATAACCTCATTTATAGCTATTACTCCTGCTTGAAGTTTAGATGATACTCTTGAGGCTTTGTTTGAATCTGAGGTAAATATACTTGCTCCTAGTCCATAAATACTATCATTTGCAAGTTCCACAGCTTCATCTTCATATTTGAATTTCATCACTGGAAGAAGAGGTCCAAAAGTTTCTTCTTTCATCACAAGCATATCGTGATTTACTTCACTTAGCAATACAGGAGAAACAAATTTGTTGTTATCTACTATTTCTGATTTTGTATATATTTTTGCACCTTTTAGCTTAGCGTCCTCTATATGGGATTTTACTATGCCAACTTGATCATCTGTAGTCATACAACCTAAGTCTGCATAAGGTTCTGTTCCCTGCCATAGTTCTTCTATTTTCCCTTTTAAGAGCGACATGAACTCATCGTATATTTCTTCTTGGGCATAGACTCTTTCTACAGACAGACATACCTGCCCGGAGTTTGTAAATGCCCCCCAGACAGCAGCTCCGGCAGCACGTTCCAAGTTTGCATCTTTGAACACTATCATAGGGTCCTTACCACCCAATTCCAGCACTACAGGAATAAAATGTTCGCTTGCCTGTTTTAATATTTTTTTGCCTGTGTCAGTAGATCCTGTAAACAGTATTTTAGCAGGCTTTAAATCTATAAGTTTTTCTCCAAATCCTGATCCACTGTTAGCATATACCACCTGCACCAGTTTTTTGGGAAAGTTCAAAGAAGTAAATACTCTTTCAATAAGTTTCCCAACAGCAAGAGTTTCAAAAGATGGTTTTAATATCACACTATTGCCGGCTATAAGTGCCGATATAACAGGTATAAGATTAAACGGAAAATTCCAAGGGGATATAATAAGCACTGTACCTAGCGGTCTATACTCTATATAGCTTTTTTTAGGTTTCAAATACAATGGACTTGACACTCTTTTAGTCGATAAAGTATCTTCAGCAGTCTTTTCATAGTATTTAAGTGCTTCTATTGCCGGAAGTATTTCCGAAGTATACGCTTCTATTACAGGCTTTCCTGTAGCTTTTGTTATCTCTCTGCTTAGGTCGTCTCCCATCTCTACAAGATATTTTCTTAGAGATTTCATATATTTTAATCGCTCTTTCAAAGACAGATGAGACCATATTTTAAACGCATCATCTGAGTTCTTGTATATATCTTCCAAGTCTTCGATTTTTGTTAAGTTTATAGTTGCTATTATTTCAGAGTTTATCGGACTTTTGCATTCTATCATTATTCTCACTCCTACCCTTGTTTTATTTACTATCTATTCCCGAGTTTTTTGCACTGTAAACTTTTATTTGACTTAGAAGATTTCTACTTTTTAATTTTTGAAAGACCCTTTCTAATTGCTTCTATTACTGATGAACTTTCATCTATCTTATATATTCTTGCCGGATTTCTCTTTAAGTCCCAGTCTATTCCACTCCACCAGACAGCAAGTTTAATCCTGTCGTACTTCTCTATCTTAGAAAACATATCGTTAATCCACTCAGGTTTATCTCCTCCATATGAACTCGAAGCAAATTCTGCAATCATTAGAGGTTGAGAAAATCTATTTGCATATTCATAATATATACCATCATAGATGTTTTCAAAACTTCTCCAAGTCTCTCCTTTATAGTAAGTACCTGTATTATATCCTGTAAGACCTACTACATCTACATACTCATCTCCAGGATAGTATGACATATAGTGATTCCAAGCAAAGTTAGGAAAACTTCTCTCATTTGGATTCCAAACAAAAATGGCATTATCTGCTCCATTTTCTCTAAATATATCATAAATATATCTATACAGTTCAACATACAAATCTGCGTCTTTTCCATAGTGATATGCACTATACATACACCAGTCGCCATTCATTTCATTGTTTAGTCTAAATAAAACAGGATAATCAAGGGCTTTTAGATCTTTAGCATAGTTCTCAAAATAATCATCATATTCTCCATTTAAAATATTAAATGTTAAATCCTGCTTTGAACCTTGTTTTATTGTGGTTTGCATAGTAAGTTCTACCACTTTGTTGTTATATTTTGCAGAAAGCATATCATTTCTAGGAAAATTTTCGTCCATATGTTGATATCTAACTATAACAGGAAAATCATAATCAAGATTTTCCTGCAATTTTCTTAAATATGAAAAATCATATGGGGCAGTCGGTTCATACACCCCAAATTCTAAATTGCTATTATCAGAAAATGTCTTATTATAAAACTCTTCAGTTTCTTTACTCATAGGTCTATTTATGGTACTGGTAGTTTTGTAAGATGGCAAACTTGCAGTTTTATCTATAAATTCAAAAGTATTTACTATAGACTCAAAATCGCTAATCGGCTCACTTGATTTCATTATTATAGTGTATATTTTGTCATTTGTACGAGGTATTTCTACACAGGCATAATAGTTTTTATCATTTTTTATGTTTGAAAGCTTAGGTCTTCTGTAGTAAATCATATGTGACTTTATACCACTAACTTTAAAATTTTTAGACTTCTCTACGGAAAAAAAAGAATAATCATATAGACTTTTATTACCATAATTTTTATAAGTATTAAAGTTATCAAGTTCGTTTGTAAAATCGTCAAAATATATGTCTATAATCGTATCTTCGTTATCAAACCTAGTTCTTACGTCCATTGCAGATTCATCTACTTTCATATCTTCATAGATGTGAATCTTGTATCCCAGAGCATAATTTTCATATCTGTTTGTATACTCATTCATGTATATAATAGCTGATGATGGTTGTGTAGCAAATACATCTATTGGCAAACAGGTAAGCAAAAAAACAAATGATAACACAAGTAATGTCAATTTATTTTTCATTTTCCCTCCTCAATTACGTCAGTATTACAATAATTCGCTTGAGTCTAAATCGTCATCAAGTCTAGCAATAAAATAATTTTTCTCAGCTATATTTAATTCACTTGCAAAATCCTTTATCACAGCTGAGGAAATTTTTTCTACCACAAAAGCCCCTTTGTGTAGATGCATTAAATTATAAGTTGATAATTTTGTTTTTAATTTCTCACTTTTATTAGTGTCGTTTAGTCTCACATAATAGTCCCCTATCATAGGTTCTACTTTTATATCCGTGAAATCGGCTTCTATATTTTCTATCTCCCTATGTTCATATATATCCAGTAGGTCACTTACTACTGAATTTGCTGTTGCATATCTTCCGGCTCCTTCTCCGTAAAAGCTTACCTCTTTAAGATTATCTCCCTTTACCACACAGATATTATATGCATCTGAAACATTTTTAAAAATAGAGCTTTGTTTCAAAATAACAGGCTCTACGGCAGCTTTGTACTTATCTTCTTTATAAATTGATTTAGCTATCAACTTTATATCGCACCCGGCTTTTTTTGCTAAATCCATATCTTCTTTTTCAATATATCTTATACCGTTTATCTGAATTTTTTCAAGCGGAAGATGTTTTTTGAAAACCGTAGTCGAAAGCACCGAAAGTTTTCTTGCCATATCCATACCGTCTATATCATCTACAGGGTCTTGCTCAGCATAGCCTTTTTCTTTTGCTTCTTTTAATACATCAGAAAATTCCAGTTCTTCTCTTGACATTTTACTTAAAATAAAATTGCTTGTCCCATTTAATATCCCTGAAATCTCATAAAAATTATTTATTTTTGCATTTTGTTTTAAAGGTTTGATAAGAGGTATCCCCCCACCTACACTCGCTTCATATAACAGTGCTTTATTATGTTTTTTTGCAATAGCTGAAAATTCTTCCATATATTTTGCTAATACTGCTTTATTTGCAGTAACTACGTTTTTATTTTTTGATAAGGCATATTTTATGTATTCATAAGGTTTTTCAATGCCTCCCATAGTTTCTACTATCGTGTCTATCTCTGTATCATCCAGTATTTCATAAGGGTCTAAGGTCAAATTAAGTCCTTGTTTTTCATATGAGGTGTATTTATCTTTGTTTCTAACTAGAGCAGTTTTAATTGTAATATCGTAATTTTTGAACTTTGAAGAGGATAAAATATCCCAAACTCCTCCGCCTACTGTTCCTAAACCTAAAATTCCTACCTTCATTAAAAATCCCCCTAACAAAAATATTAAACCTTACCTTATATACTATACAATAAAACAACAATAATTTAAACAAAAATCCCTTTATAACTATTAAAAAATATCACTTTTTAAAGTTATAAGGGATTTTATCCTTTATCCTATAGCAAACATCAACTCTGCTTCCACAGCAACTTTATCTCCTATTTTTGCTATAGCATTTCCTATTCCCACAGACGCTTTTGACTTTATGATTTCTACTTCTAAAGTAAGTACATCTCCGGGTTTTACCTTTGTTTTAAATCTTGCCTTGTTTATTCCTGCAAAGTAAGCAGTCTTACCTTTGTTTTCCTCTACACTTAAAATACAAACTGCACCTGTCTGAGCCAAAGCCTCTATTATAAGTACTCCGGGCATTACATGTTCCTGCGGAAAATGTCCCTGAAAATAATACTCTGAAGCTGTAACCGCCTTTACTCCTAATGCTCTTTTTCCTGCCTCCAGTTCCAGTATCTTATCAACTAATAAGAATGGATTTCTGTGTGGAATAATTTCTTGTATTTGATTACTGTCAAACATTATTTCCCCTCCCATTTTTTGAAAAGAAGAGTAGCATTATGTCCACCGAAACCTAGAGAGTTGGAAAGAGCATACCTGGCATCTACTGCTCTTTTTTCGCCTTTTACATAGTCTAAGTCACATTCTTCATCAGAAGTAATAAGTCCCACTGTAGGATGTACCATTCCGTCTTTGAGTGACATTATGCTTGCTATAGCCTCTATTGCTCCGGCTGCTCCCAGTAAATGTCCGGTCATTGACTTAGTAGAGTTTATAACCATCTTATTACTGTGATCTCCAAAAACACGTTTTATAGCAATAGTTTCTATTTTATCATTGTAAGGTGTACTCGTTCCATGTGCATTTATATACAGCACTTCTTCCGGATTTACATTTGCATCTTTTAGAGCATTGCTCATAGCCCTTGCTCCACCTTCTCCTGATGGCTCAGGCGACGTAATATGATAAGCATCGCTAGAGTATCCGTAACCCACAATCTCTGCGTATATATCTGCTCCTCTTTGCTGAGCATGCTCCAGAGATTCAAGAACTAATATTCCTGCGCCTTCTCCCATTACAAACCCGTCTCTGTCTTTATCAAAAGGAATAGATGCTCTTTTCGGATCTGTAGATGTGCTAAGTGCTGTCATAGAGGCAAATCCCGCTATAGCAAGAGGCGTAATTGATGCCTCTGCTCCACCTGCAAATACTATATCCTGATTTCCTGACTGAACTAGTTTAAATGCCTCTCCTATAGCATTAGTCGCTGAGGCACAAGCAGTCACTACAGAAGTACAAATACCCTTTAATCCTATAGTAATTGCAACATTTCCAGCTGCCATATTAGAAATAGCCATCGGAATAAAAAGGGGAGAAACTCTATCAGGACCGTTGTTTAACAGTTTTGTTTGCTCAGCTTCAATAGTAGCAAGACCACCTATTCCACTTCCGATAACAGCCCCTGCCCTATTTCTATCTACCTTATCCATATCCAGTTTGCTGTGCTCTAACGCCTCTTTGGCAGCCACTACTGCAAACTGAGAAAATCTGTCTAAACGTTTTGCCTCTTTTCTTCCGATTAGCTCCGACGCGTTAAAATCTTTCACTTCTCCGGCGGTTTTAGCTTTAAAATTAGACGGGTCGAAAGATTTAATTATGTCTATTCCACATTTCCCATCCAGTAGAGCCTTCCAATAGTCATTTATATTATTTCCCACCGGATTTATAGTTCCCATACCTGTAATTACGACTCTTCTTTGCATACTTTCCCTCCAGTTACTATGGATTAGTACATTACCATTCCGCCATCTACATTTATTACTTGACCTGTAATATATCCGCTTTCATCTTTTGCCAGGAATTTTACGAGATTTGCTACATCTTTAGATTCTCCTATCCTTTTCATAGGTATAACTGATTTTATGTTTTCTTTTATTTCGTCCGTAAGTTTGTCAGTCATATCTGATTTTATAAATCCGGGAGCTATAGCGTTTACAGTTACCGAATATGGTGCCATCTCTTTCGCTGACGACTTTGTAAGCCCTATTACACCTGCTTTTGAAGCGGCATAGTTTGCTTGTCCTACATTTCCGATTAAGCCTATAACGGAAGAAATATTTACTATTCTTCCGGATTTTTGTTTCATCATAACTTTACTTGTATGTCTGATACAGTTAAATGTTCCTTTCAGATTTATATCTATAACTTTTGTAAAATCCTCTTCAGACATTCTAACAATCAGTTTATCATTTGTTATCCCTGCATTATTTACCAGAAGATCTATTTTCCCTGTTTTTGAAACTGCAAAATCTATCAAGGCTTTTGCCTCATCAAAATCGCTTATATCTGCTTTAAAAGTGTAGGCTTTAGTAATTTTATTTATTTCATCTACCATATGACCGAGGCTGTCGTTTTCAGTTCTATAGTTTATTACTATTTCAAATCCTTCTTCAGCCAGTTCTAAAGCAATTTGCCTGCCTAATCCCCTAGTCGCCCCTGTTACTATTGCTGTTTTTGCCACAGTCAAGTTCCTCCAATCTATTTATAGTTTCCTCAAAGGAAATCATATTTTCTATATTAAAAATATTTACATCTTTGTTTATTTTCTTTATAAATCCACTCAAAGTTTTACCTGGACCTATTTCTACAAAGGTATCTATTCCACTTTCTATCATCATCTTTATAGAGTCTTCCCAATGCACAGAACTCATAACTTGCTTTATCAAAATATCTTTGATTTGACTTTCACTTTTTATAATACTTGCATCTACATTTGTAACTACAGGAATTTCCATAGGTCTGATGTTTATATTCTCAAGTTCTGCTGAAAGTTTAGACGCTGCATTTTCGAGCATAGAAGTATGAAAAGGTGCACTTACCTTTAATCTCATAGTCCTTTTTGCTCCATATGTTTTTGCAATCTCACAGGCTTTGTCTACGGCCTCTATTTCTCCACCGATTACAGTCTGACCCGGACAGTTAAAGTTGCTGGGCTCTACTATTCCAAAAGACGATGCCTCTTTACACACCGCTATAGTCTGTTCTTTGGTAAGTCCCATAATCGCAGCCATAGTTCCTACTCCCTTTGCAACAGCCTCTTGCATATATTTCCCTCTTTTTTGAACCAGTTTAACAGCATCTTTAAAGTCCAAACTGTTCGCACAGACATGAGCACTATACTCTCCTAAGCTAAGCCCTGCAACCATATCAGGAAAACTTATTCTTTCTTTTACAGCCTCCAGTATAGCCGATGTGACTGTAAGTATAGCAGGTTGAGTTATTTCCGTCATGGAAAGTTCTTCTTCAGAACCATTAAAACACACTTCACTCAGACCAAATCCAAGTGTTTCGTCTGCGAGTTCAAAAATCTTCCTCGATGAGTCAAAGTTTTCAAAAAAATCTTTACCCATACCTGTATACTGAGCACCTTGACCTGCAAATACAAATGCTATCTTATTCATACTGACCTCCTGCTATAAAAGTCCTAATTTACTTCCTGTTTTATTATAAAGTTCCTTTGACTCATTCATAATTTCCAAAATAATTTCTTTTGCAGTTTGCTCTTTTTTAACAAGGCCTGCAACCTGCCCTGCCATAATAGAACCTTCTTCCATATTACCTTCTACAGCAGCTTTATACAGAGCCCCTGCACCCAGTTCTTCTAAAACAGACGGATCTACATTTTCTTTTTCCAAGGTTTTAAACTTTTTAGTGAGTTTGTTTTTTAGAACTCTAACAGGGTGTCCCGTACTTCTTCCTGTAACCTCCGTATCTGTATCCTTTGATTCTAAAACTCTCATTTTGTAGTTTTCGTGGACATTACATTCTTTAGCAACTAAAAATCTCGTTCCTATCTGAAGACCTGATGCCCCCAGCATAAATGCTGCAAGAGCACCTCTGGCGTCTGCTATTCCTCCTGCTGCTATTACAGGCAGACTCACTGCATCCACTACCTGCGGCATAAGAGCCATAGTGTTTATTTCTCCTATATGACCTCCTGCCTCTCCACCCTCGGCTATTAAAGCGTCTACCCCTAATCTTTCCATTCTTCTTGCAAGAGCAACAGACGCAATCACAGGAATTATAGTTATCCCTGATTTTTTCCACATTTCTACGTATTTTCCAGGATTTCCTGCTCCTGTTATTACTACTTTAACTCCCTCTTCGCACACAGCACTTGCAATTTCTTCTGCATATGGACTAAGGAGCATTACATTTACTGCAAAAGGCTTATCTGTAACTTCTTTTACTTTTCTTATTTGTTCTACTACCCAATCTTTAGGAGCATTTCCGGCTGCGATAACGCCTAACCCTCCTGCCTCTGATACAGCACAACACAAACTCCAATCTGAAATCCAAGCCATTGCACCTTGAATTATCGGAAACTGTATCCCAAGCAATTCACAAATTTCAGTTTTTATCATATTACCTCCTAGAAGATAGAATAAATATAAAGTTTCTAAAGGGGCTGTCAAGTCAGTTCTGATATTTTCAATATATGATTACAGTGTAATAATAAAACCTCTATATATTAACTATATCCACTTATTGCTGCAGCCCCTTCAATTGCAATTATTTTTGTGAATCGATATATTTTACAACATCTTCAACAGTTTTGATTTTAGCTGTTTCTTCATCAGCTATTTCGATTGAAAATTCGTCCTCTAGAGCCATTACTATTTCCACTACATCCAGTGAATCTGCTCCAAGGTCTTCTTGAAGTGAGTTAGAAAGCTCAATTTCATTTGCATCTACCTCTAATTGTTTTGCTAAAATTTCCTTTACTTTCTCAAATGTCATTTTAAATTCCTCCATTTTTTAAAATTTATACAGCAAGTCTTTATTTAACCTTGCCAATCTATCAGCACGCTGCCCCAAGTGAGACCGCCACCGAAACCAACTAAAATTATCTTACTCCCTTTTTTTAGCATTTTTTTCCTATTCATCTCATCCAGTGCAAGAGGAATAGTCGCCGATGAAGTATTTCCATACTCATCTAAATTCATATAGAACTTTTCTAAGGGTAGTTCCATTTTTTGTGCTACTGATTCTGTAATTCTATAGTTAGCCTGATGTGGCACTATATAATCTATGTCCTTTATATCTATATTTGCCTCTTCAAGCAGGGCATTGATACATTTCGGCATAATCTGAACTGCAAACTTAAATATCTCCCTGCCGTTCATATTTACTACACTTTTCTTCTCTTCTGATCTTGCTATGATATTATTTACTTGGAGAGCCGGTAACGTAAGGCTGCCCTTAACATCTCCACTACTACCGGAAAAGCCGGATTTTATTCCATGTTCTTCGTTTTTCCCCAAAATAGCCGCTCCGGCTCCGTCTGCAAATATAACGCAAGTGTTTCTGTCCTCCCAATCCAAAGCCTTTGAAAGAACCTCTGCACCTATTACCAAAATATATTTCATATTGCTGCCTTTCAAAAACTTGTCTGCTATTTGAAGTCCATACACAAATCCGCTACAAGCTGCCGATATATCAAAACTTGTTGCATTTACTGCCCCTATAGCAGACTGTACTATGCAAGAAACTGAAGGCGTAAAGGTGTCTGGTGTTATCGTTGCAACTATTACCATTCCTATTTCCTCAGGATTTATGTTTGCCATTTCTATAGCTTTTTCAGCTGCCTTTATAGCTATCTCGGAAGTGTCTTCTCCCTTTGAAAGTCTTCTAGCCTTTATACCTGTTCTTTCTGTTATCCATTCATCACTGGTGTCTACAAATTTGCTTATATAATTGTTGTCTATTCTGCTCTCAGGAACATAACTTCCCGTTCCTATAATGGAAGTATAACTCATATACTCCCCCTTTCTTTTTAATCAGAAGTTTTCATATAATTATTTTTAAAAAATTCTTTTAATTTTTCTAAAGAACTAATAAGTGCCTTGTCTTCCTCTAAATTCAGGTCTACTAACATCTTTTCAACCATTTCCATATGAAAATCTTCGTGGGTTTTATAAGCATTTTGACCTTTTTCTGTAAGTTTTATCAGCACTATTCTCCTGTCTTTTTCATCTTGTAACCTTTGTACATAGCCTTTTTTTACTAATCTATTTACCGATGTCGTTAGTGTTCCAAGCGTAATCTTTAGTATCTCGGCTGTTTCAGACATAGTCTTGGATCCTTCATACCCTATAGCCTCTATAGTATGCATTTCATTCATAGATAAATCTGTTATTCCTCTGTCTTTTAAAGCCTGTTCTTCTATATCTAAGATATCTTTGAATAAGTCCACCAGTATCCCGTTAATCAATTTCCTTGGGTTTGACATGATTCCACCATCCTAATAAATTGTTATATACATATCTTACCCATGTAAGTTAGCACTTTTATATTGAGAATTCTCCTATATTTCTATACTTGTTTCTTCTTTTTTCTAACAATGTGTTCCTGTCCAGACTTTCAATCTTAGAAAGTCCCATTAACAGTTTTGCCCTGATAAGTTCAGCGGTTTTGGTCGGATTATCATGAGCACCTTTTCCATATTCTTTTATTATCTTATCTATTATTCCAAACTGTTTTAAGTCCTCTGCTGTGAGCTTCATCATATCAGCTGCTTCACTGCTTCTTGATGCATCTTTCCAAAGAATACTTGCAAACCCCTCCGGAGATAACACCGAATATATGGCATTTTCAAGCATCCAAATTTCATCTGTGACTCCAAGTGCAAGGGCTCCACCACTTCCACCCTCGCCTATGACTATAGATATAGTAGGAACTTTTAATCCTGCCATTTCTATCAGGCAAGTCGCTATAGCCTCGCCCTGTCCTCTTTCTTCTGCTCCTAACCCACAGTAGGCACCCGGTGTATCAATGAAAGTAACTATACTTCTGCCGAATTTTTCAGCTTGTTTCATAAGTCTTAGGGCTTTTCTATATCCCTCAGGGCTTGGCATTGCAAAATTTCTGTGGATATTTTCTTTGGTATCTCTTCCTTTTTGATGCCCTATCACAGTTACGCTTTTTCCGTTTAAAGATGCTATCCCGCCTACTATTGCAGGATCATCTTTAAAACATCTATCCCCATGCAGTTCAATAAAATCGTCAAATATACGCTCTATATAATCTAAAGTCGTAGGTCTTTTTTTATGTCTAGCCAGATTAACTCTATCCATTGCTGATTTCATCAGGCCTCTTTCCTTTCTTTATGGAAGAATATCAATTTTGCAAGAACAGTTTTAAGATCTTTTCTTTCTACTATTTTGTCTACGAAGCCTTGTTCTTTCAAAAACTCTGCACTTTGAAATCCTTCAGGAAGTTTTTGTTTTATAGTTTGTTCTATAACTCTAGGTCCTGCAAATCCTATAAGTGCTTTCGGTTCTGCCAAGATGATGTCTCCGAGCATTGCAAAGCTGGCAGTTACCCCGCCTGTAGTAGGATGAGTAAGCACAGCTATATATAAAAGCCCTTCCTCCTTGTGTCTGCCAAGTGCGGCACTTGTCTTTGCCATTTGCATAAGCGAAAAAATGCTTTCTTGCATCCTTGCTCCACCTGAAGAACAAAATATAACAAGCGGATATCTAAGTTCTATAGATTTTTCGACTGCTCTTGTAATTTTCTCTCCTACAGCACTTCCCATACTTCCCATCATATATCTTGAGTCCATCACAGCCAAAACCGCATCTTCGTTGTTAATCTTTGCTATACCTGTTATTACTGCCTCTTTTAATCCTGTCTTTAAGGTAGTTGTCTTAGTTTTTTTCTCGTAATCAGGAAATCCTATAGGATTTAAACTATGAATATTTTCGTCTAACTCTACAAAACTATCTTCATCAGCAATAAGTTCAATTCTATCCCAAGCTATCAGTGGCATATGATGTCCACAAGATGGACATACCTGCTTAGTTTCTTCTAAATCATTCGTATAAATATTGGACTTACATGAACTGCATTTCATCCACATTCCCTCAGGAATATTCATAACTACATCTTTTTTTAATTTTGCATATTCTGTTTTTCTAAAGAGTTGCCCAAAAATTTTAATCAACCCCCACAATGATTCATATTATTTTCTATAAAGCCGGTATCATAAATCCCTGACTTGTATACATCATTTTCCATTATTTGAAAATGGTAATCCACATTGGTAATAACTCCATCTATGATAAATTCTCCTAAAGCTCTCTTCATCTTCATAATGGCTTCATCTCTCGTAGGTGCGTATACTATCAGCTTTGCAAGCATAGAGTCGTAATGTGCCGGTATGCTGTACCCTTGGAACAAAAACGAATCTACTCTGATTCCATTTCCTCCTGGTATATGAAGGCTTTTTATCTTGCCCGGAGACGGTCTGAATCCGTTAGAAGCATCTTCTGCATTTACTCTGCACTCTATAGCATGTCCCACTATCTTCACGTCGTTTTGAGTATACTGCATTTTTTCTCCTGCCGCTATCAGCACTTGCTGTTTCACTATATCTATACCCGTTATCATCTCAGTAACAGGATGTTCCACT
>JBHASY010000107.1:0-18536 GCA_041831635.1 Acetoanaerobium sp. | reverse complement strand
TAGCCGATATGGTCGAGATTGTTAAGGAAAAGATTGAGATTATGGTAAAAGAGGGAAGACCTCATCCTACAGAGTTTGAAGTTACTACAGCAGTGGGATTTTTGTACTTTGCACTTGAAAATGTAGATTATTTGGTGCTTGAAGTGGGACTTGGAGGAAGATTTGACGCTACGAATGTCATTGAAAATCCTATACTAACCATCATCACTTCACTTAGCATAGACCATGTAGAGCAACTTGGAGACAGTCTTGAGGGCATAGCTTTTGAAAAGGCGGGAATTATCAAAAACTCGGTTCCGCTGATTCTTTATCCTCAAAAAGAAGAGGCGACGGCAGTAATTCTTAATCAGGCGAATTTGAAAAATGCTCCTTTGTATCGAGTTAATTCACTTGATGTGAAAATAGTAGAGGAAACACTGTATGGACAAAAGCTCGAGATGAATATTTCAGGAGAAAGATTTGATGATTTAATTATTTCACTGATAGGAGAACATCAAGCTAAAAATGCTCTTACAGCAGTATCTGCATTAAAGGTATTAAGAGATAGAAATCTGGCCGAGTTTACAAATGAGCATTTGAAAAAGGGTCTAAGTGAAACAAAATGGGCAGGCAGGCTGGAGTTGCTGATAAAAGAACCTATAACTATAATAGACGGTGCTCATAATGAGGACGGAGCAAAGGTACTTGCAAAGGCGATAAAAAAATACCTTTCAAATTACAAAATTACTATGGTGTTCGGTATGCTAAAAGACAAAGACATAAAAAAGGTACTGGACATACTTATGCCTGTAGTTGACAAAGTAATAACTGCTATGCCGAACAGTGACAGAGCTATGACATCGGAAGAACTTGCCGAAAAGATACAAGAATTTAAAAAACCTGTGCAGACTTCTAGAAATATAAAGGACGCAGTGGAAAAAGCAGGTAAAATAAATTCTGAAAACGAAGCTGTAGTATATGCAGGTTCACTTTATATGATAGGAGAAGTGAGAACTCTGCTAAATAACAATGAAATTCGATAAAAAACAGGTCTTGGAGGGCTTAATAATGAACGTTTCAAAAGTTATGATTTCTAAAGAAGAAATCGAATTAAAGGTAAAGGAAATAGCAAAAAAAATTGAAAAAGACTACGAGGGTCAAGAACTTTTTATTATCGGAGTGCTAAAAGGAGCCTGCGTGTTTGTATCGGATTTAATCAGAGAAATAAATCTTCCTGTAACCCTTGATTTTATGGCAGTATCAAGCTATGGAATGTCTACCGAGAGTTCGGGAGTAGTTAAGATAATAAAAGATTTAGATATGGATATAACGGGTATGAATGTAATTATAGTCGAAGATATCATAGATACGGGACTCACACTTAATTATCTGAGAGAATATCTGGGAGCAAGGCATGTAAAATCACTTAAAATATGTACGCTTTTGGACAAACCTCAAAGGAGAAAATGCGAGGTCATAGCTGACTATGTAGGCTTCAGTATAGAAGACAAGTTTATAGTAGGGTACGGAATAGACTGTAAGGAACAGTACAGGAACTTACCTTATATAGCGGCAGTTGAGGATTAGAACAAAAATCAAAAAATTACGTTATAATTTATGGCAAAAAATCTCAGAAATTATATGTGTGTATTCAAAATTTGAAGATATTGTTTAAAGGGAGATGGAAAAAATGTCAGAGATACCTAGCAGAGAACGAGCATGGGAAATACTTAATGAATATAATAAAAACGAATATCTTATAAAGCACGCACTTGAAGTGGAAGGGGTAATGAGATACTTTGCGAATTTATTGGGCGAAGAGGAAGTGGACAGATGGGGCATAGTAGGGCTTTTACACGATGTAGACTATGAAATGTACCCTGAAGAACACTGCATCAAGGTTCAGGAAATACTCAGGGAAAGAGATATAGATGAGTCTATTATCAGATCAATTGTAAGTCACGGATACGGACTTGTGGTAGATGTAAAGCCGGAGCATCAAATGGAAAAGGTTTTGTACTGCATAGACGAGCTGTGCGGACTTATCCATGCGGCAGCTATTATGAGACCGTCTAAGAGCGTTATGGATATGGAAGTTAAATCAGTGAAAAAGAAATTCAAATCTCCAAGCTTTGCAGCTGGGGTATCCAGAGAAGTAATCCAAGACGGACTTAATATGTTAGGCTGGGAACTCGACTATGCTATAGAGCATACTATACTGGGAATGAGAGAAGTGGCTGAAGAGATAGGACTTAAATAGAAAAGACAACAGGGGGAAAAGGTTATAAAACTATTGATAAATTATAGAATTTGAATTATAGTATAAATATGCAAAAATTGAATGAAATTTAAAAAGTCGGTTAGAAATCGATTTAGAAGTCATGAAGACTGTTTGCCTTAGGTTAAGCAGTCTTTTTTTGTTTTCAATTAAAAAATGGGAGGTGAATTTTGTGAAAGGAAAAATCGTTGATAAGGTTAGAGAGAAAATATTTGATGAATTGTCGGCAGAGTGGGAGAAAGTCATAGAAGGGGACCATAAATTACCTATAGATGAACTTATGACAGAATCAGATGTTGAAGATATGATTGTGCTGGATATAGGTGCAGGAACAGGGATACTGATAGAAAGTGGAATGAGAGCAAAAGCAAAACAATGGATAGCAATGGATATTTCCTCTAAAATGCTTGACATTTTAAGTTTGAAGTTTGCAAAGCTGATTGATAAAGGGAAATTAAGAATTCTTCATGCGGATGTACATGAAATTCCTATTGAAGATAACCAAATCGATCGTGTATTGTGTCACAATGTATTTCCGCATTTTGAAAATACCGATAAAGCTTTAAGCGAGATTCATAGAGTGTTAAAACCTGACGGTTTGTTTGCAATTAACCATTATTCAGGAAGAGAATTTATAAATTCTATACATAGTCAATCGCCAAATCAGGTACTAAATAAAGATATGATTGAAGAAGCGAAAGTTTTGTGTGAAAAAATTAAAAAAGTCGGCTTTGAAATACTAATTGAGATTGATGAAACGGAAAAATACAGAATAATAGCTAAGAAAAAGGATTGATCAATATTGTCTATAGAAAACAGTTTTGCTATAGAGCTTAGGAATTTCAAAGCAGGTTATGGAAATAAAGCAGTTCTAAAAAATGTAAACCTAAATGTTAAGCAGGGAGAATTCGTTTCGATACTTGGAGAAAACGGAGCAGGAAAAACAACATTGTTTAAAGCAATATTACAACTTATCCCTGTAATTGACGGAGAGGTGAAAATTTTAGGTAAAGATGTTACAAAGGGAAAGGACAAACAGTGGCTACGTACAAAAATAGGGTATGTTCCACAAAAACAAAATTATGGAAAATTCCCGATATCGGTATTTGATGCGGTCTTATTAGGAAGATGGGGAACTTCATTTTCATATTTAAAACGTCCTTCTAAAGAAGACGAACAGATAGTTAGCAAGACTTTAGAAATAGTTGACCTGCAAAATATGCAAGAAAAAGATTGCAGCGAACTTTCAGGTGGGCAAATCCAAAGGTTGAATATTGCAAGATCCATAGTAAGAAAACCGAAAATTCTTTTGCTTGACGAACCTGCAACATATTTAGATATGGAATCTCAAATTAAATTAAATGAAACTATTAAAATTATCAGAAAGCAATATAACATATCTATACTTATGATAAGTCATGACAAAATACACGCCGAGTATTTAAGTGACAGAATCCTTTTCCTAACTAATGGAGAAATGATTAAAAATATGGAGTAACAGATGACTATATATGAATTTTTACAAGTTCCGATATTTCAAAGAGCAATTTTCGCTTCAATAATTGCAGGTGCTACAATTTCATTACTTGGAATAGTAATAACTTCATTTAATTTAACTACAATAAGATTTGCTTTAATGCACTTTGGAATTTTAGGTGGAGCCATAGGACTGGTATTCGGAGCAAATCCGCTTACTGCTGCAATGTGTGCAATAGCTTTAGGTTCCATACTTTTTGGACCTTTTACGGACAAAGTAAAGTTGGATGTAGGACTTACAGGCGCTTTTTTTATGACGGGAAGTATTGCCCTTGCCTTTATATTGTTTTATAAGGCGGGTGTTCCCGCATTAGATGTATTTGGTCTTTTCACAGGAAGTATATTAACTCTGAAAAACTATGATCTCATATTCGTATTTGTACTTGGGACCATAATAGTTTTGGTATATTTTATATTCTATAGAGAATTGCAACTTATATTTTATGACATTGAACAAGCAGAATGGTTAGGTGTTCCTACTAAAAAAATTAGAAACGGATTGTTATTTTTAACAGGGATGTCTATTGGAATAGCTATGAAGATAGTAGGGGCATTATTGATAGATGCATTGATATTGTTATCTGCTATGTCTGCAAGCAGATTTGCCAAGAATTTTTTGCAACTTATAATTTTTACTTCAGTTTTTGGATTGATTACAACTACAGGAGGATTATTATTTTCAATGGTTTTTGATTTTCCAACCGGTGCAACAATCACGATGACAGGGGTGTTGATTTTGCTTTTTAGCATTATTATAAAAAAATAGGAGGATATAAAAAATGAAAAGAAAATTAAAAAAATCTTATGTATTGTTGTTAGTATTTATTTTAGGAATGTCTACCGCAATATTCGGATGTACTTCTAAAACAGAGTCAAATCCTGTAAGCGAATCAAGTGAAGCAAGTCAAGTAGAAGAAACTGCACAAAGTATAGTTGCGTCAACCAGCTGGACGGCATATATGGCAAAAGCGGCAGGGGCAGATGAAGTAAGTGTTATTGCACCTATTGAATTAAAACATCCGCCGGAGTACGATTTTAAGCCGAGTGATGTTGAGCTGGTCAAAAATGCCGACTGGATAATTATGGCAGGCTATGAACCGTTTATGAAAAAAATAATAGAATCTAACGATGTTGATGAATCGAAAATAATAATAGTAAAAACTATGAATACATATTCAAATTTGACTGAACAAACCAAGATTATAGCAGAAAAACTGGGGACATTGAGTGAACAGTCCGCTTGGCAAGAAAATTTTAAGAAAGAATATGACAGTATAGCAAAAAGTGCAGAAGAAAAAAATGTTTCTGAGAAAACTGCCCTTGTTCATGTTCATCTTTCCGCATTAGCTGAATCTTTAGGTTACAATGTAGTTGGAGTATTTGGGGCTGAAGAAATGAGCCCGGCAAAAATAGCCGAGTTTGCAGAATTAAAACCGGATATTATAATTGACAATTTCCACAATCCTCAAGGAGAGCCGATAAAAGAATTATGTGACGCTGAATTGGTTACTTTAAGAAATTTTCCGGGACCTGAAGATAAAGATTTGATAGATTTATTCAAGCATAATGCACAAAAAATGGGGCTTTAATTTTAAGTGTAAGAAGTTTTTTGCAAATTGGAAATCATAACTCAAGAAATACGAACATATAAAAGGAGGGGTAACAAGTGGAAAAAGGAAAAAGAATTTTATTATTAGGAGCTTATAGTATGGAAGTTGTCGAATGTGGGGGAGCACTTTTGAAAAATGCCAGAGCCGGAGGGGTATCACATGCGGCAATTTTGTTTGCAGGAAAACAGATGCAAACCGACTTAATTAAATCAGCGAAAATATTGGAAACTACTGTTGAGTTTTTAAATATGGATTCAGGTAAAATAACAGTTTCTTATGAGGAAAAGTTAGCTTTAATAAAAATAATACGAAGTTTTCAGCCTGACATAATTATTACTCAGGATCCTGAACATTGCATTAGCGATTTAGATCCCGGCAGACGCCCTTTTATGACTTTGGTACTTGAAGCTATAGCTCTTGCAGGAAGAGAGTATGCACTGGATGATTTGCCGGGTCTTAGTCCTTCAGGTGGAGCAACATTATATTATATGACACCTGAAAAACCGAATTGTGTTATTGATATTTGTGATGTATGGGAGGAAAAATGTGCAGCTATGGATGCACTTGAAGCCCAACTTGTTCATTTTGGCAAAATATCTGAAGTGAAAGACGAGGATTCGGATTATAGAAATAAAATTGTTCCAAATTGGGAATCGTGTAAAACGGATTTAGAAAGAGGAAGGCTTTGGAAAAGAGAGATGGACAAATCGTTTTATATGTATCCCGGCTCAACCGGTCATTGTCGAGCATATTTTGCCGAGCCGTATCGCCGTGATGGGGTTTTTGTGTTGGAAAACCTTATCTATTAGAATATCAATTGTATTAGGGAGGATAAAATGAAAAATAGAATAATCAGTTTAATTTTAATTATAACAACGGCATTAGTGATAACTGCCTGTACGTCGACACAGAAAGAAGCAAATACAACATCAACAACTTCAGAGGTAGAATCTTTGACCATTGCAATATCAAAGGATGAAAATAGTCTGACTCCGTTTACTTATGTAAGTTCAACAGGATTGGTTGTAAATCGCCTCATTTATGATACGCTGTTTACAACAGATTCGGAGAATAAGGTTGTACCTTGGATGATAGAAGATGATTACAAGGTGGACAATGATTTTACAAAATATACAGTGACTTTGTTAGATGGACAAAAGTTTCATGATGGTACTCCTGTAACATCAGAAGATATCAAATTTTCATTTACATATCCCGGAACTCAGAAAGTTTCAAGCCAGAAAAAAATATGCAACAGTATAGAAAGCATAGACATAATTGATGATAAGACAGCGGTTATAAATCTTAAAAATCCGGACATAAATTTCCTAAGAAGCGGTCTGGCAGCTATGAGGATAATTTCTAAAAAACAGTACGAAAATCAGTCGGATGCTTCTGTAGTGAATGAAACTATCGGAAGCGGGATGTATAAGTTGATAGAATACAAGGTTGGAGAGTATTATAAATTGGAAGCGGTATCAGATTATTTTAAAGGTAAGCCCAAAGTAAAAAATATCAATATGCCTATTATGAACGATAATACTGCAATTCAGCAAGGACTTTTAAGCGGAGAACTGGCAGCAGCTACTTCAAACATCAGTGTTGAAATGTTAGAAACTTACGGCAAAGATGATGCTTTAGTTGTTTTTGCAAATGCCGGTTACTCTCCAATGATTATGAACATCAATAACGGTAGAGCACCGATGGATAATCGAGAATTTAGAATAGCATTAACCTATGCAATTGATGTAAAAAAAATTATGAACACACTTTACAACGAGTATGTAACTATAGGAACAAAATCAGTAATTCGATCTGATATGGATTATGCACAGTCGGGGTTAGATTATGAATATGATGTGAATAAAGCTAATGAAATACTGGACAAAGCCGGTTTTGATAAAAAGTCGGAAGATGGTATACGATTAACACCTGATGGAAAACAGTGCAAATTTACTATACTTGTTTATTCCGGTAATAAAGACAGACTCAGAGTAGCTGAAATGGTTACTGAGCAGTTAAAGGAAATAGGAATTGAAATGACCGTAAAAGCTATGGAAATGGATACTGTAGATGCTTTTGTCTGGCCGGATTTCGATGTTTCTAAAGGAAGAGATTACGATTTTGCAATGTGGGGATGGGGAACAAGTATCAATCCCGATTTTCTTCCTTCGATGTTTTCCGGCAATCCTGAAATAGGAACATCCAACGTCTGCGGCTATATGAATACAGAATTTGACAAATTAGCAGATGCGGATTTTAAAGCAGTAAAAACAACCGAGGATTTAGATAATGTCTTAAAAAGTATGCAAAAAGTAATCAGTGAAGATCCCGGACTTATAACATTCGGGTATGCCGATAGTCTGCAAGTTTGCAATACTCAAAAATATGATGGCTGGGTATCCGGCAAGGGACTAAACGTTATTAACGTATATTCGTTTCTTGGGAAAGAGTAGATTTTAAAACATCTTAATGGAGGAATTGTGTGAAAAAAAGAATTGGACATTATTTAATAATATTAGTTATTGTAATCGTAGCCAATTTTTTTATTCCAAGATTGTTACCGGGTTCTCCGATTAAAACTTTAATAGGAGAAGATGCAGGGAAAATGACTGCGGAAGAAAAAATGGGCATATTAGATAGCTATCACTTGAATGAGCCAATAACAGTGCAATTTATGTACTATATTAAGGAGTTATTTACCGGAGATTGGGGGTTGTCGTTTTCAAAACGGCAGCCCATTAAAGATTTGATTAAACCTGCAGCTGTTTGGACACTGCTTCTTTCTTCAGTTTCTATGCTTTTTTCGATTGCAATAGGGAGTTTTCTTGGAGCTTATTCAGCCCAAAAAAGAAAGAAGAAAAGCGACATAAAATTAATTTTTGCAACCACATTTCTAAGTTCGATACCGCCTTTTTGGGTGTCGATTTTGTTGTTGGCGGTTTTCGGAGGGAAATTTAAGTGGTTTCCGACATACGGTGCTTATTCAATGTGGAATAATAAACAGGGAATAGAGTATGTTTTGGATGTTTCATATCATTTGGTACTTCCTGTTATAGCAATGGTTGTGACTTCTCTATTGCCGTATTTTACAACAACACGTTACAGCGTTCTTAAAATAATTAACGAAGATTATATTAAAATGGCAAAAATAAGAGGGGTACCGGACCATATAATCAATATGCGTTATGTGATGCATAATTCCATTATTCCTGTATTCACAATGATAATGTTAGATGTAGGGTACTTGCTAAGCGGTTCGATTTTAATTGAAACCGTTTTTTCTTATCCGGGTCTTGGTGTATTGATGCGAGATGCAGTCAGTGCCAGGGACTATCCTCTGATTCAGTATACATTTTTAATATCATCGGTCTTAACAATTACAGCATTGTTTTTAGCGGATTTATTCTATAGAAAATTAGATCCGTCGTTGGAGGGTATCGATGAAAAGTAAAGCTATTGGTAAAGTCGGGTTTATGATTTTAGTTATGCTGGTGTTAATTGCGGTTTTTGCAGAAGAATTAGCACCTTATTCACCGTTTGAACAGGTAGGAACAACTTACGCAAAACCAAGTGCAGAGCATTTGCTTGGAACAAATGACATTGGTCAGGATGTTTTCAGTGAACTGATTTATGGAACTAGAAATTCTTTGGCAGTGGGTTTTTTGTCAGCAGTTATAGCAATATCAATTGCGGTTTTAATTGGAATAATAGCAGGATGGTTTGGCGGGAAAATTGATCGAATCCTTATGAAAGTCACGACAGTGTTCTTAGCAATTCCTTTTTTTCCTGTAGTAATTATTCTGTCGGCATTTTCTAAGGGCAGTGTCTGGAGTGTATCAATTATTTTAGGGTTGATGTCTTGGCCTGCGGTGGCACAAATTTTACGCTCAGAAACTATAAAAATAAAGGGAAGCAACTATATTCATATGATTCAAGGTATGGGTGCAAGTGATTTTTATATCATTAGAAAACATATTTTTAGAGAATTACGTCCACTGATACTTTATCGCGGGATAATCCGGGTAAAATCCGGTATTTTAGCGGAGTCTTCAATGAGTTTTTTAGGTTTGGGTAATCCTGTGGCAAAAAGTTGGGGAGCGATAATTTATTATGCGCAGTCAAGTAATGCGTTACTGACAGGGGCATGGATATGGTGGATTATCCCGCCGGGAGTATGTATTTGTTTAGTAAATATGGCTTTAATGATGATCGCTTACGGCTATGAAGAAAACACTGATGTACGGACGGAGGGAAATGTATGAGTCATTCAATCCTGCAAATCAAATCATTATCAGTTTTTTATAAAAATGCCAAAAAGCCGGTAGTTGACGGGTTTAATTTAAATCTGTATAAAAACGAAATTTTATGTTTGAGAGGAGCGTCAGGCTCAGGCAAAAGTACGATTGTAGCCGGCATTATGGGTATGTTGGAAGACTATGATGCTCGAGTTGTAGGAAATGTTTTCTATGGTAATGTCGATATGTTAAGTCTTTCTGAAGAAAAGAAGAAAATGATTCGTTGGCATGAAATTGCGTTGGTTCCTCAATTTTCTATGAATTTATTTAATCCGGTGTACACCATAAGACAAACACTACGTGAGATGATGTATATTAAAGATAAGAACATTACACAAGCAAAGTTGCAGGAAAGGGAATCGTTTCTGATGGAAATGGTTCATTTGGATAAATCTGTGCTTGGGTGTTATGCACATGAAATGAGTGGCGGGATGAAACAAAGAGCAGCAATTGCACTGGCAATGGTTTATTCCCCTAAAATTCTCATATTAGACGAAGCAACCACAGGATTGGATATTAAAATTCAAGCTGATGTTTTAGGAACAATTCTTCGATTAAAAAAAACATCAGATATGACAATATTATTTATCAGTCACGATGCTGAATTAGGTAATAATATATCGGACAGGATGGTTGAAATCAAATGAATTGTTTAGAGGTTAATAAAGTCAGTAAAGAATTCTATAGAAACAGCCGAAAAAGCACAGAAATTATAAAGGCAGTGGATGATGTATCTTTCGAGTTAAATGAAGGAGAATCTCTGGGAATTATCGGTACCAGCGGAAGCGGTAAGACAACACTGTTGAAGCTTATTTTAGGTCTTATAAAACCGGACAGAGGGATTTTAAAAAGAACAGAATCAGTCGGATTTGTCGGTCAAGATCCGTATTCTTCATTATGTCCTGCAATGTCGGTTGAAAAAGCAGTTGCCGAGCCGCTTATTTTTTTAAAGCGTAAAAAGAGATTAGCCGATTGCCTTAGTGATGTTGATGAAGTCCTCAGTTTTGTTAATTTGCCCCGAAAGATTTATGGAAAGAGGCTACCAAAAGAATTAAGCGGTGGAGAACGTCAGCGTGTGGGTATAGCTAGGGCTTTAATCATAAAACCGGCATTGATGTTATTGGATGAACCGACATCGATGCTCGACCAAGAAGTCAAGAGCGAAATAGCTGCGGTTATAAACAATATCTCAGAGCAAAGAAAAACAGCTTTTTTGATGGTAACACACGATGTTTTGCTGGCAACACAGATATGCAATAGAATTCTTGTAATGAGTAATGGAAAAATTATTGAAGAAAATAGTGCCGGTGAAATTTTGAAAAATCCTCAAATGGAGATAACTAAAGATTTAGTTAATATAAACACAAATATAAGAGCTTATTGGGAAAAACATTTTCTAAAAGATATAAATTAAGCTAATATCATATAAAAAATGAAAACTCCGACAGGGCAATCGGAGTTTTCTGTTTGAGGGTAAAAATCTATCATATCTTAGGAGTATGAAGATATATTTTTTGTACAATTACATTCTAGCAAGATATGAGCTTTTTATAGTTACAAAAAACTTACATAAGGTTTACGATGTTGTAATTTTTTTGAAACATTATCAATATCCAATATATGTTAGTATTTATAGTGATAAGCGAATGCAATTATGTGAATTTGTTTTATGTCGACTTTGTTAAGGAGGAGAGTATGGGAATTGAAGATATTTTAAAATTTGGACTGCCGGTGTTAGGGATACTTATCTTAATAATGATCATAATAGTAGGTTATGTAAAGGCATCGCCTGATGAAGCTGTTATAATATCAGGGGTAAAGCGTACGCCAAGAATTATAAGAGGTAGAGCGTCAGTTATGATTCCGTTCTTTGAAAGAAAAGATAAACTGACATTAAAGGTAATAAAAATAGATGTAAAAACCAGAGAGTCTGTACCTACGCAGGAGTTTATAAATGTAAACGTGGATGCGGTAGTAACAGTAAAGATAAGCTCCGACGAAAGATTATTACAGATAGCGGCTCAAAACTTTTTGAACAAGGACGAAGCATATATCCAAGCTATAGTCGGAGAAGTGCTTGAGGGTAATGTCAGGGAGATAGTAGGTACTATGACACTTGAAAATATGATTTCAAACAGACAGGAATTTGCACTTAAAGTACAGCAAAATGCGGTGCCTGATATGCAAAATATGGGTATAGAAATTGTATCGTTTAATGTGCAAAACTTCTCGGATAAAAGTGGTATCATAGAAGATCTCGGTATAGACAATACTATGAAAATCAAGAAAGTGGCAGCAATTTCAAAGGCAGATGCGGAAAGAGATATCCAGATAGCTCAGTCGAGAGCGGATAAGGAATCAAACGATGCCCGTATAGATGCTGAAAGGGAGATAGCTGTAAGAAACAACGAACTTGCTATGCGAAAAGCTGAGCTTAAAAAAGCCGAAGATACTAAGAAGGCGGAGGCGGACGCCGCTTACGAAATCCAAAAAGAAGAACAGCGTAAAACTATAGAAATTACTACTGCAAATGCAAACTTGGCAAGGCAGGAAAAAGAAATAGAGATAAAAGAAAGAGATGTACAGATAAAAGAAAGAATGCTCGAGGCTGAAATCAAGAAAAAAGCCGAGGCTGACAAATTTGCAAGACAGCAACAGGCGGAGGCACAGCTGTTTGAAAGGCAGAAAAAGGCTGAGGCGGATAAATTTGAAGAAATAGCAAGGGCAGAGGCACTCAAAGCAAAAGCGGAAGCTGAGAGGGTAGCAAAGGAAGAAGAGGCACTCGGGATAAGGGCATTTATGCTGGCAGAAGCTGAGGGTATCAGAGCAAAGGCTTTGGCAGAGGCAGAAGGGATAGAGAAAAAAGCTATAGCTATGGAAAAAATGAAAGAGGCTGCTATCCTTGAAATGTACTTTAATGTACTTCCTGATATAGCGAAAAATGTATCGGAGCCGCTTAATAACATAGATAAGATAACTATGTACGGAGAGGGAAATTCTGCAAAAATGGTAAAAGATATCATAAACTCGACTACTCAGATATCGGAGGGATTGACAGAGGGACTGGGCATAGATATGAAAGCCCTGATTTCAGGCATAGTAGGCGGAAAAATGGTTATGAATAATGAGAATACAGACAAAAGACTTATGCGTGAAACCAACAATGATGCAGAAGAAAGATATAACGACGACAATATAAATAAACCTGAATAGGAAATAAAAAAGTACTTGCCCAAAAGGTCAGTACTTTTTTATTGTATCAATTTTTAACAGTTTTCATTGTTTATACAACTTAATTTCAAATTTTACTTATTCTTGTTGCGTTGATTATTGCGATAACTGCAACACCTACATCCGCAAATACAGCCTCCCACATAGTAGCCATTCCGAAAGTTCCAAGAACCAGAACTAGGGCTTTTACTCCAAGTGCAAAACCGATATTTTGCCATACTACTTTGTTAGTAAATTTAGCTATTTTGATAGCTTCAGCTATTTTTGACGGCTCGTCCGTCATCAGTACCACATCGGCTGACTCTATAGCCGCATCACTGCCCAAACCACCCATAGCTATTCCTATATCTGCTCTTGCAAGCACAGGAGCGTCGTTTATTCCATCGCCTGTGAATATGACTTTTCCTTTTGGACTGACGGTTTTCATAATTTCTTCAAAGGCAGTTACTTTTTGGTCTGGAAGAAGGTCGTATTTTACATAGTCTATTCCTATTTTTTCTGCTATATCAAGTGCAGTCTTTTCATTATCTCCTGTAAGCATTGCTATTGAGTTTATACCTACGGATTTCAGGGTTTGCATAGCTGTTTTTGAATCTTCTTTTATTTTGTCGTATATAGAAATGTTTCCGACATAAACTCCGTCAACTGCCAGATGTACTATGGTTCCGAATTTATCGCCGGTATACTCGATTTTTTCTTCTTTCATCAATTTTTCATTTCCTGCAAGCACTGTCCTGCCGTCTACTATAGCTTTTACTCCATAGCCTGCAAGATTTTCGTAGCTTTGAATTTTGTCATAATGAATAGGTTCCTTATAGGCTTTTAATATAGATACCCCTATAGGATGTGAAGAATGACTCTCCGCATAGGCAGCCAGTTTTAGAATTTCGTTTTCATTCATTCCGTTTGCAGAGTTTATTTCCTGCACCTTAAATATTCCCTCCGTTAGAGTGCCGGTTTTGTCAAATACTGCTATTTCGGCATTTTTCAAAGCCTCTAGATAGTTTCCTCCTTTTATGAGGATTCCTTGCTTGGAGGCTGCACCTATACCGCCGAAAAATCCGAGAGGAATTGAAACAACCAGTGCACAAGGGCAAGACACTACCAGAAATATCAAGGCACGATATACCCACTCGTTGAAATTATATCCGGTAAAAAACGGTGGAATAACAGCCAAAGCTATTGAAAAGAACACTACAGCCGGAGTATAGTATCTTGAAAATTTGGTTATAAATTTTTCTGTAGGAGCTTTTTTAGCTGAGGCATTTTCTACCATATTGAGGATTTTGCTTACAGTAGACTCTCCAAAGGTTTTTTCTACTTTCATTTCTATTGCATGAGTTTTATTTATAAACCCTGATAATACGGTATCTCCCTCGTTTATTATTCTGGGCACCGACTCTCCTGTCAGGTTGGAAGTGTCCATTTGTGTGGACTCGCTTATCAGGATACCGTCTAAAGGAACTTTTTCTCCGGGTTTTACCAGTAGTATGTCTCCTATTTTAACGGTTTCAGGTTTGACTGTTTCAAAATTATTACCGATTTTTAGATTTGCATAGTCAGGCTTTATGTCCATAAGTGCTTTTATGGATTTTCTGGAACGATTTACAGCTATATCCTGAAATAACTCTCCTACATTGTAAAACAACATTACGGCTACAGCCTCCGGATATTCTCCTATAGCAAAAGCTCCAAGTGTTGCTACGGACATCAGAAAGTTTTCATCAAAAACTTCTCCTCTTAGTATATTTCTAAATGCCGACAAGAGCACATCTTTTCCGATTATTATATAAGCTGCTATGAATATGAAGAGTCTAATCATATCGTCGCCTTTATACAAAATCCCGAGAATATATACAGCTATAGTTGCACCTATGATTGTCATTGCTTTTTTATGATCGGAAAAACCATGATCGTGAGTGTGTCCGTGATCGTGAGTATGTCCATGGTCGTGACTGTGTTCATGCTCTCCACAGCAAGCACTATCAGCGTGATGATGAGCATGATCATCATGAGAATGGCTGTGATCTTCACCACAGTCGCAGGCATCGTGATCATGGGTATTTGCTACAGGTATAGAGATATTAGGTATAGGTTCTGTATATACAGATTCTTCGTTTGAAAGATAAGCTTTCGGCTCTATTTGAGTGCAAAGCTTGTTGAGTTTTTCAAATACGGTCTCTTTTTCAGAGCCTTGTTTTAATTTTATGTTTACTTTTGCACTGGCATAATTTATGTTTATTTCGTCAATTTCTTCAAATCTTGATGCTTTTTCTTCAAATTTTCGTGAGCAGTTCGCACACATCATTCCTTTGATATACAATGTCATTTCCACAATAATCACCTCTCCAGTATGTGGGCATAACCCATATTAAATACAGTCTGTACGTGTTCGTCATCAAGGGAGTAATATACTATCTTTCCGTCTTTACGGTGTTTTACTAACCTGGCTTGTTTTAAAACTCTAAGTTGGTGTGATATGGCTGACTGTGTCATACCGAGCAGAGCGGCTATATCACATACGCAAAGTTCTGATTGAAATAGTACATATATGATTTTAATTCTGGTAGTGTCACCAAATACTTTGAAAAATTCCGCTAAATCATAGAGATTTTCGTCCTTTGGCATCTTGCTTTTTATATCATTGACAATATCTTCGTGGATAGTGTCACAGCTACATTTTGAAACATCTTTCGACATAAGATCCACCTCTGCACATACTTATTCATATGAACAAATATTCATATGTTAAATATATAATAATACGGTTTTGTGATTTTGGCAAGAGTAAAATCAAAATAAATTCGGCAAAAAAAATAATCAGATCATAAATATGTAATAACAGGGCGTAACAAAAATATTTATAAATTAAGTATATGTTTTATGGTATAATAAAGTAAATTTATATAAAAAACAGGAGGTAATATGAGTCAGAATCCGATAGTAACAATGCAAATAGAAGACAGAGGAGAAGTGAAGATAGAACTTTATCCGCATATAGCACCGAATACCGTAAATAATTTTATTTCTTTAGTAAAAAAAGGTTTTTATGACGGACTTATCTTTCATAGAGTTATCAAAGGCTTTATGATACAGGGTGGTGACCCTAACGGAAATGGCACAGGTGGATGTAATCATAATATCAAGGGAGAATTTACTTCTAACGGTCATGTAAATAACCTGTTACACGAGCCCGGAGTCATCTCTATGGCAAGAGCGACACATCCTGATTCCGCCAGTTCACAGTTTTTTCTTATGACATCGACCAGTCCTCACTTAGACGGTTCATATGCCGGATTCGGAAGAATAACAAAAGGACTTGAGATAGTTATGGAGATAGAAAATGTTACGACAAACTTTTCAGATAAGCCTATAGAAAATGTAATCATAGAGAGTATGACAGTAGACACCTTTGGGGTAGAGTACCCTGAACCGATAGTTAAATAATTAAAAATTTTCAGATTTTTCAAAAAAGACTGTTTTAAATCGTTTTTTTGAGGTATAATATAGATAAGAAATTAAGGTGTATGTGTTTTGGATAGATAGTCCTAACAGAAATACCGGAGAGTCATTCCCACCGAAAGTGCAGAGAATGATAAGAAACCAAAAAATCAAGCAAGTAACTGAAAAGTGTTCGTTTAATCAGTCTATAGGTTTCATCCTATACGAAAAGATTAAACCTGAGGAAATAAAAAAAGCAAACTATAAAAGTTGATTTAACTTTTAGGAGGTAGTATCATCGAAACAATATACGGTTTTTTACAACTGAATATTTTAAGCAAGGATTACACCTTAATTTCCTAAAATGAGATACATGGAGTCGGGACTTGTATCTTGTTTTAGTTTTTGGAAAATATGATAATGAAGGGTGGAAATCTTAGAAATAGGATTTTCACCCTTCATACATGATACAAAGCTCTCCATAAACCTGTGCTCGGTTCTTGAGGATTTATTCATCTAATTCTTTACTCTCTCGTTTATAAAACAGAAGTCGCATTTTTCACCTTCCATTCCCAGTGTCTGACTTCGCTCAAATACAAAGCCATTTATATTTCCAAAAACAATATGATCACACAAACAGAAGATTTCGCAAAGTTCAGGGCATCCAAAAAACTCGCAGGTATCTGCCCAAAGGCACTTAAGCACATCAACACGGTAGGATCTGTCGTCATCGGATAGAACTTTGGTTTTCCATATTTCATCTCCGGACATTCCTTTTCTCATAAATAAACGGAACAATCCGAAAAAACCAGGAATACAAAAAAGTGTTTTTAAAAGCTTATGTGCTTTTTCCGCAATATAAAATGAATATGCTTTTACCAATTCTTTTGCATCGTTTTTTGAAATTCCTTTATCTATGAAACATTTGTACAAGGCTATATTTGAGATTATGCTGTTTTTTTGTCTTTTTTTCTGTTTTTTCGTCCATTTCCCTCGATTGATTTCTTCCATAAGAAGTTTAACTTTTGTTTTATGTTCTAAATCTATATTCTTTAATATATGAGCATCCAACTTTCCGAAATAGAATTTTTTGTATGTCATACATGACCTCCAAATTCTCATCCAATTGTATTTTATCTACATCAAGTTTCGCTTTTCAGTTCAAGCATTCTACTTTCCGCTCCGAAAACAATTTCACTGTCTGTATTTGTAATGAAAAAAAATTTACAGCTTGTGTAAGTCTTAAAATATTTATTTGCCGGTTTTCGGAAATCCATAAGCATCGTGATAAGTCTTATATCCGCCGTCGAGGTTTTTAACATTATATCCGTTCTGTTTTAGTATTCTTGACGCCAGATATCCTCGAAGTCCTACTTGACAAGATACGTATATGTCCTTGTTTTTAGGGATTTCACTAAGTCTGGTTCTGATTTGGTTAAGAGGAATGTTTACAGAGCCCTCTATATAACCGAATCTTCTTTCCATAGGTTCTCTCACGTCTATTAAAAATCCTCCGTCCAGAACCAGTTTATCTATTTCGTGGTAATACACTGTATCTACAAGACCGTCCAAGATGTTGGAGGCTATATATCCTGCCATATTTACGGGATCTTTTGCGGAAGAGTATGCAGGAGCATATGAAAGTTCCAGATTAGAGATATCTTTTACAGTCATACCGCCTTTTATAGCAGTGGCAATCACATCTATTCTTTTATCTACGCCGTCATAACCTACACCTTGAGCACCTAAAATCTTACCGCTTGGAAGTTCAAATATCAGTTTAAGCGACATTTGGGCAGCACCGGGATAATATGTTGCGTGAGAAGCCGGATGAAGATGAACCGCCTTATAGTCGGTTTTCCCTAGTCTTGCCAGTGTTTTTTCGTTATGTCCTGTAGATGCGGCGGTAAGGTCGAATACCTTTGCTATAGAAGTTGCGAGAGTTCCGGGATATTTTGTATCTATGCCGCAAATTCTATCGGCTACGATTCTTCCTTGTTTATTTGCAGGCCATGCAAGCGGTATCATCGCAGGCTCCTTATATATATAGTCTACTGTCTCTATTGCGTCTCCTATAGCGTAGATATTAGGGTCTGAAGTAAGCATATTTTGGTCTACTTTTATATGACCTCTTTCACCCAGTTCTAAGCCTGAAGTTTTGGC
>JBHASY010000106.1:0-2999 GCA_041831635.1 Acetoanaerobium sp. | reverse complement strand
TTACTTTTGGAGGTGAAGGAAATGAGTAAAGATATGTCATACAGCGGTGTTATGTCCAGAAGAAATGAGATAATGAAAAACGCTATAGGTATAGATTATACCACTTTTGAAAGCGGTTCATTATCTTTTGACTATGAAAAGATGATGAGAGAAACAGGATATACCTTAGAAGAAATGCAAAAAATTCAGTATTCTACAGGTGTAGGAAGAACTCCTATTTTAGAACTTAGAAACATAACTGCTCTAGCTAGAAAATGTGCTCCGGAGGGAAAAGGAGCAAGAATATTTATAAAAGATGAGGCCGCAAATCCATCAGGAAGTTTCAAAGCAAGAAGAGCGGCTAATGCTGTCTATCATGCCAAGAAATTAGGATATAAAGGTGTTATAGCTGCAACAAGTGGAAACTACGGTGCTGCTGTTGCTTCACAAGCTGCTATGGCAGGGCTAAAATGTATTATAGTGCAAGAATGTTATGACTCAAAAGGAGTAGGACAACCTGAAATCGTAGAAAAAGCAAGAAAATGTGAGGCACTTGGTGCAGAGGTGGTTCAGTTAACAGTTGGGCCTGAGTTATTTTATACCTTTTTATCACTTTTAGAAGAAACAGGATATTTTAATGCTTCGTTATATACTCCATTTGGAATAGCCGGAGTAGAAACTTTAGGGTATGAGTTAGCCGTACAGTTTAGAGAGGCTTATGGAAAAGATCCTGATGTAGTTGTTTGTTCTAATGCCGGCGGGGGAAACCTTACAGGTACAGCCAGAGGACTCATTAAAGCCGGAGCTCAATCTAAGGTAGTAGCTGCAAGTGTAAATTTACAAGGACTTCATATGGCATCAGATACTCAGTTCAATAAAAAATCATTTACAACTAGTCATACAGGTTTTGGTATGCCTTTTTCGACATGGCCTGACAGATCAGATGTTCCTAGATCGGCAGCGAGGCCTCTTCGCTATATGGATAGATATGTAACTGTTAATCAAGGGGAAGTTTTCTATATAACTGAAACACTGGCAAGTTTAGAAGGACTTGAAAAAGGACCGGCGGGAAACACAGCACTTGCTGCAGCCTTTTCTTTGGCACAAGAGATGGATCAAGATCAAATAATAGTAGTTCAAGAAACTGAATATACAGGTGCTGGAAAACATATTCAACCTCAGTTGGCTTTTGCTAGGGATAACGGAATAGATATTAAGTTTGGTAATCCAAGAGATGAGGTTGCAGGTGTGAGCATCATTCTTCCGGAACATCCTAGTATGATAAAAGCGGTTGATCATGATATGGATAAAATTAGAAAATCACTAATAAAAAATGCATTAACTAATTATCCGGATGCAAAGTTAGATGATGCTGATATTGATTTTCTTTCAAAAGAAACTAAAAAGGATATAGAATTTGTTAAAGCTGCAATTAAAGAGATAAAAGGTTAACAAAAATAGTTTTTATTTTAGGGAGGATAATAATGAAAAGAGCAGATGATTTTCAACAAAGAAGAGCTCATTTAGCGAATTTAAGCGATGCAGAACTTCAAGCAAGATTTTGGGAAATGGCGGAAAAAATAGTTGATCCATTGTTGGATTTAGGTAAGAAAAACACGACTCCTTCGATAGAAAGATCTGTACTTCTCCGTATGGGTTTCTCATCTTTAGAAGCTAAAGCTATAGTAGATAAAACTATGGATAGAGGTCTTATGGGAAAAGGTGCAGGACATATCGTTTACAAGATAGCAAAAGAAAAAAATATCTCTGTTAGAGATGCCGGACTTGCACTTAGTGAAGGCAAATATTGGGACGATGCTATTCAAATTTTCAAAGGAGGAGCAAAATAATGGAAAAAGAACTGAAGTTAAGAGTTAATGAAAAACTTGATGTTGAAAATATACTGAAAGACCTTGATAAATATACTCCAAAAAGAAGAGGTTGGACTTGGAGAAAAGAAGCGGAAAATTTGCAAATGGGGCCTTTTACTTATAAAGATGCCTCCACTCCGCTTGAAAACAGTGTTGCGTTACCGTCAGCCAAATACTTTGCAGATATAGATCCTCAGCCGCTTCCTGTAATTACTACTGAGATCGCCTCAGGAAGATTCGAGGATGACATAAGACGTATGAGAATGGCAGCTTGGCACGGAGCAGACCACATAATGGTTATTCGTACAGCGGGACAATCTCACTATGACGGTCTAATCGAAGGAACTCCTCAGGGAATCGGTGGAGTGCCGATAACAAGAAAACAAGTTAGAGCACAGCGTAAAGCACTCGATATGATAGAAGAAGAAGTGGGAAGACCGATAAATTACCATTCATACGTTTCAGGAGTTGCAGGACCGGATATCGCAGTTATGTTTGCTGAAGAGGGAGTAAATGGAGCGCATCAAGACCCTCAATATAACGTACTGTACAGAAATATCAATATGGTTCGTTCTTTTATAGATGCTTGCGAGTCAAAAACTATTATGGCATGGGCGGATATGGCTCAAATAGACGGGGCTCACAATGCGAATGCAACAGCAAGAGAGGCTTGGAAAGTAATGCCTGAGCTTATGGTTCAGCACGCTTTAAACTCAATATTCTCAGTTAAAGTAGGTATGAAAAAATCAAATATCTGCTTATCTACAGTTCCTCCGACTGCACCGCCTGCACCTTGTATGTATCTGGATTTACCATATGCGGTTGCGTTAAGAGAGATGTTTGAAGGATATAGAATGAGAGCACAGATGAATACAAAATATATGGAAGCCTCTACAAGAGAGGCTACAGTAACTCACGTTCTGAATCTTCTTATCTCTAAACTTACCAGAGCGGATATTCAATCTACCATAACTCCTGACGAGGGAAGAAACGTTCCTTGGCATATTTATAACATAGAAGCCTGCGACACTGCAAAACAAGCTTTGATAGGTATTTCGCATCTTAATGAAAAGGACGTAGTAAGGCACGAACTTGTACAAAGAATCATAAAAGCTTATGAAAAGTATGAAAAAAAGATAGCGTATAAAG
>JBHASY010000105.1:0-3109 GCA_041831635.1 Acetoanaerobium sp. | reverse complement strand
TAACAAGAAGAAAAATCAAAAAATTATTCGAAGGTTTAGTTGCAATGGAAGAAGACCATTATACTATTTTAGAAAAACAACTTGAGTCTCTTGAAAAAAATAACACTTTTGCTGAAATCAATTTGACTGAGGTTGAAGGCGAAAATATTTTCAAGGCTAAGTCTAAAGACTTAGACCACGTAGATTTAGAATACGATTTATCAGACCTGCCAATTCTCAGAATGGCTTATGCTATGGAAAACGACTTTGCTAACTTCTATCAAAAAGCGTTAGAACAAGCTGAAGACGAGCAAGCTAAGCAATTACTCGGCACTCTTGCAAAATGGGAAATTGAGCATAGAGATTCTTTTGAAGAAGAAGTTAAAACTGCTTTGCAGTCTACTTGGTTCTCACAAAGTTTCTCTCCATTTTAAATTTTATCAGTTTAACTAAACAAAAAACTCCTAGTCAGTCGGCTAGGAGTTCGTTAGTTTTTGTTTTATTGCAAATATAGCGGCCTGTGTTCTGTCTTGAAGGCTTAATTTTTTAAGAATGCTGGAAACGTGGTTCTTAACTGTCTTTTCACTGATTACCAAGTGGTCTGATATGTCCTTGTTACTCATACCTTCAGCTATCAAAAGAAGTACCTCGTACTCTCTTCTTGTAAGAGATTCTACTCCTGATTTTACATTTCTGCTTACTCTTTGCCTGTTTATTTCCTTGAACAATTCTCCGGCAAGGTTCGGATGAATATAACTTCCACCGTTATGCACTACCTCTATCGCTTTTACTAAAGAGTCGGTTTCTGCATCTTTTAGCATATATCCATTTGCTCCTAAGTTTAATGTCTCCATCAGATATTCTCTCGTATCGTATACAGTGAGCATAATTATCTTTATTTCAGGATCGAATTGTTTCATTTTCTTAAGTGTTTCTATACCGTTGATATTTGGCATATTTATATCTAAAAGCACTATATCCACTGTTTCTTGCTCTATATAAGCCAGTGCTTCAAATCCATCTGCAGCTTTAAAAACCACTTTAAATCCGTCTTGCATTTCAAGGATTTTTGTCAAACCTTCTCTCATCAAGGCATGGTCGTCAACTATCATGATTTTTATTGCGTTCATCTAGGTCCTCCTCATTAGGTATTTTGAAGATAATTTTTGTGCCTTTTCCTATAACGGATTCTATCGTTACAAGGCCATAAGCTATTTCCGCTCTTTCTTTCATGGAAGAAATACCGAAAGATTTGTTCTTGTCTTCCATATAAGCATCATAATCAAAGCCTTTTCCATCATCACAAATAACTCCATTTATAAAATTTTTCTTTATATCTATTTGAACTACCACATTTTTAGCTTCTGAATGCTTTACTATATTGTTTAAAGATTCTTGAATTATCCTATATGCTATAAGTTTATTCATAGAATTAGAAATATGATATTCTGAAATTCGTCTCACTTCAATATTTATATTCTTTTCGTTCTCAATATCAGATGCCATACGCTCTATAGTAGGTATGAGTCCTACCTCGTCCAAAGACATAGGTCTTAAATCGTACATTATGCCTCTTAATTCTTTTAAAACTGCCCTAAGCTGAGCTTTTATTTCTTTGATTTCTTCCTCTACGCTTACATTTCCCTTTTTTAAAAGCTTTTCCACTATTTCAGATTTTATAACCAAAGCTGCAATGTTTTGTGCGGGTCCGTCGTGAATATCCCTCGCTATTCTTCTTCTTTCTTCTTCCTGCGCCTTGATTATCCTCATTCCGATTTGAGCTTTGTCCTCTAAATCGCTTATGGTCTTTCCTACATCTGCTAAATCCGAAACCAAAAAATCCATCACAGACTTCATCTTTGACATCAGGCTTTCCGCCTTCGAAACTATATCATAGTTTTTCCTGAGTCTGACTTCCAGCTGATTACGCTCCTTTATAAGGCGTTGTTCTTCTTCTCTTTTTAGTAGCAGCTTAACCTGCTTGTCCTTAGCCTCATCGTAAGCCTCTCTGATACTTTCTTCAGAATATTCGTCTAAATTTTTGCTAACTACAAAAAGTTTTCGTCTACTTTCTTTTTCTTGCTTAACAAGTGTTTCTACTTCTTTTATCACAACTGCAACTTTCACTTTGAAATTTTCTATTTCTTTCAAAATCAATTCGCACTCTTTACGAACATTTTCAGAAATATTAAATATTTCATCCTGCCCACTTTTAATAGATGCAACTACATCATTTATTACCTTGTCCAAACTTTTGGAAGAAAATCCCACATCATTGCTCATAAGTTACTATCCTCTCAGGCTCTCATAAATACAACATAGTATAGAACAATTATAAATGCAATATGCAGTTTTTTCTACAAATTATTATCCCTAATTTGTGCAAATTAGAAAAAAGAGCCTCTAGCCCTTTACTTTTATAACTCAATCAGTTCTTTTCTCTCATCTTCGTCTAGGACTTTTATCAGATCTACTATCAAGACCATTTTCCCTCCTACATTTCCTACACCTTCAATATAACGCTTATTTTCTGAACCTATCAGTATAGGTGTCTTTTGAACCTGACCATCTTCCATCGCTATGACCTGAGAAGCATCGTCTACCATAAAACCTACTTGCTTGTCATCAAGATTGACAATCAATATCCTATGCTCCCTTTTAGAAATATTCTCCGGCTTGGAAAATCTTTTTTTAAGATTGATAATAGGAGTTATATCTCCCCTGAGATTTATTATTCCCTCTACAAAGTCAGGAGCGTTAGAAACCGGAGTCATTTCTATAACCTCAGTAACTTCCTTTACCTTCATAATGTCTACGCCGTAATATTCTTCCCCTAATCTAAATACCACATATTTTTGCTCTGCCATTGCACACCTCCCCTAGTCTTTTTGAATCTTTATACTATCCAGTTGCTGTCTTAGATTGTTCTTAAATCTACTTATGTATTCCTTTCTAAGATTAGCCTGTTCCTCTTTTTCTATGTCACTTAGCTCTTCCTGCTTAGATTTGTTCGCAAGAAAATTTATTCTCTTTATCAGTACATCTTCAGTCATAATCCACCTCTTAACTACATATTTGGAACTTTGTATTTAATTTTGTTCCTTTCATCAGATGTAAACTCTATTATACC
>JBHASY010000104.1:0-8611 GCA_041831635.1 Acetoanaerobium sp. | reverse complement strand
TTATATTCATAGTTATTTGTAATAAATTGCAAAAATCCGACAGTACATAAATTCCAAAGTCCTACAAAAAAAGATACCGCAAATGAATATAATTGATGAGAGTTATCTATTTTTGTTTTAAAAAACATTGCTAAAGAAACAAAATAGCCTACTATTCCGAGCATAAACAAAAACAAATACAACATTATAGAAAATAGATTATCCTTAAATATTTCTCCCCATATATTATTGCTTGAGGTAAACCTAAAGAAATCAAGCCACATAGATGACATATCTTCTGTTATAGTAAGTTTTACAACCAGTGTAGGATTTTTTTCATCCACAACCTCGATAGGTACCATATGATAACCTCTGCCTACCATCTTTTTTTTTGCATATAAATCATTTCCGTACGAGTATATATTTTTATCTTCTAAAAATACATCTACCGTAGTTCCGTATACTCTTAGCACCAAACTCGTATTTTCATATGCAGACTTGTTCAGTTTTTTAGTTATTTCTACTTTGTCTCCTCTTTTTACCGATGGCAGTTCCGCTCTTCCTATATCAAGATTTTCATAAACTACATCGTTTACTTTTACGTCAATCGGTTCATTTATCCAGTTTTCATCTTGAGCTTTATAGGAAAAAACTTTAAAAGACACCACAATCATAAGCAAAGCAACTATGGAGAAAATAAGTAATCTAAGATTTTCCGGAACTTTTTTCATCCTAAATATCCCCAAATATTTAACTTAATTAACTTAAAAAACTTTACCACTCTAACCGTAACTACCTGTCTTTTCATTATAACATAAAATTTATTTGCTATATGTCTAATTTTTAATCTCTTTTACATTAGGTTTATTCATCGCCACTATCGAAATAATTATTATCGCCACACCGATCAAATTTCCCGTTCGTATCGGCTCTTTTAAAAATACAGATGCTATAACTATTGATACTATAAGTTCCACAGATGCAATAACACCTATTTTTGAAACCTGTACATTTTCTAATGACGGTATATAAAGACAATAAGGCATAGCTGCCACCAATATGCTAAAAGCTATAAGAAAAGCTGCTATTTTAAAATCTTGAAGCATATATAATTCCTTTATAGGATCTGCAAACGGAAAAACCACAAGACTTCCAAATAAAAAACTGTAGATTATAATCGTAAACGGATTATATGAAGATGAAGTTTTCTTGCTAAGTGCAGGCATAAGTGCATAGCTCAGCGATGCTGTAAGCCCCATAACTATCCCCAAAAAATCTGTTTTTAAAGTAGAAAAATCTCCGCCTGTAACTCCCAGCATACAGCCTGCAAAGCATATCATTACTGAAATAATCTTTCTTTTATCTGCCGTTTCTTTATACATAAATGTTCCGAGCAAAAACATAAATACTGGCGAAAAGTAAAGTAGTACCACTGCTGTAAATGTTCCTACTCTTTGAATAGAGCCGAAGTAAGCAAGATTAAATAAACCTTGTGAAATCGCACCTATGATAAAAGTCCAAATCAGACCTTTTATATCTATTTTTAATACCTCGGGATCTTTTATTAAAAACCACACAGATAGTATAATTCCCCCAAGAAAAATTCTGAAAAACGCTATAAATTCAGCACTTAATCCAAATCCTCTAAGCGTCTGAACAAAAATTCCTATCATACCCCATAAAACACCCGCCAAGGCGATTTTTAAATAACTTTTTGTTTCTTTATCCATTTTGACTCCTTCATATCTATTCTAACTTTAAATTCAAATTTGCAAAATGATAATAAGGATAATTTATAAAAATTCTAACTAGAATGTCGGGTTAAGGTATTTGTATTTGTCATTCACAGGCTTTATAAGTTTTATAATACTGCTTCCCATACATATCTGCCCATCGTAAAGTACAGCTACCTGCCCAGGTGTAACCGCTTTCACAGGAACGTCATAGATTATATGAAGATTTCCGTCATCACACTTATATACAGTAACAGGGATATCCTGCTGTCTGTATCTGAACTTTGCAGTACATTTAAGCGGAAACTCAGGCTCTTCGTCTAAAGTCCAAACAGGACTTTCCCCTATCAAAGAACTTGAGTATAGTGCCTCATGTTGTTCTCCCTGAGCTACATATAGAATATTTTTCTTTAGGTCTTTTCCCACTGCAAACCAAGGCTTGCCACTTCCTACTCCACCTATTCCTATACCTTTTCTTTGACCTAAAGTGTAATGGTAAAGTCCATTATGCTCTGATATTTTTTCCCCTGTGTCTACATTTATCATATCGCCTTTTTTCGACAACAAGTATTTATCTAAAAACTCATCAAAATCACGCTCTCCTATAAAGCACACACCTGTAGAGTCTTTTTTCTTTGCAGTATAAAGTTCATTTTTTTCAGCTATCTCTCTTACTTTAGACTTTTCAAGTCCTCCTATAGGAAAAATCGACTTAGAGAGAGCTTTTTGTCCTATTCTGGAAAGAAAATAAGTCTGGTCTTTGTTATTATCTACACCTCTTAGCAGATAAAACTTGCCGTTTCTTTCTTCTACCCTTGCATAATGTCCCATAGCTATATAGTCGGCCTCCAGTTTTAAGGCATAGTCTAAAAAAGCATTGAACTTAATCTCTTGATTACACATTACATCGGGGTTGGGTGTTCTGCCTTTGTTATATTCATCTAAAAAATAACTGAACACCCTATCCCAATACTCCTTCTCAAAATTTATCGTATAGTAAGGAATATCCAGCTGATCCGCTACCCTTCTTACATCTTCATAATCCGCTGTGGCTGTACATACTCCGTCTTCGTCTTTTTCATCCCAATTTTTCATAAAAATACCGACTACATCGTAGCCAGCATCTTTTAATATCACTGCCGATACGGAAGAGTCCACCCCTCCACTCATACCCAGAACTACTCTTTTTTTCATACCATCATCCTTTTTGCTCTTCTTTTGCTATTCATTATATCATAAAAGTAAGATAGTAATTGAAGTTTAAGATACAAAAGTTTTATTAAACTCGTATATGATAAAAAATAAAAAGCCCCATACAGTTTCAGGTTTAAATCAAAATGCTTAGCACTCAGATCAAATCTCCTCTATAGTCCGGGGCTTTTAATCGTCTTATTATTTTTATAAAAACTCTACTATATCTATATGAGCGTTTTCTTTCGCTCCCAAGTCTATTATTTTATCTCCCTCTGTAAGTCTAATCACAGGTCTTGAAAGCTTATGTACGGATAAGAACACTATCTCTCCCATAGAGCCGTCACTTAGCTTAACAGGGTTTCCTATATAGTTTCCCGCTATTCTCTTTAAGAATTCAGTAAGTATAGTAACGTCGAGCTTATTCATAAAATCTCTTTCCATTATCTTTAGCGCCTCGAAAGGAGTGAGCTTCCCTCTTTGAGGTCTTTTTGAAGTCAGTGCTGTATATACATCAGCTATTGCTACTATTTTCGCATAGTAAGGTATTTCGTCTCCTTTTATACCCTCCGGATAACCGGAACCATCTTCTCTTTCGTGATGATAAAGTATAGCCTCTTTCACTTTATCGCTGACTGGTTGTTCTTCTACCATATCATATGAATATTGAACATGTTTTTTTATTTGAGCCATATCCTCATTTGTTAAAGACTCTTTTTTCATAAGGATTTCTTTTGGAACTGAAACCTTTCCTGCGTCTGCCAAAATCGCAGCCATAGTAAGCTCACTTAGTTCCGATTCAGAGAGTTTCAGCCATGAACCTATAACATAGGCAGAAAGTGACACGCTGTAGCAATGTGCATAAATCACGTCATCACTGTCTTTTACTTTTTGCATCATCTGAAATATATTTAAAGTGCTTCCTGACTGCATACTTAAACTGGTTTCTACTATGCTGTTTAATTTTTCAGGTTCTAATTCTCCACTTAAAATATTTGACAGTTCACTTTCTATGACACTTACAGTGTCTTGAAACTCCATCTTAAAATCCTCAATTTCCTTAGCAATTTTTTCTTTTGTCGACTGCACTTCTATTTCTTCCGATAAAGTAAGCACTTTTACTTTATCCACTTTGTTCTGTCTTAGAAGGTTTTTTAGAATCATAGTATTTGAAACGGAGAAACCTCTTCCAACTATGAGATTCCCCTGTTCTCCAAAAACATCTTCGTCGATTATCATATTTTTTTTGATATCTTCAAGCTGAATTCTCATTCCTATTTAAGTCCCCCTCTGTAATTTTCCATAACTTTTGAAAAAAGTTCTCCACTGCTCGGCGGAGTATAAGTTATAGTATTTGCTCCGGCTTTTATAGTTTCCAGTATACTCTCAGAAGTAGGTCCTCCTGTTGCAATAATAGGTATTTCGGGAAAGTCTTTTCTTATCTTTGAAACTATCTGAGCAGTATTTACTCCTCCTGAAACATTAAATATAGAAATCCCTGCCTTTATCCTGGATGCTACATCTTCTTTTTCCGATATCACAGTTACAACTATAGGAATATCTATGCGTTTTTTCATTTCCATAATAAGAGAATTCGGTGTAGGGGCATTAAGCACAACACCAAAAGCACCGTTTAATTCCGCATGAAAGGCTATATCTATAGAGCGTGAACCTGTAGTAAGACCACCACCCACTCCACAAAACACAGGACTGGGCGAAACATCTATTATAGCCTGATTTATTCCTGTCTGAGGAGTAAAAGGATATACTGCTATAACACCATCCGCATTTGAATTCTTTATAAGTGCTACATCCGTAGAAAATATTAGCGATTTAATCCGTTTCCCAAAGATATTGATTCCACTTGCCTGATATATTTCCTTTGGAACTTCAACTAACCTTTTCCTGAGTTTCGACTCAATCACAGGAATAAATTTTTTATCTTTTAGGATATCTTTTTTTTTCATAACCTGCCCCCTTCTTCGCAATCTCAGCCTACATTTAAAATTTTTTTAAGGTATAACCTATCTACTAAATAAGCCGCTCCTGTTCCAATAATCGCTCCTGCAAGTACATCACTAAAATAATGTACCCCAAGATATAGTCTGGAAAAAGCAATTAAAAAGGCTAAAATAAAACAAATGCATCTATACTTTTTTATACTAAATAAAAATATCCCTAAAACCGCAAATGAAGAAGCTGTATGGCCTGAAGGAAATGAATAGCTTGTAGGAGGTTTTATAAGAATATCAAACCCGTATTCTATAAAAGGTCTGTTTCTTTGCACCAAGTTCTTTATTATTCCCTCACCTAAAATCGTCACGAAAGACAATGCAATAATTATAGCTATTCCGTAGATTCTGGTATTTCTACGAAATATCAGAACAAAAGCTAATAAAATCCAAATCAGACCCTTATCCCCAAGTTTTGTTATAAAAGACATAATTCTATCAAGTAAAGGATTTGATAACGCACTCATAAATTCTAAAACAAATAAATCCGGCATCATTCGTTCACAACCCTTCACAGACAGTTCTTTTATTAACGAAGCCTTAATTAAACGGTATTTTTAAATTTTGTAAATAAATTTACAAATTCTATAAACTCATCTTTAGATGTAAACTCGGCTCTCACGTCGCTATTTTTATGAAAATCACTCTCATACTTAGCCAGATTTTCTATCCTGTTACCGGCCTCTATAAGTACACTCTCGTCCATAATGATTTTCTCGTGAGATTTAAGGCAGTCTCTCAAACTTTTATCTACTTCTTCCATACGGTGAAGAAGTGATACTGCTTGATATAGCACGCCTACATCGTTAAATCTCTGTATAGAATTTAACAGTGTGGATACAGATTTATGTAATACTTCAGTATTCTCAGGGATTTTTGTTATAGCCTTTAGTGCGTACTCCATATGAACTGAAGTTTTTAAGCTGTCAAGCAGATCCATCAGTCCGTAAAACACGCTCTCGTGAGATAGCCACTGAGCAAACCTATAAAGTCTCAGTGCTTTCGGATCGTTTTTTTCTGAAGCTTTTCTAATTTCCTTAAAAAACTCTTCTACAGTTTCATATCCCCCCAGATTTCTGAGTTCTACTGTCAAAAGTCTCCTGTTTTTTTCATCTTTTTCAGCTATTATGTCGTTTAAATTCAAGTTTAAATCATACATAAGCGAGCCTCCTGGTTGAATTTTTCAGCCTAAAAAATTTCTACTATGTGTTTATCTTTATATTCAGGGCTTTGAAGATTTACTACGTGCCCGTCAGGTAGCTTGATATAAGGCATAGAGATTTCATTTTCAGGCACAAAAACTATCTCTCCTACGGTTCCGTTACTCAATCTTACCGAACTTCCTATAAATTTATTTCCTACTCTATGCAAAAATACATAAAGGGTTTTCACATCCAGCTTTGTAATATATTCTCTTTCCATTATTTTTATGGCATCAAAAACGGAAAGCTTCTCTGCAAGTTCTCCTCCACCTGTGAGGTTTTTAAATACATCAGCTACAGCTACCACATTTGCATATGGATGAATTTGCTCTCTGGTAAGACCTCTTGGGTATCCTGAACCGTCAGTTCTTTCTTGAACCTGAAATGCCGCCTTCAAAGTATCAGGAGATATTGTATTTGATCCCTTTAAAGTAAACGGGTCTTGAGTAAAGTCAAAATTCGCATACTCCATTATCTGACTAAGAAGTGCAGTTTCAGAGATCTCTTTAAGTTCTTTATCGCTAAGTTCCAGCCACTTTCCTATAGAATAGGACAGTAAGGAAATTTCCACTATCTGAGTATATTCATCTTGATTTTCCTGTTTCATTTTTTCTATCATCTGAAAAAGAGTAAAAATTGAATTTTCATACTCTTTGGCTAGTTTCAGTCCTTTATCTAAATCCTTAATCTCAGAGATGTCATTGTTTTTTGCAAAATTCTTCACATCTTCTTTCACTTTATCTATGACTTGAGTAAACTCTTCTTTAAATAGTGCTACCTCGCGTTCTATTCTTTGTTTTACATAATCTGACTCTAATATCTTAGTTTCAATAATAGTTTCTTTCTTCACTAAAATTTCATCTATTCCATTTCTATGTAGAACAATTGCAACAAGATCAGGATTTTCTATTTTGAAGCCCTTATATAATAATAACGCTCCCTTTTTGCTAAAAATATCACTGTCAACAATCATACCTTTTTCTAACTCTTTGATAGATACCTTCATAACTTTTCCCACTCCCGTCACATATTTTTCATAATTTATCGGCAAAACCTTCGCTATTTTCAATAGCCCTTAAGTATCATATTTTATTTCTACATAAACTATTATATCGTATAAATCTATCTTTTATTAACAATTTTTTTAAATATATATCAAAGTTAATTTCAAAAATACAATTTCTTATGATTTTTCTGATGTTTTGTAAGAAGATAAACTTAAAACACGATATAACTGTTTATATAATTCCCATATATCATAAAAATATTCATATAGACAAAAAAATCCCGAAGCTCTCACTTCGGAATCTTTTAACAAGATAATATAAACACCTGTTTCAAAAGAATTTTCTTAAAAAACCACTTTTTTGTAACTCATCCTATTAACACATTAGCGTTTATTATCGTTTTTAAACTATAATTTAAATTTAGAAACCTCGTCTTGTAAATCCATAGCTATGTTTGCAAGGTTTTCACTTGCTGATGTTATATCCGCTATAGCTTGAACCTGAGTATCTACTGAAGCGCTTGCCTGTTCTGATGTTGCTGCATTTTCCTGTGCTATAGCCGAAAGATTTTCCACTACCCTGTTTACATTTATGTTTTCCTTTTCCAATTGCTTTGATGATGCGTCAATTTTAGCCACTATCTCCTTACTTTTCTCTACAGCTTTTGAAATTTCAGTAAATTTGGCAAACGTTTCATCAGCTTTTTCTTCTTGGAGTATCACTATCTCGTTTGATTTATTCATCATATCAACTGCATTTTCAGACTTTCTTTTTAAGTCTTCTATGATTTTTCTTATTTCATCAGTAAATACTGCCGATTGCTCTGCCAATTTTCTTATTTCTTCGGCAACTACAGCAAAGCCTCTTCCCGCTTCTCCGGCTCTGGCCGCTTCGATAGCCGCATTTAATGCAAGCAGATTTGTCTGATCTGATATAGACTGTATCATATCACTTGCCGTTGCAATTTTTTCAGCAGATTTATTTGTTTCTTGGATAGTTACACCCACCTCATTTGAAAGATCTTTATTTTTATTTGATACTTCGATTAGTTCTTTGATACTGTTTTGTCCCATATTTTTTTTCTCGTCTATTGTTTGAGTAGCTTGTGTCAATTCATTTAAAATTACCATCATTTCTTTAAGAAGTTCAGTTGATTCGTTCACTGAAACTGCCGCACTTTGAGTGTCTTCCGCTTGAGAAGTTGCTCCCTCAGCTATATTGTTTACAGCACTTGCAACCTCTTGAGCAGATGCACTTGTGTTTTCAGCTGTAGCGGTAAGCTGCTCAGCTGTAGCCGCCGTATTCTGAGAATGAGATGAAATATTAGTTACTATAGTTACTAAATTTTGGAACATAGTATTTATAGATCTGATTATACGACCTATTTCGTCATTATTATTGATATACTTGGCACCTGATTCTTTTTCAGAAGACAAATCCAAATCATAGTTTGCAATCTTTGTCATAGCACCTTCCACAAGCTTTAA
>JBHASY010000103.1:0-50747 GCA_041831635.1 Acetoanaerobium sp. | reverse complement strand
GTAGAGAAAAAACCCGTGTCAGTGGCTACATTTGAGGTTTTTGAGGAAAAGATAACCTACAAAACTGTTTGTAATGAAGAGCTTGAGGAAGTTTTAGTTGGAAGCAACGAGGTGGAATAAATGTCTAAGACTGTAGTTTTAGGAGTAAGTGGAGGAATAGCTGTATATAAGGCTTGTGATGTGGTATCTAAGCTGAGAAAAGAAGACATAAATGTCAATGTAATCATGACAAAACACGCAACTGAATTTGTGTCAGCACTTACATTTCAAAGCCTAAGCCAAAATCCTGTTGCAACAAATATGTTCGAACCTGTGGCAAATTGGGATATAGAACACATATCCTTAGCAAAGAAAGCTGATATTTTTTTGATAGCACCGGCGACGGCAAATATAATTGCTAAAATTGCAAATGGGATAGCGGATGATATGCTTTCGACCACGGTAATGGCTACCAAAGCGACTGTGGTTATAGCTCCTGCCATGAATACAAATATGTATGAAAATCCTATTACTCAGTCAAATATCCAAAAATTAAAGGAACTGGGATATATTTTTATTGAACCTGCTTATGGCAGACTTGCATGTGGAGACTTAGGGCAAGGAAAGTTGGCAGAAACCGACCTTATAGTAGAGAATGTAAAGTTTTTACTTGAAAAAACTGATGAACTGAAAGGTAAGAACGTTTTGGTAACGGCAGGTCCTACTCAGGAGGAAATAGATCCTGTAAGATACATAACAAATAGATCAACAGGGAAAATGGGGTATGCACTTGCATATCAGGCAGCACTGATGGGAGCAAAGGTAACTCTTGTAACAGGTTTTACAAATTTAGAACCACCTTTTGGAGTAGCAGAAGTAGTCAAAGTTAAAAGTGCTCAGCAGATGTATGAGGCGGTAATTTCCAGATTTGAAAAAATGGATATAGTCATTAAATCGGCAGCAGTTGCAGACTATAAGCCTAAGAATGTTTCAAAGTCCAAGATCAAAAAATCAGACTCGGATTTATTCTTAGAACTGGACAGAAACAAAGATATTTTATTTGAACTTGGGAAGTTGAAGACAAAACAAGTTTTGGTAGGATTTGCTGCTGAAACTGACGATTTAATTTCTAATGCACAAAAAAAATTACAAAAGAAAAATTTGAATTTTATAGTTGCCAATGATTTAAAACAAAAAGGAGCAGGGTTCGCCGAAGATACCAATATTGCAAAACTGTTATTTGCAGATGGAAATATAGAAGAACTGTCTATTATGACAAAAAAACAACTATCAAAACAAATTTATGATAGAATTATAGATATAATGAAAAATAAATAAGCACAATGTGCTTATTTTTGTTTTAGCATAAAGAAGAAAGGAAGATAAGACAAAAGTTGGGTGGCTTTTATGGTTGAAAAATATTGCGAAGTAATATTGATACAAAAATCAAGACATATAGACAAGAAATTCACATATAAAACTTCTTTAGATGTATACTTAGGGCAGATAGTATATGTTCCGTTTGGAAGAGGAAATAAAAAGTTAGAGGCTATAGTGGTAGAAATTAAGAGTAAAAATTGTATTGATAATGAAATAAATAACATAAAAGAGATAAGTTTATTAGGAGAAAAAACAAGTTTAAGTAAAGAAAAAATAGCAGTTTCATTTTGGATTAGAGAGCATTATATGTGTAGTTATTTAGACGCATTAGGGTTATTTTATCCTGCCCAAATCAGAAAAGCAAATGCTAAATTTGAAGACTATATTTTGCTTTGTGACAGTAAGGCTTTGGAAACTGAATATTTAAATTTAAAAAATAATGCTTACGTAAAAAAAGCTCTATATAAGCTTATACTGGACAGTACAGAGATATCGAGAGATAGATTAAATGAAGAGTTTAAAGGTAAAAATGTTTCGACTTATATAAATAACCTTAAAGAAAAAAGTATAGTTGAAATTAAAAAAATTAGGAATTTTAGAGAAACTGATTCTAAAGATATACATACCAAGACTTATGTAAAAAATGAATTAAACGAAGAACAAAAAAGAGTTTTTAAAGAAATAGATGACGAGTTAAAAAGTAAAAACAGACCTGTTTTATTACATGGAATAACAGGTTCCGGAAAAACTGAAGTATATATGGCTCTCATAGAAAAAATGATACAGGAAAACAAAGGGTCTATAGTTTTAGTTCCCGAGATTTCACTGACACCTCAGACTATATCCAGATTTAAAGCGAGATTTAAAGAAAAGATAGCTGTGCTTCACAGCCATTTGAGTATAGGACAAAGGTATGACGAATGGTCGAAGATAGCGGATATAAGTGCTCCCGTAGTTATAGGTGCTCGTTCGGCACTATTTGCTCCGATTAAAAATCTTGGACTTATAGTCATAGATGAGTGTCATGAAGATACATACAGGTCCGAAATCAATCCTAAATATGACAGCGTAGAGGTGGCTTGTAAACTAAACGAAGTTCAAGCAGTGTCAGTAATTTTAGGCTCTGCCACGCCGAAGGTAGAACAGTATTATAAAGCTAAAAATAGTGAATACAAGCTGGCAGAGTTGAAGTCGAGAGCAAATAACAAACCTCTTCCCAAAATCGAGATAATAGATATGACTGAAGATGCAAGACTGGGGAATATGTCTTTTTTAAGCCTTAGACTTCAAAATGAAATAGACTTGGCAATAGAAAAAGAGCAGCAGGTAATTTTGTTTTTAAATAGAAGAGGATATGCAAATTTTTTAAGCTGTGATAACTGCGGGTATGTTCCTAAATGTAAAAACTGTGATATTTCTCTTACTTATCATAAGAAAAATCAAACCTTGAGATGTCATTACTGTAACTTTGAACTTGCGTTTAAAACAGCTTGTGAAACTTGCAGTGTCGGTAATATGAAAGACATTGGAGTAGGAACTGAAAAAATAGAAACAGAAGTTAGACAGTTGTTTCCAAACGCTGAGGTATTTAGAATGGACAAAGATACTGTAAGCAAAAAGAACAGCCATGATAAGATTCTTTCGATTTTTAGACGTACAAAAGGAGCTATACTTATCGGAACTCAAATGATAGGAAAGGGACTTGATTTTCCTATGGTAAGTTTAGTAGGAATTATAAACGCCGACCAAGGTTTAAATACACCGGATTTTAGAAGTCACGAGAGAACATTCAGTATTATAGAGCAGGTTGGAGGAAGAGCGGGCAGAGGAGATATAGATGGAAAAGTTTTGGTACAGACATTTTCTCCTGAAAACTACGTGTTTAACTACGTTATAAATCACGACTTTAAGGGATTTTATAGCGAAGAAATAAAATTAAGAGAAGCTTTTGATTATCTTCCATACAGCAATATGGTCAGAGTGCTGGTAAGCAGTATAAATGAAAGAAATGCTGCTAACAGCAGTATGCAGATAAAAGATGCCATAGTTTTTTATTTAAAGAAAAAGTCTATTGAAAACGTTAATGTTATGGGACCTTTTCCTTGCCTTGTAAACAAGATAGAAAACAAATACAGATGGCAGATTTTGATAAAAGACAGTAAAGTTGAAATTGGTTTAATTAAGAGTATAATGAATTATATACTTACAGAAAAAAGAAGTGTGGTTCTGTTAGATAATGTGACTGCTTCTGTTGATATAAACCCTATAAATATGGTATAGTTTATATGCGAGAGTAAATGTTACAATGCTAAAAAGAAAAATCTTGCGTATTTTTCAAGGAAAGGGACTGTTTTCTTGTTTTGATATATATGTTAGATATTATGATTATTTAAATTTTGGGAGGACAAAATGGCGACTAGAATTATTAGAACTGATGGCGACGAGGTGCTTAGAAAAAAATCTCGCCCCGTTGAAAAAATAAACGATAAGTTGTTGGAGTTAGTTGAAGATATGATAGATACTATGTATGAGGCTGAAGGAGTAGGGCTTGCGGCGCCACAGGTCGGAGTTCTTAAAAGAGTAGTGGTAATAGATGTAGGAGATGGACCTGTAGTTATGATAAATCCCGAAATACTAGAATCAAACGGAGAACAGACGGACGATGAGGGCTGCCTTAGTATACCCGGGAAAATCGGCTGTGTCACTCGCCCATACTATGTAAAAGCTAAAGCCTATGATACAGATATGAAAGAGTTTGTAGTTGAGGCAGAGGAGCTTTTTGCAAGAGCTATTTGTCACGAAATTGACCACTTAGATGGAATTTTATTTAAGGACAAGGTCGAAGGAAGTTTACATGAAAGAGAGTAGATGCATATGAAAGCTATATTTATGGGAACTCCTGAGTTTGCCATCCCGTCATTTGAGGCGTTAAATGAAAGTGATTTTGAAATAGCTTTGGTGGTTACTCAGCCTGACAGACCAAAAGGAAGAGGAAATAAACTCACCGCTCCACCTGTAAAAATAGTTGCAATGGAGCATAATATAGAGGTTTTTCAGCCTGAAAAAATCATGGACGTCAAGGCTATTGAGAAAATAAGACAAATAAATCCTGATATTATAATCGTAGTTGCTTTTGGACAAATTTTGCCGAAAGAGATTTTAAAACTTCCAAAATATGGTTGTATAAACGTTCACGCTTCTTTACTTCCTAAGTATAGAGGGGCAGCTCCGATAAATTTTGCCATAATAGAAGGAGAGAAAAAGACAGGTGTGACTACCATGTATATGCAAGAGGGACTTGACACCGGAGATATGCTGATAAAAAATGAAGTTGAGATTACCTCAGATGATACAGCATCTACACTTCACGACAAACTTGCAGTTTTAGGGAAGAAGACTTTAGCTGAAACTCTAAAAAATGTGATAAATGGAAAACTTATACCTGAAAAGCAAGATGATGCACTCTCAAACTATGCTCCTATGATGACTAAAGAACTCGGGAAAATAAATTGGAACAAATCAGCGGACTCTATATCGAATCTGATTAGAGGAACTGACCCGTGGCCATCTGCATATACTCTTTATGATGGCGTCGTGATGAAGCTGTTTTCGCCTGTCGTTTTAGACAAGACCTCCAAAGAAAAAGCAGGAACTATAGTAGATGTTTCACGTGACGGAATAGACATAGCTTCTGCTGATAATATAGTTAGGATAAGAGAAATCCAGATTAGCGGAAAGAAGAGAATGCCTGTAGGGGAGTTTCTAAAAGGAAATGAGTTGGAAACAGGAAAGGTATTGGGTTATGAGTAAGTTTTTGAAAAAAGCCTATCCTCTTCTGGAGGGAACGGTTGATTTATTAGGAATGGACAAAAATCAACTGAGAAGAAAAATGATTGATAATAACAATAAAAGAACAAGAAGTAAAAAATTTAATTTAAAGCCAAGTGAAATACTTGTGATTTTACCTCATTGCCTACAGTTGCAAACCTGCGAGATAAGAATTACGACGAATATAAATAACTGTAAAAGATGTAGAAAATGTGATATATCCGAGATTATATTTATCTGTGAAAAATATGAGGTAAATGTAGTAGTAGCAACAGGAGGAACACTTGCAAGAAAAGCAATACTGGATACAAGACCAAAGGCAATAGTTGCGGTAGCTTGTGAAAGAGATTTAAGTAGCGGGATAGTCGATGTCGGAGAAATAGATATAATAGGAATTCTTAACGACAGACCGGAAGGCCCCTGCATAGATACAAAAGTGGATACACAAAAGCTTGAAGAAGCTATATTGTTTTATTTAGGAGGCGATTAAGATGTATTATCCTTATTTTGACAGTACGATGATAGTATTGATTCCGGCTATATTACTGGCCATATATGCACAAAGCAAAGTCAAATCGACATACGAAAAATACGTCAAGGTGGCAAGTAGAAATGGTTATACAGGCGCTGAAACTGCAAGAGCAATTTTGGACAGAAATGGGCTTAATGATGTAAGGGTCGAGCATATAAGCGGTACTTTGTCAGACCATTACGATCCCAGAAGTAGAGTATTGAGACTTTCGGATATGGTATACAGAGGAAATACTATTTCTTCGTCGGCTATAGCAGCTCACGAAGTAGGTCATGCTATTCAGCATGCAAGAGGGTATGCTCCTCTTACTTTTAGAAATGCCATAGTTCCTTTTGTGAACTTTGCATCCAGTCTTTCTTGGTTATTTATTGTAGCAGGATTGGTTTTGTCGTTTACGGGATTGTTAGATGTGGGGATTTTGCTTTTTACAGGTTCAGTAGTGTTTCAAATAGTTACCTTGCCTGTAGAGTTTAATGCAAGCAGTAGAGCACTTGGCGAATTAGAGGCTGTAGGAGTACTTACCAGAGAAGAAATTCCACACAGCAAAAAGGTTTTGGACGCTGCGGCTCTTACCTATGTAGCAGCAACAGCAACAGCAGTGGCACAGCTTATCAGACTTTTGTTATTAAGAGGACGTTCCAGAGACTAGCATTTTGCTGGTCTTTGTTTTTTGTTGAGTGCATATTAAGATTACTAAATATATAGGATATATGATAAAATATATGTTAAAAGGTTATAAATAAGGAGAAGTTATGAGCGATAACCCCAGAAAGATAGCATATGATATAATATATGATGTGAAATATAACAAGGCATATTCAAATATTTCTATAAATAAAGCATTTAACAAAAAAACTATAGATAACAGAGAAAAGGGTTTTATTACCGAACTCATTTATGGAACTTTGAGCAGGTTGGTTTATTTAGATTACCAGATAAAGCAGTTTCTAAATATGAGAGCAAGTAAACTTTCCAAACAGGCTAAGACTGTTTTAGAAATGGGATTTTATCAGCTCGAATTTATGGACAGTGTTTCAGATTTTGCGTCAGTAGATGAGAGCGTAAAGCTGATAAAAAAAGTTGACAACAGAAGTGCAGGTATCATCAATGCAGTTATGAGGAAAAGAGCGAAAGACGGAAAAGCCGAGTATGCAGATAAGATTTTGGATAAAGCAGAACTCCTGTCTATAGAATTTTCGATTTCAGAGTATATAGCAAGAAGATTTTTAAAGATTTACAAAGAAGATTTCACCAGAAAATTACTCGAAAGTATGTTTGAAAAACCTGGTTTGTTCATTAGACTTAACAAGCTAAAAGCAACTGAAGAAGAACTACTTGAAAAATTTAAATTACAAGAGATATATCCGAAGAAAAGCGATGTAATAGAGGGTGCTTATGAAATTAGATCAATGAAAAGCATTGGTTTAAATCCGTTGTTTAAAAATGGCGGATTCATCGTTCAGGATTTGTCATCTATGATGGCTGTAAAAGTTTTGAATCCTATGCCTGAAGAAGTGATTTTGGATATTTGCAGTGCACCTGGAGGAAAGTCTTTTTATATTGCTGAGTTGATGGAGAATAAGGGACGAATTGATGCTTTTGATATATCCGAACATAAAATTCAGATGCTTAAAAAGAGAGCGACAGAACTTGGAATTAAGATAATAAAAGCCGGTGTTATGGACGCTACTGTCTTTAACGAAGATATGGTAAGTAGATATGATAAAATTTTGGTAGACGCACCTTGCTCAGGCTTCGGTATAATGAGAAGAAAACCTGAAATAAGGTACAAATCATATGAAGATGTGAAACAGTTACCTGAAATTCAATATCAAATTTTATCAAATGCATCAAAGTATTTGAAAGATAAAGGAAGTCTGGTGTATAGCACTTGCACACTTGAGAAAAAAGAAAATATAGAAATAGTGGAGAAGTTTTTAGCATGTAATAAAGAGTTTTATTTGGAAGATAAACCAATGGAATTATATCCTCATATTCATAATATGGACGGATTTTTTATAGCAAAACTTAAAAAGTCAGTATGATATGTCAGGATGTTAGTATATAATGATAGTGGTAGTTTGTTAATAGAAAGGCAGATTATGAAATTAGATATATTATCTTTAACTTTTAGAGAGTTAGAGGAAGAAATAATTAAGATTGGAGAACCGAAATTTAGGGCTAAGCAAATTTATCCGAGGCTTTTTCAGGGGATTTCGTCTTTTGATGAAATAGGAAATATTCCTAAAACACTTAAAGAAAAATTAAATGAAAATTTGTATATTTCTAAGGTATCAGTATATAAGGTGCTTATTTCAGAACTTGACGGCACGAGGAAGTATTTACTTAGGCTTGATGATAAGAATATAATAGAGGCAGTGCTTATGAAGTATAAGCATGGGCTTTCGATTTGTATATCGTCTCAGGTAGGGTGTTTGATGGGATGTAGTTTTTGTGCCTCTACCATAGACGGACTGATCAGAAACCTCACAGCAGGAGAGATGATAGGTCAAATCCTTGCTGTCCAAGACGATGTGAACGAACGGATTTCAAATGTAGTAATGATGGGAAGTGGAGAGCCTCTTGATAATTTTGATAATGTAGTTAAGTTTTTAGATATAGTAAATCAAAAAGACTCATTAAACATAGGATACAGGCATATAACCGTATCTACCTGCGGTGTAGTGCCTAAGATAAATGAACTTGCAAACCTGGGCTATCCAATAAATTTGGCTATATCACTTCATGAAACTACTCATGAAAAAAGGAAGAAAATTATGCCTGTGGAGAAAGCCTATTCTATAGATACCGTGCTGGAGGCAGCGAGAAATTATGCAAATACGACAAAAAGACGAGTGACTTTTGAATATGCTCTTATACAGGGTGTGAATGATGATAAACAAGACGCAAATAGATTATCAAAGCTATTAAAAGGTATGCTCTGCCATGTGAATTTAATACCTGTAAATTCAGTTGAAGAACGGACATATAAAAGACCTGACAAAGCATCAATAGATAGATTTGTAGGGATTTTGAGAAGCAACAATATAGAAGTAACCGTAAGACGAGAGATGGGGAAAGACATAAATGGAGCATGTGGACAATTAAGACGAAGTGTTGCTAATTAGAAAAGGGTGATATACTTGGATTTTTCTTTTATAACTGACTGTGGAATAAAAAGACCTGCTAATGAGGATAGCTGCTATGCAGAAACTATCGTAGTTAAAGGCGAAGAGGTTGGTTTCTTTGCTGTGGCTGATGGAATTGGCGGACATAACAAGGGAGAAGTAGCGAGCAAGATGGCGATAGATACTTTAAAATCCTATGTTTTTAGACATTTAGAGGAAAATGTTGAGGAAAATGTTGAAGAAATAGTGGATCTGGAAATAATGCTTTCAAGGGCTTTTTATGAGGCAAATAAACTTGTTTATGAGAAGGCAACTAAAGAAGAACCGTTTGTAGGAATGGGGACTACCTTAGTTGCCAGCGTTATAAATTCAAATAAGCTTATAGCTTCCAATGTGGGAGATAGCAGAGCATATTTGTTTAGAAATGATACTTTAGAGCAATTAACTGTAGATAATTCTTATGTGCAGGAACTTGTAGAAAAAGAAATAATAAAACCTGAAGATGCAAAAACTCATCCGAAAAGAAATGTAATTACCAGGGCTATAGGAACAGATAAAAGTGTAAAAGTGGATTTTTATGATAAAGAACTTCAAATAAAAGATATAGTTATATTATGTAGCGATGGGCTAACTGATATGGTGGAGGATTTTGAGATAGAAGAGGTTTTAAAAACCGGTATAAATCCGAAGGATTGCTGCGAAGCTCTTGTGGCATTGGCAAATGAAAAAGGTGGAAAAGACAATATAACAATCATTTGTGTTATCATATAATATCGTGAAAGATGGTGAAACAGTGAATAATCGAATTTTAGGAAATAGATATGAATTGATGGAAAAAATAGGCGAGGGTGGAATGGCAAACATATATACTGCCAGATGCCAAATCCTCAATCGAATAGTGGCAGTAAAGATTTTAAAAGATGAGTTTTCTACAGATGAAGAGTTTGTAAATAAATTTAAAAATGAGGCTCAGGCAGCTGCAAGTTTAAATCATCCAAATATAATAAATGTATATGATGTAGGACAAGATAACGGAACATCCTATATAGTAATGGAGTATGTGGACGGAACAAATTTAAAAGAACTTATAAAAAAAGATGGAGCTTTAGACGAGCAAAAAGCTATAAGTATAGTAAAGCAGATAGCGTTGGCGTTATCAGAGGCACATAGTAAGAAAATCATACACAGGGATATAAAACCTCACAACATTATGGTGACCAAAGACAATATGGTCAAAGTGGGAGATTTTGGAATTGCAAAAGCAGTGAACAGTTCCACTATTACCAGTGTAGGTGCCGTTATGGGCTCAGTGCATTATTTTTCGCCTGAGCAGGCAAGAGGGGGGTATATGGACGAGAGGAGCGACATATATTCTCTTGGAATAGTATTGTATGAACTTCTTACAGGGAAAGTTCCGTTTAGTGGAGAAACGCCTGTGAATGTTGCATTAAAACATATTCACAGCAAGGTGGAGTTAATCGAAGAAGATTTTGCAGGTGTATCTAAAGATTCACAAAACCTAATTTTAAAAATGACGCAGAGAAACGTAGATAAAAGATACAAAAATGTAGGCGAACTTATTTCTGATATTTCAAGGCTGGAACAAAATAAACCTATTAGTAATTTTGCCGAAAGAGAAGAAGATTTTAAAACAAAGATAGTGCATCTGGGACGTGGAGATTTAGAAACAGATGATTATGAGGAATATGACGACGATTATGAAGAAGAGGAAATAAAAGTGAAACCTGCAAAAAAAATGAAGTCCAAACAACCTAAAAGAAAAAAATCCAAAGCTATGACTATTTTTGCTGTACTTACAGCACTTATAGCCTCGCTTGCATTTTTAGGAACAGTGTTTATATTCACAGGAGGAGAACTTATTCCTTCCAATTTATTTAGCGGATTTTTACCAAATAAGATAGATACTCCTTCGCTTTTAGGAAAAACTGTAGAAGAAGCCCAAGCAGAGGCTGAAAAGCTGGGGCTGAAGGTTGAAGTGATATCAGAAGAACCCAACAGCAAGTATAAAGAGGGAACCATATCAAAACAAGAACCTATAGAAGGATTAAAAGTAGAGGCAGGACAGATTATAAAAGTAGTTTTATCTAAGTCAATATCTGAAACTGTGAGTGTTCCAAGTGTAGAGGGAAAGAAACTTTCAGAGGCCGTTGAGATGCTCGAAGCCGGAAATTTGCAAGAAGCAGTAGAGTATGAATTTAGCGATCAGGAAGAAGATACGGTAATCTCTCAATCTCCATCAGCAGGAGAAAATGTAGAAGAAAGGACTATAATTAAGCTAAAAGTGAGCAGAGGACCGGAAGAAGTTTTTGAAACAGTTCCGACTCTGGTAGGAAAAACTGTAGATGATGCAAAAGCCGGTATAGGAAATTTTAAAATTGGAGAACAAAGTTATAATGAAGATAAATCGAAAAAAGATGGAGTAATTTTATCTCAGATACCAAAAGCAGGAACAGAAGCGAAAAAAGGTAGTGAAATCAGTATCGTAATCAATAAGATTGAAAAAGAGGTACAACCTCAAACCATAAAGACAAGTATGGCTATTATGCTTCCTGACAAAGAAAGTATAGAAATCCAGATAAAAGATTTATCAACAGGAGCAATAGTATATAATCAAACTGTAATACCTGCCGATTTAAACGGAATACTTATAGTAGACATACTGGGTAAAAACGGAGAGACTAAAGAGTATGAAATTCATATAGACAGTCAATATTACACGACACAACAAGTATCTTTTTAAAAAGTGAGGTAGATACTAAGAATGGAAAACGGTAGAATTATCAAGGCTTTATCCGGTTTTTATTATGTCAAAAGCTATAAAGATAATGAAATCTACGAATGCAAAGCCAGAGGAGTATTTAAAAAAGACAGCATAAATCCTGTGATAGGGGATTTAGTAAAAATGACAGTAGTAGATTTTGAAACGAAAAAGGGAGTAATAGAGGCTGTAAGAGAGAGGTCCAGCTACTTGCTAAGACCTCCTATCGCCAATGTTACAAAGGCACTTTTGATTTTTGCTGCCAAAAGTCCGGATGTAAATTTGTCGCTTATAGACAGATTTATAGTATTAGCAGAAAAAGAACGAATTGAGATTGTAATTTGCTTTAACAAAGTAGATTTAGACATAGAAAAAAAATATCAAAATTATGTAGATATATACGAAAGAGCAGGATATAAGGTAATGACTGCAAGCGTAAAAAACGACTTTGATTTTCAGAAGATAAAAGATGAGTTTAAGGATAGTATTACTGTAATAGCAGGACCGTCAGGAGTAGGAAAATCAAGCCTTTTAAACAAAATAGATCCGAATTTGAATCTGAAAACATCTCATATAAGCGAAAAACTTCAAAGAGGCAGGCATACTACAAGATATGCTCAGCTCATTGAACTTGAAGAAAATTCTCTGGTAGCGGATACTCCCGGATTCAGTTCGCTTAATTTAGATATGATAGAAGAATTAGAACTGAAAGAGTATTTTGTAGAGTTTCACGAATACGACCACAATTGCAAATTTGGATTTAATTGTGTGCACGAGAATGAACCGGATTGTATGGTAAAAAAGGCTGTTTTAGACAATGAAATACCTAAAGAACGATATGAAAGCTATTTACAACTATTAAAAGAAATTAGAAGTGATAAAAAACGGAGGTATTAGCACTATGATTAAATTAGCACCATCTATTTTGTCAGCAGATTTTGCCAACCTTTTGAGCGATATTAAGCTGGTAGAAGAGGCAGGCTGTGAGTATCTGCATATAGATGTAATGGACGGGCATTTTGTTCCGAATATCACAATCGGACCTCCTGTAGTAAGATCTCTTAAAGGCAAAGTAGATATGGTTTTTGATGTGCACCTTATGATTGAAAATCCTGATAGATATATAGAAGCTTTTTCTGATGCGGGAGCAGATTTAATAGTAGTACATCAGGAGGCTTGCACTCATCTTCACAGGACGTTGCAGTCAATAAAAGCACTAGGGAAAAAAGCCGGCGTTTCGCTTAATCCCGCTACCCCGATAGAAACTATAAAACATATAATTTACGACATAGATATGGTTCTTATTATGACGGTAAATCCGGGTTTTGGAGGACAAAAGTTTATCGAAACTATGATACCTAAGATAAAAGAACTTAAAGAACTGTGTATTAAAGAGAATTTGAATATAGATATTCAGGTTGATGGAGGAGTTACTCCTGAAAATGTAAACAAAGTAGTAAGTGCAGGAGCAAATATAATAGTAGCAGGGTCTGCAATATTTGGAAGTAAAGATATAAAGCAAGCCGTTAAATTATTTAGAGAAAATTCAGTGGTATAGCTTATGAAAAAATGCTGTATATTTGTAAACGGAACTATGAAAACACCCGAGTTTTATAAAGAAACGGCCTCTTCTTGTGAGTTAATCATATCGGCTGACGGAGCCTCGAACAGGCTTTTTGAGTTAGAAATAGTGCCTGACTATATAGTAGGTGATTTAGACTCTATTAAAAGCGAGGTAGAAAAATATTATAAAACCAAAAAAACAATTTTTGTCAAATTTCCATCTGAAAAAGACAAAACTGATACGGAGATTGCTATAGATTTAGCTAAAGATAAGGGCTATACTGATATTACTATGTTGGGATTTTTGGGCGAGAGACTGGACCATATGCTGGGAAATGTTTTTATGATGTACTATGCTCAGCAGGTAGGAGTAAGGCTGCAACTTTTAGATGAAAACAACAAAGCATGGTTTGTAAATGAGGGAAAAACTGAGATTTTAAATGAAAAAAATCGAACTGTATCCTTTATAACTTTAGGAGAAAATGCATATGGAATCACTCTTAAAGGATTTTATTATCCTCTTGATAACTACGATTTAAATCTGGGCTCTACCAGATGTATCTCAAATGTAATAGTTGAAGATAAGGCTGAAATAGAACTGAAAAAAGGGAAGTTGATAGTGATACTTACAGACTCGAAATTGTAATTTAATATCGAAACCGGATAGACAAACATATAAAAACAAATAAGAAAAATCTTGATCAGTTTTGGTATAAAAATATGAGATTAAGGAAAAACTTTTATTAAGTTCTGATTTTATATCTTAGAAGAAAGTAGCTGAAAATATGGATAACTATGAGATTACGAAGAAAAAAATGGAGAATACTTTTCTAACCCATAACCAAGAAGAAATGATAAAGCGTTTTGATTTAAAATCAGATGAAAGTTATTTGTATTTTGACTTTATAGGTTGTGAGTGTAGAGTAAATCGCTTTACAGGTCTAGTGCAGTGTAAAGATATTAAAACAGGTGAATTCCGAGAAGCAAATCATAACGAGGCTATGACAGTGTTTGATTTACTTTGCTACAGTAAAAAAGAGGCTGGGGCATCAGGAGAATTTGTAAATTTGAAAAGCCTTTCAGGCATTCATGGCATATCGCAGATAGTCGACAATAATTTTTTCAAAAAAGAAGCAAAAGAATTTGATAAAATGCCTGAAAATTTAAAGAATTCTATAATTAAACTAGGTGGAAAACTCATATCTGAAGGAGATATAAGTGGAGAGTTTGATGTATTTTATGATTTGAAAGTAAGAATGAGATTTTGGCACTCAGATGATGAATTTTCTCCGGAGATACAGTTTTTCTGGGATAAAAATGTACTACAGTATATGCACTATGAAACAGTGTGGTATGCAAACAGTGCACTTGTAAAGTTTTTGCGAGATACTATGAAATCTTTTGAGTAGTAAAAGATAGTAAACATAAATTTTATTTTATAGAAAATAGAAAAGACCTGAGTTTTTTTCGATTAGAAAAATTCAAGTCTTTTTTTTAAGTACGATAATCATAATTAGATTGCTCTTTGTACTTTTCCGGAACGTAAGCATCTTGTGCATACTCTTATTGTCTTTGGAGTTCCATTAACTACTGCTTTAACATTGCGTAGATTCGGAGCCCAAGTTCTTCTTGTATGACGATTTGAATGGCTGACATTGTTACCGCTTATTTTGCCTTTTCCACACACTTCGCAAACTCTTGCCATTTCAAAAAACCTCCTTTATTTGACAAAATGATTATTAGAAAACAAATAATATAATACCATATGAGGTTTACAAAAAGCAATACCAAGCTTAAATTTACTTGAACAAAATCTTGATATCATATATACTTTGAAAAGAGAGGCTTTATAAGATAAGATATAAATAAATTTTAATAAGACGATATTACATTGAACAAGGAGGAATATCAATGGCAGGTATCTTAGCTAACGAAAAAGGAAATGTTTATATAGATAAAGAAGTGGTTGCTAAAGTAGCAAGTCAAGCTGCTATGGAATGTTATGGCCTTGTAGGTATGGCATCTAAGAACAAATCTACAGGGATAGTGGAACTTCTTCAAGGCTCAAACGGCAGTAAAGGTGTTAAGGTTGATATTGCTGATGGGACTGTTAGTATTGAACTTTTTGTAATCATCCAATATGGAACTAAGATATCAGTGGTTGCAGATAATATAATAGATAGAGTTAAATACTATGTAGAAAATCAGACAGGCTTGAAGGTAAATAAAATAGATATTAACGTTCAAGGTGTAAGAGTTCAAAAGTAACAGGAGGTTCTTAAATAAATGAACAAAATAGATTCAGTATTGTTAAAAGAGATGATTTTATCGGGGGCAAACAACCTTATAAATGAAAAGGATTTAATAGATAAACTAAATGTGTTTCCCGTTCCTGACGGAGATACAGGGACAAATATGTCACTTACTATAGAGTCGGCTGTTTCAGAACTTGAAAACTCTAATATCAGCACAATTACAGATGTAGGAAAGGCTATAACAAAAGGTTCTCTTATGGGAGCAAGAGGGAATTCCGGGGTCATTTTATCTCAGATTTTAAGAGGATTTGCAAAATCTATAGAAAATAAAAAAGAACTTGGCATTGAAGATTTTGCACTGGCTCTTGATTCTGCTAGAGAAGTAGCATATAAAGCGGTGATTAAGCCTGTAGAGGGAACTATTTTAACAGTAGTGAGACAAACCGCTGAAGAGGCGTTAAAAATATATAAAAATCACAACGATATGAAGCTGTTCTTAGAACAACTGGTTCAAACCTCAAATAATTCACTTAACCATACACCTGAGCTTCTAAAAGCCCTTAAAGACGCAAATGTGGTAGACTCAGGAGGGAAAGGGTTTGTAGTGTTTTTTGAGGGGTTATATCGTGGATATATAGGCGAAACTGTAAAGAAAATTGAAACGGGAAGACCTGTTAACAGATTATTTGAAGAAGAAGATATCCACATTTTTGACGGAGAGTTGGAATTTGGGTACTGTACTGAATTTATGGTAAAAACCGATAAGATATCGCCTGAAAATTTCAAAAAAGAAGTTGAAAATTATGGAGATTCCTTAATCGTAGTAGGAGATGACGGGATTATAAAAATTCATATCCATACCAATAATCCCGGCGAGATTATGGAAAAAGCTATAAGTTACGGAGATTTAGACAGAATTAAAATTGAAAATATGAGGCTTCAGCACGAAGTCAGAATAGAACAAAACAAGGACGCTAAGGCTGAATCCGAACCGGAACCGGTCACACCGGAGATTAGTAAACATTTCGGTATAATATCTGTAGCTATGGGAGACGGGATTGGAAAGATAATGAAAGATTTCGGAGTAGATCACATAATAGAGGGTGGTCAGACTATGAATCCCAGCACAAAAGATTTCTTAGAGGCGACAGAGAAAATCAAAGCAAATGATATTTTGATTTTACCAAATAATAGCAATATCATAATGGCAGCTACACAGGCAGGTGAAATCAGCGCAAAAAACATAAAAGTCATTCCGACAAAGACCATACCACAGGCCTTCCAAGCACTTATGAATATGAGTATTAACTCGGATTTCGAAGAAAATCTAAGCTCTATGACTGATGCTATAGACCACGTGAAAAGTGGCCAGGTTACATTTGCTGTTAGAGACACAAATGCAGACGGAATTGATATATCAAAGGACGATGTAATCGCAATAGGAGAAAAGAAGATAGTATCTGCCGGCAAAGAAATAGGAGAAGTTACAAAACAACTACTGGAGAATCTTGTCGATGAAGACAGTGAAATAATAAGTTTGTTTTATGGAGAAGATATAGCTGAAGATATAGCTGAAGGTTTTGTTAGAGAACTGGAAGATATTTATCCTGATTTAGATATAGAGTTGTATTATGGGGGACAGCCATTATATTATTATATTATCTCAGTGGAATAAATCTTAGTTAATAAATTTATAAAAAAGGGAACCCTATGGTTCCCTTTACTTGATGTGAGGACTGCTATGGGATCAAAATTGGATTTAGAAATAACCGCAATTTCGGGAATAGGAGCAAAAAAAAAGACCTCTTATAACAGACTTGGGATTAAGACTGTAAAAGATTTGCTTATGCATTATCCTATGAGGTATGAAGATAGGAGACATTTCAAAAAAATATCAGATGTACATTTTGAAGAAAAAATCTGTATTGAGGGAGAAATCATATCGGTAGATTTAAAGAAACCTAAAAAAAATATGCTAATACTGAGGGTTTGCATTTATGATAAAACAGAAAAAGCTTTTTTGACTATTTTTAATAACCCTTATATCCAAGAACAGCTTACTTTAGGAAGAAAAATAAAAGTCTACGGAACAGCAAAAAGAATAAATGGGATATGCAATATCAGTGCTCCGGAAATAGATTTTGATAATCAAAATAAAAAAACAGGTATAATATATCCCGTATATCCATTGACAAGAGGCTTATTTAATGATGAAATAATAAAAGGAATAAAATGGATATTTCAAAATATAGATATAAGTGATATGGAATATCTGAGTTTTAAGCACAGAGAAAAGTTAAGACTATGTGAATTGAGTGACGCAATAAAAAATATTCATTTTCCAAAAGATCCTATTCTTATAAAAATTGCAAAGTTTAGGTTGGTTTTTGATGAATTTTTTCTGTTGAATATAGGGCTTGCGAGTATCAAGAAAACACTTACAAAAGAAGATGGAATAAAGCACGGAAGTTCAGAAAAAATAAAAGATAAGATATCAGAATTTATAAAAAATCTTCCTTTTGAACTTACGACGGCGCAGTCAAAGGTAGTGCAAGAAATAATAGAAGATATGGCATCAAATAAGCCTATGCAAAGACTGGTGCAGGGGGATGTAGGGTCTGGGAAAACCGTAATTGCTATGATTTCTGCTTATTATGCTTACATAAACGGGTATCAATCCGCTCTTATGGCACCGACTGAAATACTTGCAAAACAGCATTATAATAATTTTTTAGATATATTTAAAAATACTAAGGCTAAGGTTAGACTTTTAACAGGAAGCACGACAGCAAAAAATAAAAAAATAGTTTACGAAGAACTTCTAAATAAAGAATGCGATATTTTAATCGGAACTCATGCCCTGATAGAAGATAAGGTTAAGTTTAATAATTTAAGTTTGGTAATTACAGATGAACAGCATAGATTCGGAGTAAGGCAAAGAAGCAAATTATTGCTTAAAAATCATCTTACAGCAGATATGCTTGTAATGACGGCAACACCTATTCCGAGAACTTTGGCATTTATCTTACATGGAGATTTAGATATTTCGATAATAGATGAACTTCCGTCAGGAAGAAAGCCTATCAAGACTTTTGTCTCGAAGAAAAAAGATGCAAATAAAGTATATGAGTTTGCAAAGCAGGAAATAGCCTCAGGCAGGCAGGTATATATAGTATGTCCTTTGATAGAAGAAAGTGAAAAATTAGATATTCAGGCAGCAAATGAGTTGTTTGAATTATTGTCAAAATCGGTATTTAAGGACTATAGACTTGCTGTGTTGCATGGGAAGATGAAAGCTAAAGAAAAACAGGATATAATGGATTTATTTTCAGACAAAATGATAGATATCCTTATATCTACTACCGTCATAGAAGTGGGGGTAAATGTTTCTAATGCCTCTGTTATGATAATTCAAGATGCTCAAAGGTTTGGACTGTCGCAACTGCATCAGTTGAGAGGTAGAGTAGGAAGAGGAAAATATCAGTCGTACTGTATGTTGCTATATGACGGAAACAGCAAGTACATACAGCAGAGAATGGAAATAATGCGGCAGAGCAATGACGGTTTTGAAATATCGCAAAAGGATTTGGAACTCAGAGGAGCAGGAGAATATTTCGGAACCAGACAGCATGGACTCGATAGTTTTAAACTGGCTGATATGTCAAAACACATTTCTATATTAAATCTTGCAAAAGATTTTGTAGATGAGTTAATAAGCGAAGATGAAGAACTGACAAATGAAGAAAATAAAACTATAAAGACGGAATTTGATAAAAGATTTGAAAAATTGATGGGTTGATGGAGTGAATATATGAGAGTTATAGCCGGAAATGTAAGAGGAAAGAAGCTGATATCTCCTCCTACAGACGAGATAAGACCTACCTCTGACAGAGTAAAAGAGTCTCTGTTTAATATCGTAGGATTTGACATAAGAAACTGTGTCTTTTTAGATTTGTTTTGTGGTAGTGGAGCTATAGGAATAGAGGCAATTTCAAGAGAAGCTGAAAAAGTTTATTTTGTGGATAGTGATATTACTTCTATCGAGCTTACAAAGAAAAATATAGAGTCTTGTAAATTTGATTTAGATCGATATAAAATACTTAAATCAGACGTTTTTGATGCACTTAATTCATTTGCAAACAAAGGTATGCAGTTTGACTATATCTTTATGGATCCGCCATATGGATTTAAAGATATAGGGAAAGTCATTGAAAGTATATCTGAAAATGGTCTGTTAAATGAGAGTGGAATTTTGATAGCGGAAACAAAAGTCGATGATTTTGTTCCTGAAGAGACAGAAAAACTAAACAAAGTCAGAGAAAAAAAATATTCTATAACCAAATTATCGTTTTACGAGAGGAATGAACTTAATGGCTAAAATAGCGGTGTATCCCGGAAGTTTTGACCCTATAACAAACGGGCATATCGACGTAATAAAAAGGGCAGCAAAGGCATTTGACCATTTGATAGTTGCTGTTTTGGTAAATGACAGTAAAAAAAGCTTATTTACACTGGAAGAAAGACTGGATATATTAAAACACAGCATAAAAGATGTAGATAATGTAAGTTTTGACAGTTTTTCAGGATTACTGGTAGACTATTGCAAGGAAAAACAATTATCGGCTATAGTAAGAGGACTTAGGGCCATTTCTGATTTTGAATTTGAAATGCAGATGGCTCAGATGAACAGACAGCTGTATGATGAAACTGAAACGGTGTTTTTTACTACTAGTGAGAAATATTCGTATTTAAGTTCAAGTCTTGTAAAGGAAGTGGTAAAATTTGGCGGAAAAATTGATGGACTGGTACCGGATTATGTTATAATGAAGATAAAGCAAAAATTGAGTAGGGAGGAGTAAAATGGAAGTATTAAATCTTTTGGATACGCTTGAGGATATAATTGAAGAGGGAACTAAGGTTCCTTTCGGTAGCAAGGTAATGATAGATAAGGGAAAAGCACTTGAACTTATACGAGACATTCGTATAGGGCTTCCTGATGAGGTGAAACAGGCAGAATGGATAAATACAGAAAGACAGAGGATAATTGACGAAGCAAAAGCGGAATCCGATAAGATGATTAAAGATACCGAGGAATACATAAAACAAAAAGTTGCTGACAGCGAAATTACTAAAAGAGCTCAGGAAGAGGCTAAGGGAATAATAGAAAAAGCAGAAAATAAAGCGAAAGACCTAAAGGACGGAGCCAGAGGTTATGCTATAGAGGTACTCAAAAAACTCGAGGGGGATTTAGGGAAACTAAATACAAGATTACAAAAAAATATGCATGAATTAAGGGATTTTGATTTATAAAAGAGGGGGATAAGAATGAATCTTAGAAGGAAAATGATTGTGTTTATCGGTTTGCCGGTGTTGTTAGTTCTTTTAGTTTTATCGTTTGGAGCTTATGTATATTCAAACAATATTATTATTAAAGGGGCAAAAGAGTCTATGACGATAAGTGCTGAAAAGCATGGTTCAGACATAGAAACCATTGTTTCATCCAGATTGCCATACTTAGATATGGTAGGAATGGAGTTTGAAAAAAATAAACCGACAGATGAAGAAATGCTTAAAGATTTAACATACTATACTGACAATATAGATGGTGTTTTATCTTTTATCATAGGATTTGAAGACGGAAAATATCTTGATGGAACAGGTTGGATACCTGATGAAGACTATGATCCGAGAGAAAGATCATGGTATAAAGATGTTGTTGGTAAAAATAGTATATATTTATCAGAACCATATGCAAATGCGGCGAATGGTGAAGTAGTATTGACATTGAGTAAAGATATAAAGGTAAACGGACAGACAGCCGTAGTTGCTATGGATTTATCTACAAAGAGTGTTGTGGATGAAGTAAATGATATACAAATTAAAAAAACAGGAAGAGCTTTTTTGATAGATGGCAGCGGAAATTTTATGGTACATGAAAGTTATGGTCTGGAAGATAATATAAGCAGTGTTGACAGTGGAGCTTTTGAAAGTTTATCAAGCAGATTTTTAAGTCAGAATAAAGATTTTTTCGAAGCGAGAGTCCAAAACAAAACCATGTTTTATGCTACTTATCCTGTAAAAGGGACTGATTGGACTTTAGTTCTTGGAGTGCCTAAATCAGAAGTGCTGGAAGACTCTCGTGCTCTAGGTGTGTTTATGGGGATACTTTCTATTGTGTCACTTGCTATAATATGGGCAGTTTTATTTATAGTGTCTAGAAGTATAACAGTTCCTATAGTAAACTTGGTAGGTTGCGTATCAGGGATGGCAGATTATGATTTGACATTGACAGAGCGATCTCCATCTGTTATTTACTCTAAAAATAAAGATGAAATAGGGGAAATATCCAGAGCTTTGATAAAAGTTAAAAACACTATGAAAGATATAATGAAGGGGATAAATGATATAGCAAGTCAGGTGTCGGCATCGTCTGAGCAGCTTACAGCAACATCTGAGCAGTCAGCGGAAGGAGCGGAGAATATATCCAGAATAATAGGAGAAATCTCGCAGGGAGCTATGACCCAAGCAGAAGATATGCAAAAAGGTGCCGAGGCTATGGATACTATGCAAGGGGCGCTTAGAGATACGGAAGATATGATAGAAAATCTAAGTGAAATATCAAAAGAAGTATATGCTGCAAAAGAAAGCGGAATAGTGGCGATAAATGAACTTATAGATGCGACTAATGAATCAAATAAGGCAGCCGGTTTAATAGCCGGAGTAATAAAAAATACAAATGATAGCGCAATAAAAATTGAGTCTGCAAGCGATATGATAAGATCCATAGCTGACCAAACAAATTTACTTGCACTTAATGCGGCTATAGAGGCGGCAAGAGCTGGAGAAGCAGGAAAAGGGTTTGCAGTAGTGGCTGAAGAGATAAGAAAACTTGCAGAACAGTCAAATACATTTACCGAGGAAATAAAAGTTATAGTGGAAGAACTTACTAACAAGACGCAGGAAGCTGTTGATATAATGGCTTCTGTAGGAGCAATAGTAGGGAAACAGGAACAAAAAGTGGATGAAACAAAAGAACAGTTTGACGTGATATCAAGAGAACTCGATAAAAACAATGCTGCGGTGATGAATCTAGGAAAATCTGGAAAAGAACTGGAGTTAACGAAAAGCAAACTTATAGAGATAATAGAAAGCTTATCGGCACTATCAGAGGAAAATGCAGCATCTATACAAGCAACAACGGAAGTAGTAGAACAGCAAACAGCGTCATCACAGGAAATAGCTGCATCAAGTGCAAACTTGGCAGATATGGCACAGGAAATGAGCGAAATGGTGGCTAAGTTCAAATTGTAATTCAATAAGTGTAGAAGAAAGAATAATTAAAATGTCATATACTCCTTCTCGGGTAGGTAAGTGAAAAACTAAGGACACTTAATACTCGACAGGGAGTATCTTTTTATATGGGAACTAAATTTTATCAATAGAAAAACCTATATCTACTTAAGAAATTACTAAATTAAAAGGGAAATAAGCAGATAAAAAATTGACACGAAGTTTATAAAATACTATCATACATATGACACGAAAATTCAAAAAGTTATGAGACTTAGGAAGCAGGTTGGATTTTATGGAGCAATATACGTATCTGCCGATGATTTACGACAGATTGATGAAAGATGTAGATTACAGTGGTTGGACTGAATATATAGTGAATATATTTGAAAAAAATAATACTTTTGTTAACAATATATTAGAACTCGGCTGTGGTAGCGGAAATATAACAAAACACCTTTTAGATAAAGGGTATGAGGTGGTGGCAATAGATGTTTCCGAGCAGATGCTTGAGCTTGCAAATGAGAAACTGAAATTGTATAAAGATAAAATTATACTGGTAGAACAGGATATAAGAGAACTTGATTTTGAGGTATATGAAATCGACTGTGTAGTAGCTGTAAATGATACCTTTAATTATATTTTAGAAGATGATGAACTTATAAATATTTTTAATTTTGTCTATACCCATCTTAAACAAAATGGTTGTTTTATCTTTGATATCAGCAGCCCATATAAACTAAAAAATATCTTAGGTAACAACACTTATGGAGAGACCATGGAAGACTTAGTGTATCTTTGGGAGAACTATTTCGATTATGAGAATGACGAACTTACTATGGATATAAATTTTTTTGTAAGAAACAAAGAAGACGATGCCTATATGAGATTTGAAGAAACTCATATTCAAAAGGCTCATGAACCGTCTAAACTGAAAAGATTTTTAGAAAATATAGGATTTAAGCATATAAACATATACTGCGATTTTAGTGAAGAGATCGGGTATGAGGTTGAGTGTCAAAGAATTTTAATATCTTGTACTAAATAATTTTGAAAGGAGGGTGTCGATTCAGCCTTTAGATATATAGGCAAATCGACTGTGAATAATGAGTTATATATTAAGAGGAACAACTAAAAGTCATAGCATAAGAATATTTGCGGCAGACACAACCGATATGGTGGAGCAAGCGAGAAAAATTCACAATACTACTCCCGTAGCCTCAGCAGCTTTAGGAAGAAGTCTTACCGCCTCCGCTATTATGGGGATAATGATGAAAGGAGATAATGATAAGCTTACATTTAGTATAAATGGAAAAGGTCCGCTTGGGAATATAGTCTGTGTAGCTGATTCCAAAGGAACAGTCAAAGGATATGTGAATAATCCTTTAGCGGATGTTCAGGTAAGAGCCGACGGAAAGCTTGACGTAGGAAGAGCAGTAGGCATAAACGGACTTGTCACTATAATCAAAGATATGGGAATGAAAGAGCCGTATACAGGTCAATATCCTTTAGTAAATGGAGAAATAGCTGAGGATCTAACCGCATACTTTGCTTATTCTGAGCAACAGCCGTCAGCAGTGGCACTTGGGGTATTGGTAGATGTAGACTATACTATCAGGGCGGCAGGTGGGTTTATAGTTCAGTTAATGCCGCAAGCAGATGAAAAAGAGATAGATATCTTGGAAAAAAATCTGTCAAAGATTAAATCTGTATCTCACATCATAGATGAGGGAAAGACACCTGAAGATTTAATAAATATGGTTCTAAAAGATTTAAAGCCTGTGATATATGAAGAAATTCCTGTAAGTTATAGTTGCGACTGTAGAAGAGAAAGGATAGAAAAAGCACTTATAAGCATAGGAAAGAAAGATTTAGATGAGATAATAAGGGAAGATAAAAAAGCTGAAATTTCGTGTCATTTTTGCAACACAGTGTATAATTTTAATGAGGAGGAACTCAAAATTTTAAGGAGTTCTTTAGACGAACGATAATATATTTTCATTTGTTTTTTTATAAAAAATTACGAAGCAAAAAATATACCAATTATAAAAAATAGGTATATTTTTTTGATTTTATTTAGATTATTTGCTAAAATAAATTTAAACATAAATTGTTTGTTTTGAAGAGACTATGAAAATTTAATCATAAATCAATTTTGTCGTTGTCTATTAAGGAGAAGAACCATTATGAAGATGAGTTTTGGATTGGAAATTAACCAAAGCCAAAAAATGATGCTCACCAAAGAACTGAAGCAGTCGCTGGAGATACTTCAAATGAACAGGTTTGAAGTAGAAGAACTTATCTTAAAAGAAGCTAATGAAAACCCTACGCTTGAAGTTGAGAAAAAAGATGAGGTAGATTGGGAAAAATATTTGAGTAATTTAAGAGAAAGTTCATATAAAGTATATTCCAATTTTTTTGAAACACCTGATGACGATGGCGCAAGCGTAGAGAATTATCTAAAAGATAATGTAAATATGTATGATTATCTTAGTCAACAACTTAGACTGATGACCTTAGATGCAAAAGTTTTTGTAGCAGGCTGTTATATCATAAGGATGCTTGATAAAGACGGATATTTTAAGGATGATATAAAAGAGGCGTGTAAGAATGTAGAGGTGTCGGAAGAAATATTTAAAGAGGCCTTAAAAGTGGTTCAAACTCTAGAACCTAGCGGAATAGCAGCAAGAAATTTATCAGAGTGTCTGCTTATTCAGATAGAAGATAGAGGTATTTACGATGAGATTTTGGAAAAAATTATTGTAGAAGATATCGAAATGATAGGTGGACATAAATATAAGGAACTTTGTAAGAAATATTCTATTTCTGCAGAAAAATTAAGAACTTATATAGATTACATCAAAAATTTGGAACCAAGACCTGCAAGGCAGTTTTCCTCTTGTGAAAATCAATATGTTTTGCCTGACGTTATAGTAGAAAGAAAAAATTATGGTTTTGAAGTGAGGCTAAATAACGACAGTCTACCGAGTTTGAAGGTAAGCAGCTTTTATGAAAAAATGCTCAAAGATCCTATAGAGAAAGAAACGAAAGAGTATATCAAGGAAAAGCTTAAAAGCTCACTGTCGATCATTAAAAATATAGAGCAAAGAAAAAGCACTGTGCTAAATGTGGCAAGCAAAATAGTAGAAGAGCAGGAAGAATTTTTTCTGTACGGTAAAAATCATATCAAACCTATGGTATTAAGAGATATAGCTGAAAAAACGGGTTTTCACGAGTCTACTATTTCACGTACCGTAAATGGAAAATATATGCTCACACCAAAGGGGATTTTTGAACTGAAATATTTTTTCAGTAGCGGAGTAAAGGACTTCGATGGAGATATGGTGTCAAATATAAATATTAAAAATGAACTTAAAGATATAATAGAAACAGAAAATAAGAAAAAACCGCTTAGTGACCAAAAAATATGTGATATACTAAATTTAAAGGGTATAAACATTTCTAGACGAACTATTTCTAAGTATCGTGAGGAACTGGATATTCCGGGTTCTTCTATGAGAAAAGAAATTTAATTTAATATTAAAATTTTAGGAGGTTTTACAAATGGTAAAAGTTGCGATTAACGGTTTTGGTAGAATTGGGAAAAGTGTACTTCGTGCATATTTTGAAAATGGAGGGAAAGAAAAGTTCGGGTATGACATAGTTGCTATTAACAATCCGGGAGATTCTACAGGAGCAGCTCATTTGTTTAAATATGACTCTTGTTTTGGAACATATAAAGGAAGTGCAGAATTAAAAGATGGAAAGCTGATAGTAGATGGACACGAAATGACAATGGTTGATAACAGAGATCCGCTTCAAATTCCATGGAAAGAAATGGGTGTAGATATAGTTATCGAGTCTACAGGGGCATTTACAAAGAGAGAAGGAGCGGCTAAACATATCGAATCAGGGGCAAAAAAAGTTTTAATTACTGCACCGGGTAAAGATGAAGACATTACTATTGTTATGGGAGTGAATGAAGAAAAATATGACCCTGCGAACCATCATATTATTTCAAATGCTTCTTGCACTACAAACTGCCTTGCACCGTTTGCAAAAGTTATAGATGAAAAATTTGGCATAGTAAAGGGTCTTATGACTACAGTTCACTCTTACACCAACGATCAGGGGTTACTTGATCAAAAACATAAAGATTTAAGAAGAGCCAGAGCAGGAGCATTATCTATTATTCCTACTACGACAGGAGCTGCTAAGGCTGTTTCATTGGTACTTCCTCAGCTTGAAGGAAAATTAAACGGATTTTCTTTAAGAGTGCCTACTCCTACTGTATCAGCAGTTGACCTGGTAGTTGAACTTAAAAAGTCTGCTACTAAAGATGAAATAAATGCTGCTCTTAAAGAAGCATCTGAAACTAACATGAAAGGCATTCTCGGATATACTGAAGAACCGCTTGTATCTATTGATTTTAGAAAAGATGAAAGATCTTCTATCGTAGATGCTCAGTCTACTATGGTTATAGATGGGAATATGGCTAAAATCTTGGCTTGGTATGACAACGAGTGGGGATATTCAGTAAGAGTGGTTGATTTAGCTGCATATATTGTAAAAAAAGGATTATAATATTCTAACATAAGCCCAAGTTCCCGAAAGGGTCTGGGCTTTTTTGAGGGGAGAGATAAGCTTTGTCAATGTTAAATAAAAAAACTGTAAAAGATATTGATGTAAAAGGCAAAAAAGTAATAGTCAGATGCGATTTTAACGTGCCTATGAAAAATGGAGAAATCACTGATGACAGAAGAATTAAGGGAGCACTTGAAACTATTAACTATCTTACCGAAAATAAGGCAAAGGTAATACTTATGTCACATCTGGGCAGACCTGATAAAAAATACGAGCCTGAATTTTCGCTGGAACCTGTGGCAAATAGACTTAGTGAGCTTACAGGAAAAGAGGTGAAACTGGCTAAAGATGAAAACGTAGTAGGAGAAAATGCAAAAACGCTTACTTCTGCTATGAATGAGGGAGATATCGTACTTCTTGAAAATGTGAGATTTGTAAAAGGAGAAACTAAAAACGATTTAGACTTTGCAAAAGATCTGGCATCACTTGCTGATATATTTGTAAATGATGCCTTTGGTACTGCTCACAGAGCACATTCGTCTACAGCGGGAATTGCAAACTATCTTCCTTCAGCGATGGGTTTTTTGATAGAAAAAGAAGTTTCTATTATGGGAAAAGCATTAGAGTCTCCTGAAAGACCTTTTGTAGCTATACTCGGCGGGGCAAAGGTTTCAGACAAAATTTCCGTGATAGAAAATATGATGGATAAGGTGAACACTCTTATTATAGGAGGAGCGATGGCATATACATTCAAAAAAGCCCTTAACGTTCCTGTCGGAAGTTCAAGAGTAGAAGAAGATAAAGTAGATCTTGCAAAAGATTTACTTGAAAAAGCAAAACAAAAAGGCATAAAATTACTTCTTCCTATAGACCATATGGTTGCAAAGGAATTTAACGAAACCGGCGAATCATTTGCTACAGAGTCGGATGAAATTCCTGACGGATTTATGGGCCTTGATATAGGACCTAAGAGTATAAAACTTTTTGAAGATGAAATAAAACAAGCTAAAACGATTATTTGGAACGGACCTATGGGTGTGTTTGAAATGCCTAAGTTTGCAGTAGGAACAAAATCTCTCGCAGAAATAATTGCAAATACAAATGCCGTATCAATTATTGGTGGCGGAGACTCTGCCGCTGCTGTAGAACAACTTGGATTTGCTGACAAAATGACCCATATCTCAACAGGCGGTGGTGCGTCACTTGAGTTCTTAGAGGGGAAAATTCTTCCGGGTATAGATGTACTTGAAAGCAAATAGGAGGTAAAAATGAGAAAACCTATAATAGCCGGCAATTGGAAAATGCACAAAACAATATCTGAGGCTGTAGATTTTGTAGAAAAAATAAAAACCTATGTATCTGAAACAGATGTAGAAACAGTGATATGTGCTCCTTTTACGCAGTTAAAAGATATAAAAGAAGCAGTAAAAGGAACAAATATTAAAGTAGGAGCACAAAATATGCATTATGAAGAAAAAGGTGCTTTTACAGGAGAAGTATCAGCAGCTATGCTAAAAGAACTTATGCTGGACTATGTGATAATAGGACATTCAGAAAGAAGACAGTATTTTAATGAAACAGATGAAACTGTAAACAAAAAAGTAAAACAGGCATTAGCTTATGGGATAACTCCTATAGTTTGCGTAGGAGAGTCTTTAGAGGAAAGAGAAGCAGGAAAAACTAAAGAAATAGTAAAAAAACAAATTGAAAAAGGCTTACAGGGACTTACTAAAGAGCAGGCGTCATCACTTGTGATAGCTTATGAACCTATTTGGGCCATAGGTACGGGAAAAACTGCATCCTGTCAAGATGCAAACGAGGTAATAGCTTACATCAGAGAGGTGGTAAAAGAGATGTATTCCGAGGATGTATCTGAAGAAGTTCGCATTCAGTATGGTGGAAGCGTTAAACCTTCAAATGTTGAAGAGATCATGAATGAAACGGATATCGACGGAGCATTAGTAGGAGGAGCATCACTGGAACCTGCTGATTTTGTTGCTTTAGTCAATTTTTAAGAGGAGAAAATTTAGATGAGAAAACCTGTAGCACTTATAATTCTTGATGGTTTTGGATATTTGCCTACAGATACCGGAAATGCCGTAAAGTGTGCAAATACTCCTATACTTGACTCCATACTTGAAAATTATTCACATACTCTTATAGGTGCAAGTGGAGAAGATGTAGGTTTACCTGACGGACAAATGGGGAATTCTGAGGTAGGACATCTTAATATAGGAGCAGGAAGAATCGTATATCAAGAATTAACCAGAATAACAAAAGAAATAAAAGAGGGCTTGTTTTTTACAAATCCGGCACTTTTAAAAGCTATGGAAAATGCCAAAAAAGAGGGTAGAGCACTGCACCTTATGGGACTTTTATCTGATGGGGGAGTTCACTCTCACAATACCCATATTGAGGGACTTCTTCTTATGGCAAAACAACAAGGAGTAAAAAATGTCTATGTTCATGCTTTTATTGACGGAAGAGACACACCGCCACAAAGCGGAAAAGACTATATTGTGCAGCTTGAAAACTTTATGAATACGCACGGCATAGGGAAGATATTAACAGTAAGCGGCAGATACTATGCTATGGATAGAGATAAAAGATGGGAAAGAGTTAAGCTGGCTTATGATGCTATAGTAAAAAACGATGCTCCAAAGGCGGAGTCGGCAGTTTTGTGTATGGAAAACTCATATGGAAATAATGTAACTGATGAATTTGTAATTCCTACAGTTATAGGATATGAAGAAATCAAGCTGTCTTCTGATGACTCTGTTATATTCTTTAACTTCAGACCTGATAGAGCAAGAGAGCTTACCAGAGCGATAGTAGATGAAAAATTTGACGGATTTGAGAGAGAGTATTTTAAAACGACCTATGTGACTATGACACAGTATGATAAAACCATGCCAAATGTCTTGGTAGCCTATGAACCACAAACTTTAGACAATACTCTGGGAGAATATATAGCATCTAGAGGAAAAACTCAGCTTCGTATAGCAGAAACAGAGAAATATGCCCATGTTACATTCTTTTTCAATGGTGGAAGAGAAGAAGTTTATAAAAACGAAGAGCGTATATTAGTGCCGTCTCCAAAAGTTGCAACTTACGATTTAAAACCGGAGATGTCGGCATATGAAGTAACTGAAAAACTGCTTGAAGATTTAGATAAAGTTGCAAAAGATTTGATAGTTTTAAACTTTGCAAATCCGGATATGGTAGGACATACAGGAGTATTTGAGGCGGCAGTTAAAGCAGTAGAAACTGTAGATATATGCCTAGGAAAGATATTAGATAAAATAAGAAGTTTAGGTGGAGTTGCCTTTGTGACGGCAGATCATGGAAACGCAGAACAGATGTTTGACGAAAATGGTGGACCGTTTACTGCTCATACCACTAACAGAGTACCTTTTGTAATGGTAGATGATGAAAATAAAACTGTAAAATTAAGAGATGATGGAAGGCTTTGCGATTTTGCTCCTACGATCTTAGACGTAATGGGGCTTGAAAAGCCTGAGCAGATGACAGGTGTGAGTTTGATAGAAAAGTAGAAAAAAATTGTTTTTTAGACAGTTTTGAATTATCATTTTGTAGTATAAAATAACAAACGAATAATGCACTGAAAAATAATAAGGAGGAGATAAAAATGTTCATATCTGAGGTATTTGCAAGAGAAATTTTGGATTCAAGAGGAAACCCCACCGTAGAGGTAGAAGTGGTATTGGAGTCAGGAGAAATGGGAAGAGCAGCTGTTCCGTCAGGAGCATCTACGGGAGTTTATGAAGCTGTGGAATTAAGAGATGCAGATAAATCTCGTTATATGGGAAAAGGTGTTTTAAATGCAGTTGATAACGTAAACGAAATCATTGCTCCTGAACTTATAGGAATGAATGTGTTTGACCAAGTCGGAATAGACCAAATGCTCATAGAGCTGGATGCAACTGACAACAAAGGGAAACTGGGAGCAAATGCAATTTTGGGGGTTTCTATGGCAGTTGCTAAAGCTGCGGCTGAAGAACTGGGAATGCCTTTGTTCCAGTATCTGGGTGGAGTAAATGCCAAAGTTCTTCCTACTCCTATGATGAACATATTAAACGGAGGAGAACACGCCGATAATAATGTGGATATCCAAGAATTTATGGTTATGCCTGTAGGAGCGGATTCGTGGGCAGAGGCTCTTAGGATAGGAGCAGAAATTTTCCATTCGTTAAAATCGGTATTAAAAAGCAAAGGACTTAGCACTGCCGTAGGTGATGAAGGAGGATTTGCACCTAACCTTGCATCAAATGAAGAAGCTCTAAAATCTATAGTAGAGGCTATAGAAAAAGCAGGATATAAAGCAGGAGATGAGGTTAAAATAGCTATGGATGCTGCGGCTTCATCATTCTACAATGCAGATAAGAAAAAATATGTGCTTGCAGGAGAAGGAAAAGAGTTTACGTCTGAAGAAATGGTAACTTTCTATGAAGACCTGGTATCTAAATATCCTATCATATCTATAGAAGATGGATTGGATGAGAATGATTGGGACGGTTTTAAGCTGATGACTGAAAAGCTGGGCGATAAAATTCAAATTGTAGGAGACGACCTTTTCGTAACAAATACAAGCAAACTTGAAGAAGGAATTAAAAAAGGAATAGCAAATTCAATTCTTATCAAACTGAATCAAATCGGTACTATTACAGAAACCCTTGACGCTATAGAAATGGCTAAAAGAGCAGGATACACAGCTATTATTTCGCATCGTTCAGGGGAAACTGAAGATACAACTATAGCCGATTTAGTAGTAGCTGTAAATGCAGGACAAATCAAAACAGGTGCTCCTTCAAGAACTGATAGAGTTGCTAAGTACAACCAACTAATCAGAATAGAGGAAATCATAGGAGACGTTTCCGAATATGCGGGGATGAATGCGTTTTACAATATTAGAAAGAGATAAAATAAAAATCAGATTGTAATATAATTCAGTGTGTGTGACGGAAAATTTTTTGTCACACATTATTTTTTTATAAAAAAACACAAGAGGTGTTCCTCCTTAATATCAAAATCCAAAAAATAAACTTTTAAGAGAAAACAGCATATATTACCTATACAGGTAGTAAGTGAGAATGGTTATGATGATGAGTATATCATAGATAATAAATCGGTTGGGTATATATTCTCTTTTTTTGTATGTTAAGAACGTTATCTAAAATTTTTTTATTGACAAATTTAATTTATTTTGTATAGGATATAATCTTATTTATTGATTTATACTAATTGCTATGTTAAAATATGTAGGTATGATTAGCATATGTATATGCATAAGGAGGTGCTTAAATATGAAAACATTTCTAATGATTGTGGAGATTATTGTGAGTTTAGGTCTTATTGCGAGTGTACTTTTACAGTCAGGGAGAAGTGCGGGTTTTTCAGGAGCGATAACCGGAGCAGCGGAGCAGCTTGTGGGAAATAAAGCAAGAGGAATGGATGTTGTTTTTAGAAAAATAACAACATTATGTGCAGTATTGTTCATAGTATTAGCGATCGTATTAGTAGCACTACAGTAAAAAAATATAGGAGGTATTTGACAAATGCAAAACTTAATATGGGCTCCTGTAGTAGGAGTTATTGCCCTTGTATTTGCATTCATGCTTTCTTCCAAAATCAGCAAAGTTGATGTCGGAACCGAAAGAATGAAAGAAATCTCTACTTACATCCACGAAGGTGCGATGGCTTTTTTAACTAGAGAGTACAAGGTTTTAGTTATTTTTATTGCGGTATTATTTGTGGTTTTAGCAATCGGGATTAACTTACTTACAGCAGTTTGCTTCTTAGTTGGAGCAATATTTTCTACACTTGCGGGATTTTTTGGTATGCAGGTTGCAACTAAAGCAAACGTAAGAACAGCAAATGCTGCAAGAGAAGGTGGAATGAACAAGGCTCTTTCTATTGCTTTCTCAGGTGGAGCTGTTATGGGTATGGCTGTTGTCGGACTTGGTATATTTGGAGTAAGCGTGCTTTACATAGTACTGACAAGTATGGGATATCCTACTGTAGAAGCGGCAAACATTCTTACAGGATTCGGACTTGGAGCATCTTCGCTTGCACTTTTCGGACGTGTTGGCGGAGGTATTTATACCAAAGCGGCGGATGTAGGAGCAGACCTTGTCGGTAAAGTTGAAGCCGGAATTCCTGAAGACGACCCTAGAAACCCTGCTGTTATAGCGGATAACGTAGGAGATAACGTGGGAGACGTTGCGGGTATGGGTGCTGACTTATTTGAGTCTTATGTAGGCTCACTTATTGCTGCTGTTACACTTGGAATACTTGCGTCATCAGCATCGGGACAACCATATGGAGAGCTGGGAGCAATCTTCCCTCTAGCAATTTCTGCTATAGGAATAGTAGGTTCTATCATAGGAACATTCTTTGTAAAAGGTGATGAAAATTCAGATCCTCACAAAGCATTGAAGATGGGTACTTATGTTGCAGGAGGAATTACGATTGCGGCTTCTTTCTTCCTTTCAAATATGTTTTTAGGAAATCTTTCAGGTTTTTGGGCTATAATCATCGGTTTGGTTGTAGGAACTATCATAGGGCAAATTACAGAAGTTTATACTTCTGCGGATTACAAGCACGTTAAGAAAATAGCCGATCAGTCTGAAACAGGGCCGGCTACTACAATAATTTCAGGGCTTGCTGTAGGTATGGAATCTACAATGTGGCCACTTATTATCATTTCAGTGGGAATACTTGGCGCTTATATGGCAGGTGGATTATATGGGATAGCACTTGCGGCAGTAGGTATGCTTGCGACTACAGGTATGACAGTTGCAGTAGATGCTTACGGACCTATAGCAGACAATGCCGGCGGTATAGCAGAAATGTGCGAACTTCCGAAAGAAGTAAGAACAATAACTGATAAACTTGACTCAGTTGGAAATACAACAGCTGCCATAGGTAAAGGATTTGCAATCGGTTCGGCCGCTCTTACAGCGCTTGCATTATTTGCGTCATATACGGCAGCTACAGGACTTACATCAATCAGTTTAACAAATCCGGAGGTTATTGCGGGAATGTTTATAGGTGGAATGCTACCTTTCCTTTTCTCAGCCATGACTATGGAAGCAGTGGGAAAAGCTGCGTTTGATATGATAGAAGAAGTTAGAAGACAGTTTAGAACTATTCCGGGAATTATGGAAGGAACAGGCAAACCGGATTATGCAAAATGCGTAGATATATCTACAGCAGCTGCTCTTAGACAAATGATAGTTCCGGGAATAATGGCTGTATTGTCTCCGCTTGCTGTAGGACTTTTACTTGGAACGGAAGCACTGGGCGGACTTCTTGGAGGCTCACTTGTAACAGGTGTTCTTATGGCTATTATGATGGCAAATGCCGGTGGAGCTTGGGACAATGCTAAAAAATACATTGAGTCAGGTGTTCATGGCGGAAAAGGTTCAGATGCTCATAAGGCAGCAGTTGTGGGGGATACAGTAGGGGATCCGTTCAAAGATACATCAGGACCGTCTATCAATATCTTAATTAAACTTATGACTATAGTTTCTCTCGTATTTGCACCTGTATTTGTACAGTACGGAGGAATGTTACTTGGACTGTTCGGGAAATAATAAATAGAAAAAATTATAAAAAGCTGTTGTGTGATTTAAAAGTCATAGCAATAGCTTTTTTATTTAACAATTTTAAAGTATTTTGACAAAAAATAAAAAAAATTCAATTTTATATGTTGACATATTTTAAAATCGTGGTAAAATAAGTCACAATACTTAACGTTGTATAAATATTCGGATGAAGATAATGTCATCCAGAAAGGATATAAAAATGAAAAGTCTTGTTGGAAATATGATGAATGCAAATAGCAAATTTTATTTTAACTTTTTTAGCTTGGGCTATTATTTTAGCGCAGGTTATTTTGCATTCAAAAAATCATATAAAAATCCAATGAGATATTCGGTATATTATCAGCCTGGTTTTTAGCGTTAATATTATAAAAATACAGGAGTAGTTAATAAAAACACTTTGTGAATCTAGGGTCTCATTGAAAATTTTCGGTGGGACCTTTTTTAATTGAAAAAAATAAAATTTAGGAGAGATGAAAATGGTAATCATATTAAAATCAGGTATAGCAAAAGAAGAAATTGAAAAAATAAAAACAAAAATGACAAGTTTAGGATGCGGGGTGCATGAAGTTATGGGAAAAAGCCGTCATATAATAGGTCTTGTAGGAGATACAAGCAAAATAGATAAAGACCTTATAAGTGCAAACAGAAATGTTGAAAAAGTGGTAAATATCCAAGAACCATTTAAAAAAGCTAATAGAATAATAAAACCGGAGGGAAGTGTAGTAGAAGTATCAGGAAGAAAAATAGGTTGTGGACATATAGGAATAATAGCAGGTCCATGCTCAGTAGAAAGCAAGGAACAAATAGTATCTATTGCGAAAGATGTAAAAGCATCAGGAGCCGGTTTTTTAAGAGGCGGAGCATTTAAGCCTAGAACTTCTCCATACAGTTTTCAAGGACTTGGAGAAGACGGGTTAAAATTATTAGTGGAAGCAAAAAAAGAGACAGGACTTCCGATAGTAACTGAAATTATGTCAACATCTCACTTAGATATGTTTGAAGAACACGTTGATGTAATGCAGGTAGGAGCTAGAAATATGCAGAACTTCGAACTTCTGAAAGAGGTAGGAAAAAGCAAAATTCCAGTTCTTCTAAAAAGAGGAATGTCATCCAGCATAGAAGAATTCATAATGGCGGCAGAATACATTATGTCAGAGGGAAATGAAAATGTGATTTTATGCGAAAGAGGAATAAGAACTTTTGAAAATTACACTAGAAACACTTTAGATTTGAGTGCAATTCCTGCTATAAAAAAATTAAGCCATCTTCCTGTAATAGTAGATCCAAGCCACGCTGCAGGACTTGCGTGGATGGTAGAACCTTTATCAAAGGCAGCTATAGCAGTAGGGGCAGATGGACTTATGATAGAAGTTCATAACGACCCGGCTAATGCAAAATGTGATGGACAGCAGTCAATAACCCCACTGCAATTCACAGACTTAATGCATAGCATAAATCAATTGGTAGCAATAGAAAAGAAAGCAGTTTCATTTTAGAAATGGATAAATCAGACTTTTTTATAAGCAAAAATCAAGGGGTTGCAGTAGTAGGGCTTGGGCTTATAGGTGGCTCGATAGCAGGAGCACTTAAAAAAAATGGATTTGAAAATATTATAGGAATAGATAAAAACGACAAGACAATCGAAGATGCAGTAAATAAAGGCTTTATAAGTTTAGGAGATACTAATCCTGAAAAAGTTTTACCTTTGGCAGAAATTGTAATCGTGTGTTTATATCCTAAAGAAACAGCAGAGTTTATAAAAAAACATATGAAAGATTTTAAATACAAAGCTGTAATAACAGATGTTTCAGGGATAAAGTTGGATTTGATAAATGAAATTAACAAGTGTCTTAGAACAGATTTGGAGTTTGTAGGGGGGCATCCTATGGCGGGAAGTCATTTAAAAGGAATAGACTATGCAGACCCGAATATGTTTATAAATGCAAATTATATAATAACACCTACAGAAACCAGTAGCTTTGAGGCTATAAATAAAATAAAAGATTTTGCCAAAATACTCGGTTGCAAATGCATATCTGAGATAAATCCAAGTAAGCACGATGAGGTTATGACACTTGCAAGCCATATGCCTCATATCACTGCTCTGGCTCTTATGGATATGTGCAATACTGATGAGATAGGAAAACTTCTAGGTCCCAGTTTTAAAGACGCTACAAGAGTAGCTCAAATAAACAGTAGATTATGGGCACAGCTTTTCATAAGCAACAAGGAAAATTTAAGTAATCAGATAAAGCTTATGGAAAGAAAAATGGAAAAACTAAGAAAAGCTATAATATCATCAGATGTAAAAGAACTTGAATATATTATGGAGCAGGCAGGGAATAAAAGGAGAGAGATAGTTTGAGTCAAATAAAAATAGAGCCGAAAGAATTAAATGGCAAAATTTCAATACCACCGTCAAAAAGCGTAAGCCATAGGGCTGTAATAGCTGCTTCACTTTCTGCCGGGGAAAGTGTAATTAGCAACGTAATAATGTCAAAAGACATACAGGCTACCTGTGAGGCTATGAGACAGCTAGGTGCAGAGATAATAGAGGAAAAAACTGAAAATTCAAGAGTGAGGCTTATAATTAAAGGAATAGAAAGTTTTAAATCTCCTTTATCTCCTATAGATTGTAATGAATCAGGATCTACGCTTAGATTTATTATTCCTATAGCTATGATGTGTGGAACGGAGGTAAGCTTTACAGGAAGAGGGAAATTAGTTGAAAGACCTCTGGATGTATATTACAAAATATTTGAAGAGCAAGGAATAAACTACAAAACTGAAGATGATAAACTCCCCCTTAGAGTAAATGGAAAGTTAAATTCAGGAACTTTTGAAATGAGAGGAGATGTGAGTTCTCAGTTTATAACAGGGTTGATGTTTATACTTCCTCTTCTGGATGAAGATTCCAAAATTACAATAACAGGAGAACTTGAATCAAAGGGGTATATAGACTTAACTATTTCTGTACTTATAAGTTTTGGAATAAATATAGAAAACGACAACTATAAAGTGTTTAACATAAAAGGAAAACAAAGATATAAAGCTTGTGATTACAGAGTAGAGGGAGATTTTTCTCAGGCTGCATTTTGGTTAGTTGCAGGTTGTCTGGGTGGGAAAATAGAAAGTTGTGACTTAAAACCTTCTTCGCTTCAAGCAGATAAAGAAGTAGTAGAAATTATAAAAACTATGGGTGGAGACATATCTTACGAAAATGAAGCATTTGTAGCAAGTAAGAGCAGTACACACAATACTATAATAGATGCTTCCCAGATACCTGATATCATACCGGTTTTGTCAGTGCTTGCTTGCGTGAGCGAGGGAACGACCGTAGTAAAAAATGGAGCAAGGCTCAGAATTAAAGAGTCGGACAGATTAACTGCAACAAAAACAGAATTGAATAAGCTGGGTGCAGATATAAAAGAGGAGGGAGACACCCTTATAATAAAAGGAGTTTCAAAGCTAAAGGGGGCAAGGGTGGATAGTTGGAATGATCATAGAATAGCTATGGCTATGGCAGTAGCCTCTATAAGATGTGAGGAAACTGTCATAATAGACGGAGCTTCAGCTGTAGAAAAGTCATACCCTAACTTCTGGCAAGATTTTAAAATGCTTGGAGGAGATGTAAGTGAGCAAAGTTGACCGACTTAGGGATATAATAGATGATATTGACAAAAACATAGTAAGATTATTTGAAAAACGAATGGAGACAGCAGAGAAAATAGCTCAGTATAAGATGGAAAATAATCTTGAAATACTAAATACTTCAAGAGAAGAAGAGGTGTTAAAATCAGCTGTAAATGAACTCTATAACAAGGAGTACACTGACGAACTGAAAGAAGTTATAAAAAAGCTTATGGAAATGAGCAGAAGAATTCAGCAAAAAAAAATTCTTAAAACAGATACGAAAAATATAAAAATTGGATTTCAAGGAGTGGAAGGCTCGTTCGGGCATCAAGCGGCTATAGAATATTTTGAGACAGACTCTGAATTTAAAGATTATATGAGTTTTGAAGATGTATTTAAAGGTTTACTAAACAGAGAAATAGACTACGGGGTACTTCCTATAGAAAATTCTTCAACAGGTAGTATAAGTTCGGTATATGATTTAATAGGAGAATATGGTTTTTATATAGTAGGAGAAAAATGTCTCAGAATAAAACAAAATTTAGTAGGACTAAAAGGGGCATCTATTGATGATATAAAAGAAATTTATTCTCATTCTCAAGGTTTCGAGCAATCCAGCTCTTTTTTAAAAAAGCATCAGGAATGGAGACTTATTCCTTATCATAATACTGCATATAGTGCAAAGATAGTAGCACTATCAAAAGACTTTACCAAAGCAGCCATAGCTAGTGAAAAAGCTGCAAAACTATACAATCTTGACATAATAGAAAAAGATATCAATGACAATGAAAATAATTACACAAGATTTGTGATAATTTCCAGAAAAGCTCTGGAATATGTAGATACAAGTAAGATTAGTGTTATGTTTTCAATAAAACATAGAGTGGGAGAACTTTATAAAGTTCTGGAAAGTTTTCATGTAAACAATGTAAATATGTTAAAAATAGAATCCAGACCTATAAAAAACAGACCTTGGGAGTATATGTTTTATATAGATTTTGAAGGAAGTTTAAATGATATGAATATAGTTAGAAGTATAGAACAAATCAAAAATGGCAGTACTTATTTTAAACTGCTAGGAAATTATACAGCAGATAAAAATGCATCATAAAAAACAGAGTTTTCTATATAAAGTTAATAAAAAAGGAAAAGCACTGACATAAAAGTCAATAGCTTTTCTTTTTTATCTGTATTATAAATCTATGTTTTTGTGATTAAAATTTTCAGACTAATATAAAATATTTTTTTGACATCTGATATAATAGTAATGTGACTTTAAATAATTTAAGAAATTATTATTAAAAGGAGCATTTGATAATACTACGAAGTATTGTTATTAGGAGTCGATTTTTAAGTTATTCTAAAAATTATGATTAAACAGTAAATAGTAATAAATTTTAATTGAAATTATTATTTCAGGAGGTTGTTTTATGTCTGAGGTTTTAATAAATGTTACGAGAGGATCTTTAGTAGAGTCAATACACAGAGGAGATGCAGTTGCTGTAGACAACACAGGGAAAATTTTATATCAGATAGGGGATCCATATAAAATCACTTATCTCAGATCATCAGCAAAACCGCTCCAAACTATAAATGTATTTTTAAGCGGAGCAGTAGACAGATATAAATTTGAGGATAAGGAAATTTCTATTATGTGTGCCTCTCACTACTGTGAGGATTTTCATTTGAAAGCAATTGACTCGATGCTTCATAAAATGGATCTTACTCTTGATGATTTAGATTGTGGCAGCATTTATTCTTTAAGCCCTAAATACTATGAAGTACAGTTAAGAGAAAAGCATATCCTCACTCAGGCAAACAACGATTGTTCAGGAAAACACTGTGGAATGCTTGCTTCATGTCTTTCAAAAGGATATAGTATAAAAAACTATACAAAATTTGAGCATGAAGTTCAAAAAGATATTTTAAATGTTCTTGCATATATGTGTGAACTTGAACCTGAGAAAATCAGCATAGGAGTTGATGGCTGTACAGTTCCTGTGCATGCAATGCCTATATACAATATGGCACTTGGGTTTGCAAAGTTAACAAATCCTGAAAATTTACCGCCTGAATATAAGTCGGCTTGTGAAAGGATTTTTAGGGCAATGAACAATGCTCCTGAAATGGTGTCCGGAACAGACGGTTTTTGTACTGAACTCATAAAGCAAACAAATGGGAAGCTGGTTGGAAAACTGGGTGCCGAAGGGATTTATTGTCTGGGGATAAAAGGCAGGAATATAGGACTTGCAGTTAAAATAGAAGACGGAGATGTAACTAGAGCTATAAATCCTGCTGTAATGAAATGTTTAAAAGATATGGATGTTTTAGAATCAAAAGAACTTGAAAGTCTTGAAAAGTTCACTAAGATACCTAATTATAACAACAAAAAAGAAATAATAGGTTATGCCGAACCGAGTTTTAAACTTAATGTGTTTTAAACCTAAATCAATACATTTTTTAATATTTAAAAATATGCACCATTCTTCAATTTTTAAACTGCTGTTGCAACTTTTGAAGAAAGGTGCATATTTTAATAGTATCAAAAAAGCACACTAAAAATTTTACTACATTGGAAGACTTTCAAAAGTATTGCTACTTAAAACCATAATGTCTCCGGCTAAAATTTCGGTAAATCCCTTTGGAGTTATTACATTTTTATTTCTCTTTATTAAAACTACAAGTATATCTTCGGGGATATTTGCTTCCATTACAGTTTTACCTGCCCAAGGATGATTACTTTCAATTTTATATTCTATCAATTTAGTGTAAATCTCGTCTTGGTAGTCATTAAAGGTTTTATACACAGAGATGTTTTCCTCTACTAAGTCCAATTTTTTTGCAACGAAAGGTATGAGGGTGCCTTGAAATAATATGGAAATCAAACATATGAAAAATACCATATTAAAAACAGTACTTGCAAAAGGGAGGTTACTGGTAAGAGCATAGGTTGCAAATACGATAGAAGCAGCTCCGCGCAGCCCTACCCACGAAACCAGGAGTTGCTGTTTAATTGGAACTTTAAATAGAGATAAAACGATAAATACGGCAATAGGTCTTGCTACTAAAACAAGGAATACTGAAACCCAAAATCCCTGAAAAATAACAGGTGGGAGTTGAGATGGAAAAACCAAAAGACCTAATGTAAAAAATAAGATGATCTGCATTAGCCAAGAAAGGCCATCAAAAAAATGTACCAAGCTTCTTTTGTGAATAAGGGTACTGTTTCCCATTATTATTCCAATAACATAAACGCATAAAAGACCGTTTCCTGAAAGAAGTTCAGTGGCAGAATAACCTGCAAGAACTACACCTACTGTAAATATAGGATATAGCCCATCTATTGAAATCTTAACCGTATTAAAAATATATACTGAAACTATGGAAATAGCAGCACCTAGAGCAAGTCCGAAAAATATTTGGTTTAACAACAGTTCAGCAACAGAAACAGGTTCACTGCTTTTAATAAGTGTAATAACTATAATCGTAAGCATATAGGACATAGGGTCATTGCTACCGCTTTCCATTTCAAGCATAGAAGCAAGTCCGCCTTTTAAGTTGAGGTTTTTTGAACGTAAAATAGAAAACACGGAAGCAGCATCGGTAGATGAGATTACAGCCCCAAGCAACATTCCTTCGAGTAATGATATTTCAAAAATGATAGAAGCAAATGATCCAACTAAAAGTGCAGTAATAACAACGCCGAAGGTGGCAAGAAAAATAGATTGAGATGCTACAGGTTTGCCTGTTTTCCAATTAAAACCGAAGCCTCCGTAAAACATTATGAACACTAAGCACAAAGTTGATAAATTCTGAGCAAGGTCATAGTTAGCAAAATAAATTCCACCGGGGCCATCTGAACCTAAAAGCATACCCAGACTTATGAAAATAAGAAGTGTAGGAATACCAAATTTATATAGTAATCTGCTTGAAAGCACACTTATGATCAGTAAACCTCCTAAAAGTAATAATATATCCGTCATTAAATTACCTCCATATATGTAATTTTATGATAAATCGTATAAAAAAATTTTATAAAAATATTGTAATTTTAAATGATAACTCACACGTTATATTATATAGCAAAATTTAACAGATAAGAACCTGATTATTAAATATTTTTCTGATAGAAATATTCACGATATAGGCCGCTATATACAAAATGATAATAACTATTATAAAAAAAATGAATAGATAATAGACTATAGATATGTAGTCTATTTTTTTTGTTATGTTATAATGTCCTTGAACAGTATAGAAATAAATAATTGTGTGGGGAAGGTTATGATTACAAGTAAGCAAACAGTTGAACTATTAGAACAAGAACAAAAATGTATAGGGTGCAAGGCTTGTATGAAAGGTTGCCCTATGCTCGACAGATACTGCGACTCTCCAAAAACACTTCTTAAAAGTCTATTAGATGAAAAAGAATTTGATTATAAACTTCCTTACTCCTGTATGCAGTGCGGATATTGCACTAAAGTGTGCCCTGTAGGTGTAGATTTGAAAAATTTGTTTATGGAGTTTAGAAAAGACACGGTAAATCAGACAAATGGAAAGCTGCCAAAGGATTTAAATACAGGAAATGTAGATATACACCAAAAGATGAGTTTTACGGGATTATTTTCTAAAAATATTCAAAATTTATACTCCGACACAGTGTTTTTTCCGGGCTGTGCTCTTCAAGCTTACAGTCCTGACTTAGTTATGAAAGTATATTCTTATATAAGAAAAATCACAAAGGGCACAGGATACTATAACATTTGCTGTGCAAAACCTACAAAGATGCTTGGAAGAGATGCCGAGTTTGAAAAAAGATACAATAAAATAGATGAAGAATTTAGACGAAATAATGTTAAAAGGGTAATAACAGGCTGTCAAAACTGCTATATGACTATATCGAAGAACAGTCCTGATCTGAGAGTGATGTCTCTCTGGGAATATATTGATAAATTTGGAATTCCTGAAAAAGTTAAGGGCAAATACAAGGCAAATTCAGACAAAAATACAAATAATGCATCAAAACTCGGATTTGTACTTCACGACCCTTGCCCTACAAGAAGTGTAGATGAAATTCATACAGCCGTTAGAAATATAATTTCTGATTTAGGGCTGGAAATTGAAGAAATGAAATATAAAAAGGACAAGACTTTATGTTGTGGAGCGGGAGGAATGGTAGCTATAACCCAAGGCGATATAGCAAAGGCTCATATGAAACGAAGGGCTAAAGAAAAAGATGCAGATTATATACTTACTTACTGTCAGGAATGTGTAGAGTCTATGAGACGGGGTTCAAGTAAGGCTTTGCATATTTTAGATTTGATTTTTTCAGATGATTTTTCTAAAGTAAAGCAAGAAAACCAAACTACCTTTGCTAAATGGAAGAACAGATTTTTAGCTAAAACAGCTAAAAATTTATGATACAATGATCCTTGGCAAAAATTTTTATGTCAAGTTTTTAATTAAAAATACAATTAAACAAAAAATTATTAGGAGGTATTTATGAAGAAAAAACTTCTGGCAATTTTACTTATTTTGTCTATGATTGTCTTGTCGGCTTGCTCAGGAAAACAAGCTACAAGTGAAGATGTTACCGAACCTGCTGCTTCAACCGAGCAAACTACGGTAACTTTGTATGCTTGGGGAGGAAGTGAGGTAGCAAACACCTGGATGGACGAATATCTTGGAAAGACAGTTTTAGAAAAGTACAACATCAAACTTGAAAGAGTGCCTATGAATCCTGAAGATGCAATAAATGTACTGCTAAATGAAAAACAAGCGGGAACTGACAAAGGAAATATGGACATAATTTGGATTAACGGAGAAAATTTTGAAACTGCCAAAGAAAACGGGCTTTTATTCGGACCGTTTGCAGGAGAACTTGAGAATTTTAAAAAGTACGTAGATGCAGACTCTCCGGATGTAAAGTATGACTTCGGAGTTCCTACAGAGGGTTATGAAGTGCCTTTTGGAAAAGCTCAGTTTGTTATGGTTTATAATTCAGCTCTTTTATCTGAGGTTCCAAGAGATCACAAAGAGTTATTAGAAATGGCTAAGAAAAATCCCGGAAAATTTACCTATCCTGCACCACCTGATTTTACGGGGAGTGTTTTTGTAAGAAATATCATCTACGATATAGTTGGATATGAAGAACTTATGACTATGGAAGCAGATTATGATACCATAAAGACAGCTATTATGCCGGCTATAGACTATCTTAACGAGTTAAAGCCTTACCTATGGAATGAGGGAAAAACATACCCTGCATCACTTCCTATACTTGACAATATGTATTCTGACACAGAGGTATTTATGACTATGGACTATAATCCGAACTCAGCTTCATCCAGAATAGCAAAAGGGGAGTTTCCCGATACTACTAAAACTTTTATATTTGACAAAGGAAGTATAGGAAATACTCACTTTGTTGCTATACCTTTTAATGCTCCGAATGTAGAGGCTGCAAAAATAGTTATAAATGAAATAATATCAGTTGAGGCTCAAGCCAGTAAATACGACCCTACAGGCTGGGCAGACCTTCCTGTACTTGACAACAGCAAGCTGTCTGCTGAGGAAAAGAAAATATTTGATGATATCCCGCTTGGAGAAGCTACTATTCCTCAAGCTGAACTTATGAGCAAAAGAATGCCTGAAATCCCTGCAAAACTTGTTCCGATCATCGAGCAAATCTGGATGGATACAGTAGCAGCGGAGAACTAATGTGAAAACGTTCTTAAAACCGTATTTTATGCTTGTTCCTGTGCTACTTATTTTAGTCGGCATTTTGGGACTGGGTGTTATAACTACCTTTGCTCAAAGTGTAGGATATTTTGGGGCTATGGGTTTAAATGAATTTACATTAGATAACTATATGAAACTGCTATCAGACAAGGGATTGATTGAATCCCTTGTTTTTTCCATACGAACATCTTTTATATCTGCATCGGTGTCTACTTTAGGGGGAGTTATTCTTGCTATAGCTATGTACAGACTGAAAGATAAAGGAGAGCGGTTTTCTAAATTTTTAAGTATTCCAATAATAGTTCCGCCTATTTTGTCCGTACTTCTGGTGCATAATGTTTTTGCTCAGACAGGTATTCTTGCAAGAGTTTTATTTCATCTGGGAGTAATCGAGTCTTTTGAGATGTTTCCTAAAATTCTTTATTTAAAAAGCGGATTCGGGGTTATATTGGCATATATATGGAAAGAACTGCCATTTATAGCATTTATAACTTATAATGTACTTTCAAAATTAAGCACAAAGCTCTCTGATACAGCGAGAAATCTGGGAGCAAGTAATTTTCAGGCTATGATATATGTGGTAATTCCGCTTATTATTCCGTCGATATTATCTTCTTTTATTCTCGTACTTGCATTTTCATTCGGAGCATACGAAGTACCTATGCTCTTAGGGGCGACCTATCCTAAAGCACTGCCTGTAAAAGCCTATATAGAGTATGCAAATCCTATGCTTAGCAACAGACCATATGCTATGGCTATAAATTTTCTAATTGCAACTATAGGACTGGGGCTTGTATATGTTTATTTTAGGCTGATGTCAAAACCAAGTACAAAATAATTTTATGATACTTCTTATGAGATTGTATATGTTTGTGTATAAAATTATCTTTATAGGGTTGAACATAGACACTGTGAAGAAAATTGTTAGAAAGGGTTTAGTGCTGTGAAAGTTGATAGTTTAAGATACAAAATAATAGTCTATATTATGGTTTTGTCGATAATATTGCCTCTTATACTGGTTATAATATGGAGTTTTGCAAACAGGTGGCAGTGGCCTTATCTTATGCCTACAAATTACGGACTTAGAGGATGGAGTTATTTATTTACTGCAAGAGAAAAAAACTTAAAAATTATATATATAAGTATGTATATTTCTTTTATCACTTCTATTTTAACTGTAGGTATTGCTATTCCGGCGGCTAAAGCAATGGCACATTACGAGTTTAAATTTAAAAAGCAAATAGAAATGCTGATATTTACACCTGCCATTGTTCCTATGGTAGTTATAGCTATGGGTGTTCATATACATTTTTTGAGATTGAAACTTGGAGGAACTCTTGCAGGATTGATACTTATAAATATTCTTCCTTGTATTCCGTATGCTTATTGGATATTAAAAAATGTATTTGAAATAATAGGAGATAAGATGGATTATCAGGCGAGAGTGCTGGGAGCAAGTACTGTTCAGACCTTTATACATATCACTCTTCCGATGATATTTCCGGCAATAATAACTGCTCTTAGTATTTCATTTATAGTTTCTCTTAGTCAATATTTTGTAAATGTACTTATAGGCGGAGGGAAAATCATAACCTTTACTATGCTTATGTTTCCATATATAGAAAGCGGAGACAGGACTATGGGTTGCGTTTACGGCAGTGTATTTTTGTGTGTCAACTTGTTAGGACTTTTTTTAATAGAAAAGCTTACGTACAGTATGTACAGAGGGAAATTAAAGGAGTATAAATATGTCTAAAATAGTATTAAAAAACATATACAAAAGCTTTGGACATACTAAGATTATCAAAGATATAAATTTAGAAGTAGGGCAAGGAGAAGTTGTTTCTTTACTTGGACAATCAGGATGTGGAAAAACCACGACTCTAAAACTTATATCCGGTATACTTTCGCCTGACAGTGGAGATATTTATATCGGAGATGAGAGAGTAAATGAACTTCCGATAGAAAAAAGAAAGGCAGTTATCGTGTTTCAGGACTATGTTTTATTTCCTCATATGAATGTGGAAAAGAACGTGGGATTTGGTCTTAAGATGACAGGGAAATCTAAGAATGAAATAAAATCAAAGGTAGACGAGATGCTGAGTTTGGTTTCTTTAGATGGATATAACAAAAGATATCCTCACGAACTTTCCGGTGGACAAAAGCAAAGAGTTGCTCTGGCCAGAGCACTTGCAATAGAGCCTAAAGTCTTGTTGTTAGATGAGCCGTTTTCTAATTTAGACTCAAATCTAAAAGAAAGCGTGAGAGATTTAGTTATGAATATACAAAGAAAGCTGAATATTACTACGATAATGGTAACTCACGAAAAAGAAGAGGCTATGATGTATTCTGATAAAATAGCTGTGATGATAGATGGAAAAATAGAACAAATAGGCAGTAGTCTAGAAGTTTATGAAAATCCTAAAACTCTGAATGTTGCAAGGATTATAAGCAGTTATAGTTTAGTTAAAAGCCGTTCTGAGGGAGATATTATAGATTTATTCTCAATGAAAATTAAATCAAATTTTATAGATAAGGAAGTCAGTATTGTTATAAGACCGGAGGCTGTAGTATTAGATGATTTGTCTACTGTAAAAGCAAAAATAATCAGAGAAAAATTTGCAGGAGAGAAAAAATATCTTGAATTAGAAATAGAAGATACTATTATAAAAACAGTAGTGGACAGTAGTTGTAAGATTAGCAGTGAAAAGGAAACGGGAATAAGATTTTTGGAAGAAAAACTTTTGATATACGAAGTCAAGGAGTAAATTATGCTGGATACTCACGCAAGAAAATATATAGATCCTATAATAGATGGTGTTGCAAATACTTTTATAAATAAAAATATCTCTGCAAATCAGGTAACTGTTCTGGCATTTATACTTGGAGTGTCAAGTGGAGTTTGGCTTTTTGTAGGGCACCCTGTAATTGCAACTGCTGTGCTTTGGGTATCAGGGTTATTTGATGCGGTAGATGGAGCTATAGCCAGAAAAACAGGAACGAGTTCTTCGTGGGGAGCTCTTATGGATATAACTTTTGATAGAATAGTGGAATTATCGGTTATTATTTCGCTATCCGTATTATATCCGAATGCAAGACTGGTTCTTATACTCCTTACAGGTTCTATTATTATTTCTATGACAGTATTTTTAACTGTAGGAGCACTTAGTAGAAATACAAAAAACAATAAAGCATTTTATTATCAAGCGGGGCTTGCTGAGAGGACGGAGGGGTTTATAATGTCCTCGCTTATGATGATTTTTTCTAATCATATCGTTATCATAACAACAGTTTATTTTTTGGCAATTTTATTTACAGCAGGTCAAAGGATGAGAGAGGCATATCATATATTGAAAAGTTAAATGATTTATATAGAAAATATAAATAGATTAAAATAGTAAAATAGTTTACAAAATATACACTTAAATGGTAGTCTTAGTAGACCGACATAGAAAAACAATATTGAAATATCTCAGTTATTCATAGATACCGGAGGAATTGTATGAAAAATCAAGAAGAAATAAAAGTAGAAGATGGAAAAACAGATAAAAACAATCTAAACACTAAAGAACTTTATAACGATGTAGATAAAGCAGAGCTTGAGAGAATTAGGAAAAATAGAAGATTAGGCAGAATTATAATTTTAGTGAGCTTTGTTATTTTTATGATTTGCTATTTTATGATAGAGTCACTGAGGATGGGACTTAATGAAGCATTTGCAACTATTTCAGGCTTAGACACTCAAAAAGTGATCGACTATTTAAGGTCATTTGGAAGTCTGGCAGCGGTAGTTTCGTTCATGCTTATGGTTCTTCAGTCTATTGCAGCACCTATTCCTGCATTTTTAATTACCTTGTCAAATGCTGCGATATTCGGATGGTGGCAAGGAGCTATTTTATCTTGGTCATCTGCTATGGCAGGGGCTACGCTATGCTTCTTTATTGCCAGAGTGCTGGGAAGAGATGTGGTAGAAAAACTTACCGGCAAGGGTGCTATTGAGAGTGTAGACGTGTTTTTTGAAAGATATGGAAGGTCTGCGATTTTAGTGTGTAGATTACTTCCCTTTGTTTCTTTTGATTTTGTGAGTTATGGAGCAGGTCTTACCAAGATGAGTTTTTGGTCGTTCTTTATCGCTACAGGAATAGGACAGCTTCCAGCTACCATAGTTTATTCCTATGTAGGTGGAGCACTTACAGGTGGTGCACAGAAATTATTTGTAGGACTAATGGTGTTGTTTGCACTGTCTATTATGATAGGGATAGCGAAAAAAATATACAACGATAAACAAAATGCAAAAAAAATTGTCGATGAAGCTAATTAGAAAAAAATCTGCCTGATGTATTTACATCAGGTAAATTTTTTCATAAATAATTTATGTTTATTTAATTTATATAGTATAGTTTAAAAACTGTTAATACTCTATTTTTCAGATAAAATTAAAAATAATATTTTGAGAGCATATGATCATATTATTCAAAATAATTTCTTGAGGGAGCATATATGATAAAAATGAGAAAAAAGATACTTATTCCGGCCACTTTGCTACTTTTAGTTTTTATTTACAACTATTTTCTTCGAGATATAACTGCAACCTATATACGAGATTGGGTTAACGGTTTCGGCTCTCTTGCTCCGTTAGCGTATATAGCAGTATGGGTGGTACTTCCGATATTTTTCTTTCCCGTACCTGTGCTTGCACTGGCAGGAGGACTTTCATTCGGACTTTTGGAAGGAAGTTTATATACGATTATAGGTGCTATGATAAACAGCAGTGTGATGTATTATATAGCAAAAACACTTTCTAAAGACACAGTGAGAAACTATCTTAAACAAAAAATGCCAAAATCATGGTGGGATAAATTTATGACCTCCGACAGCAGAAACAGTTTTTTGATAGTTTTTATTTGCAGACTTATTCCTGCCATGCCTTACAATGTAATAAATTATGCTTCAGGACTGGCTGAAATAGGTTTTATTCAGTATACTACAGCTACATTTATAGGTATTTTACCGGGAACTGTAATTTTTCTAAACGTAGGAGATAAAATACTTGATGTAAAATCTCCTGAATTTGTTATTTCAATCGTATTAGTAATTTTGCTGACAGTAGGCTCCATTGTTTTAGGAAAGAAAATTTCTAAAAAATTCGATACAAAATCTTAATTATGAATGAAAATTTTAAGCTAAATTCTAATATTGGAGACCGTTTCAAGTTTTGTGTAAAGATGAAAAACTGATATAAGATGTGTTATTAGTTACTGTAGGCAGAGCCTGATTTCAACAGGTTCTGCCCTTGTTTATATTATAATTCAGTTTCCGGACATCTCAAGCAGGGCTGGCTCGGCCAGCCCTGACAGACCGGAATACGGATTATAACTCGGATAACCTTTCTTCAAAAAATATCTCCAGCTGTGAATGAATCTGTTC
>JBHASY010000102.1:0-6116 GCA_041831635.1 Acetoanaerobium sp. | reverse complement strand
GATTATTATTAGTGCTGTTCGTTTGATTTTGATTGTTTGTATTGTTATTTTGATTACTTGTAGAGTTAGAAGAGTTGTCAGTATTCGGGTCTACAGGTTTTCCTTGCTTCTTTAGCGTTTCATTTTTCTCGTATAAGATAATACCTTGTAGACGTCTTTGGCCGTTAAAAGTTACCTTCCCTGACTCAGGATTAAATCCTACGTGAGTCATAGTGGTAATAGTTTTTACATATTGGTTAAGATCTAACTCCTCTCCCTCTACCCCTTCAACAGTCTGGCTTGCATATACATCATGACCTGCTACGCTGCGATAATATATATATATATATGCCTTTTTATTTGTAGGTGGGTTTGGTGTCGGAGTTGGTGTTGGTGTCGGAGTTGGTGTTGGTGTCGGAGTTGGCGTTGGTGTCGGAGTCGGAACAGGTGGCGTCTGCTCTACTTTCTTATAGTATATAGTCGCAACATTATCTCCATAACTTTCACTTGTAAATGTCTCAGAAGGATTATATCTATCTACTTCATATCCATTTTTCGGCCTTACATATCGCTTTAAATCAACCGAATAAGATCCTGAGACCGGAATAGTTTGATACTCTACTCCTCCTTCACCATAATCGTGAGTTAAATGAATTTCCGTAATGTCAAAATTACTGTACGCAAAAGCAGAACCTGTGCCAATTAACATAAGCGAAAACAAGATAACCGTCGAAACAAGAAGCTTTTTGAAAAATTGCGTGTTCATAATAAAGTCTCCTTTCAAAAAATATTTTAAATGCCACAATTGCCATTTATAATAAACATACAGGTTTGTTATAAATAGCTTTGTTAAATTATACCATAATAAAATCACTTTTGTCTCTTTATAATAAGTATAACACAACTATTTTACTATTAAACTCGCAACTATTTTCACTTTATTTACTTTTCAGCTATAGCATAAATTACCTTATTTATAATTACACCTACTAAAGCCGCCAAGCTGAGACCCGTAATACTAACCTGCTCTGTTATGGGAATTGCAATATGTATTCCAAAATTTCCACCTAATCCTATTATCAGAATAGTCACCATAATTATTACGTTTTTTATGTCCATTTTAACTTTACTGTCTATGATAGTTCTTACCCCAATAAATGAAATCATACTAAATAACATAATTGATATCCCACCCATTACTGCTTGAGGTATACTTTGCAAAAATCCTCCTACTTTTCCTATAGTTCCAAGAAGTATAGCAATCACAGCAGTTATTCTGATTATTGACGGATCGTAGTTTTTTGTAATGGCAAGTACTCCTGTGTTCTCTCCGTATGTAGTATTTGCCGGTCCACCTAAAAATCCTGCGACCATTGTAGCAATACCGTCTCCTATCAATGTTTTGTTAAGTCCCGGATCTTCCAGAAAATTTTGTCCTACGACAGCTCCATTTGTTGTTATATCTCCTATGTGCTCCATAAATACGGCTAATACTACAGGTGCAATTATCGAAATCGCTCCTATGTCAAATTTGGGCATTGTAAACGGCGGAACTTGAAACCATCCCACTTCGGTAATCGGTGTTATATCTACCACCCCCATTTGCAGTGATATTAGATACCCTACTATTACAGCCGTTATTATTGACAATTGCCTAAAGAATCCTTTTCCAAAAAACGTTATCAGCAAAGCTGTAACAAGAGTAATTCCTGCCAAAACAAAATTATTCGCTGCCATATTAAATGCTACAGGCACTAAGTTTAAACCGATAACTATTATCATAGGACCTATGACTTGAGATGGGAAAAAGCTTTTTACTGCTGATACTCCCACTGCCGCTACTATAAACGACATAAGCACATAAAGTATACCTGCTACCACAATTCCACCCTGTGCGTAGCTCAAGTCTCCGTATATTTCCCCTACAGATATGATAACAGGTATAAAGGCAAAACTTGACCCTAAAAATACCGGCACCTTCCCCTTAGTACATAAATGAAAAATAAGGGTTCCGATACCGGCACATATAAGTGCAACAGAACTGTTCATTCCCGTAAGTATAGGAACTAAAACGGTCGCTCCGAACATAGCTACGAGATGTTGAGTTGCAAGTATCATTCTTTTAAATTGATTCACTGTTGTCCCTTCTGATGTTTTAACAGCTTTTTCTGACATTATTTTCCCTCCTTGTGGTTTTTTTAGAGGAGAAACGTATTGTTTTCTCCTCCTTTCAGCCTACCGGAACTGATTTAAAAGATCACGCATCTATAGAAACATAGTTTTTACCATCGATATCTTCTATGCTTACCTTTATGACTTCAGACTTTGATGTAGGAACATTTTTCCCTACATAATCCGCTCTTATCGGAAGTTCTCTATGCCCTCTATCTATCAAAACTGCAAGTTGGATAGTAAGAGGTCTGCCTACGTCCATAATAGCATCCAGCGCCGCTCTTACAGTTCTTCCTGTGTATAGCACATCATCTACGAGCACTATGACTTTTTTTGTCACATCAAAACCCAGACTGGTTTCTTTTACGACAGCCTTATCGGATTTCTCTGATAAATCATCTCTGTAAAGTGAGATATCAAGTTCTCCTACAGTGACTTTTTTTTTCTCGATTTTCTCAATTTTTTCTGCAATTCTCTTTGCTATAGGTACTCCTCTAGTTTTAATCCCTACCAGAGCAACATCTTCTACGCCTTTGTTCTTTTCTATGATCTCATGTCCTATCCTGGTTATTGCTCTATCCATAGCCTTATCATCCATAATAAGAGCCTTTTCCTGCATTTTGCACCTCCTTCAATCCCTTAAAAATTATAACATTTTAAGTAAAATTTAATCAAGGGAAAACCTTTGTAAAAACGACCTGAAGACTTCCGGTTCTTCTTTTTCAAATAGCATAAATTCATCTTTCACAGGGTGGACAAATCCCAAAGTTTTAGCGTGAAGAATTTGCCCCTGAGATTTGAACTTTGAATTATGCGGTCCATATAAAGCATCTCCTACAAGCGGAAATCCTTTACTTGCCATATGAACCCTGATTTGATGAGTACGTCCTGTTTCCAGATTTGCCATAGCATAGGAGTAGTTTTCGTTTGATTTTATTTTGGTTATATTGGTTACTGCGTGTTTTCCTGTGCTTACAACAGCCATTTTAAGTCTGTCTTTCGGATTTCTTCCTATAGGGGCATCTATCTTAAATCCATCTTCCTTTATGTTTCCGTGACATATAAAAGTATATGTTCTTTGAACCGAATGTGCCTTAAGTTGCTCGCTAAGTCCTCTGTGAGCCACGTCGCTTTTGGCAATCATAAGCAGTCCTGAAGTATCTTTGTCTATTCTATGTACTATTCCCGGGCGAATTATTCCATTTATAGATGATAACTGTCCTTTGAAATGATACATAAGTGCATTTACAAGCGTATGATTCAAATTTCCTGCTCCCGGATGCACTACCATTCCTCTTTCTTTATACACGACAGCCAAATCTTCATCTTCATACAAAATTTCTATCGGAATATCTTCAGCCTCTATCACAAGTTCCTTTGCTGGAGGAATTAAAATACATATGTTATCCATTTGCACTACCTTGTAACTGGCTTTTTCCACCTTGTCGTTTACAGTTACTTTTTTATCTTTTATAAGCGACTGTATATAAGTTCTGGACAGGTCTCTAAGTTGTGATGATATAAACACGTCAAGTCTCAAATCCTCTTCTTCCTCGTCAACTATAAAATATCTTTTTCCCTCCATCATAATTTCTCCAGAATTTCTTTGTCCTTTATAATCAAAGCGATAAGAAGTATCCCGCCTACTACAACACAAATATCCGCAAAATTAAATACAAATTTCCAAATTCCTCTAAAATCAAACATATCCACAACAAATCCGAGCCATATTCTGTCTATTAAATTTCCTATAGCCCCTGCTGTTATGATGCTCAAAACAAAACTAAGCCTTTTATCTACATTCTTGTTTTTCTTGGTAAAATAAACCATATAGCCTATGACTACTATCGTTATTAAAACAAAAAACCATATTTTGTTTTGGAGCATTCCAAATGCCGCACCTCTGTTTTCTACATAGGTAAAATGGAAAAATCCTTCAATAACAGGATATGAGTCAAATTTTGCAAGATTTGTTCTACAAACCCATTTTATAACTTGATCTATTGCTATCAGTATAAATATAAGTGTAAAGTACATCTGTTTTTTCCTTTCGCTTACTATAATCTCTTGACCTGAACAAATCCTACTTTTCTATAAACTTTGTCTAAGGTCTTCCCTGCCTTGTTCCTTGCTTTTGCTGCACTTTTGGCATAAATATCTTCCAAATAGTCTTTGTTCTGCATCAGATACTCGTATTTTTCTCTTACAGGTCTTAGTCCTTCAACTATTACCTCAGCAGTTTCTTTTTTAAAGTCTCCATAGCCTTTACCATCATACTTACTAACTATGTCTTGAGCAGAATCTCCGGTAAAAGTCGAATATATGTTAATGAGATTTTTAATACCTTTTTGCTCATCGTTATAAGATACAGTTCCTACAGAATCTGTTACTGCTCTTTTGACTTTATTTCTTATTTCATCAGCCGAATCCAAGATATATATGGTAGCATTTGGATTCTCGTCTGATTTTGACATTTTTTGACTCGGTTCCTGAAGGCTCATTATCCTCGCACCCTCTTTGGGTATAAATCCTTGTGGAACTACAAAGGTATCACTATATCTGGAATTAAATCTCTGTGCCAAATCTCTGGCAAGTTCAAGATGTTGTTTTTGATCTTCCCCCACAGGAACAAGGTCTGTAGAATAAAGCAGAATATCGGCAGCCATAAGCACGGGATAGGTAAATAATCCTGCATTCAAATTCTCGGCTTTTTTCTGAGCCTTTTCTTTAAACTGAGTCATTCTGTTTAGTTCCCCTATATAGGTTATGGTATTTAAAATCCAAGAAAGTTCAGCGTGCTCAGGTACATGGGATTGAATAAACACAGTGTTTTTTTCAGGGTCTATTCCCCCTGCAATATACTGAGCAAGCACATCTAAAGTCGTTTTTCTCAAATCTTTCGGAACTTGAGGAACTGTTATAGCGTGAAGATCCACTACACAGTAATAGCAATTATATTCATCCTGTAAGGCTACCCAATTTTTCATTGCTCCGAGATAGTTTCCCAGTGTCAATTTCCCGGATGGTTGCATACCGCTAAATATAGTTTTTTTGTCCAATTTTATCCCCCCATTTTATTTAGTTAGCATATTGAGTATAAGTTTCTTTGAATTCTTTGCCGCCTCAAGCACAAATTCATCAAAATTACCGGGTGCTTCTCCGTTTGCCTTATCGCTCATCGCTCTAATTACTAAAAACGGCATCTTGTTTAGCATACACACGTGAGCTATCGCAGCACCCTCCATCTCTGCACAATCTGCATTAAATTCCGTCTGAAGATAATCTTTAAGTTCAGTCGAAGATACAAATATATCTCCGGAGACAACTATACCTTTTTTCACATATAAATCTTTCAAGTCTTTCGCTGCTTCAAATGCTATATTTATCAGCTTATCATCAGCCACAAATACACTGGACTCCATTCTTGGAATAACTCCTTTTTTATGTCCGAAAGCTGTAACATCAAAATCGTGCTCTATAAGATTCGTAGATAATACTATATCGCCTATCCCTAAATCATCAGCTACAGCCCCTGCTACTCCTATGTTTATGACGGATTTAACCTCAAATTTATCTATGAGTATCTGAGTGCACATAGCAGCATTTACCTTTCCTATTCCTGAACGAACCACCACTAACTCTATATCGTTGATTTTCCCCTCGTAAAATGTAAGCCCAGCTATATCTGCAACTTTTATATCGTTCATAAGTTCTTTTACAAGAGTTATCTCTTCTTCCATTGCTCCTATTATACCTGTCTTATCCATAACACTCCTCCTAAAATCTATATTTCCTGATTTTGGTTATTTTTGCAGCTGTTGTTACTTTTCTTATGTAGTTTAGTTAGAATACTATAATAAAGGCTTTAACTCAATTTTTTGTCTCTCAAAGTATACCATAAAAATTAAAATCTTTGGATATGTCATTTAAAATTCAACTGTGTTATTTATGTACTAAACTTGTTC
>JBHASY010000101.1:0-14691 GCA_041831635.1 Acetoanaerobium sp. | reverse complement strand
TTGAGAAAAATGTAAATGTGATAGCACTTTCTATGATTGGAGGTAGTGTGGTATTAAAAGAGAGTTCGTATATAGCGCCGTCATCTTCAATCAGAAACCAATTGACAGTTGGAGGAAATAGCATGGTAGGATTAGGAAGTGTTGTAGTTAAAGATGTAGAGCCGGGTATGGTAGTTGCCGGAGTTCCTGCTAAAGTAATAAAAAAGACGGGAGATAAGTAATATGAGTTTAAAATATGCGATAATAGGCTGCGGAAGAATTTCTCCTAATCACATAGCTGCAGCACTTGAAAATGAGTTAAAAATCGTAGCTTTGTGTGATATTGATCAGGAGAAAATGAATTTTATAGCGAAAGAATTTAAGCTTTCGACCAAGACAAAGATGTATACAGACTATAAACAGATGCTTGAAAAAGAAAAGCCTGAGCTAATCGCTATTTGCACAGAAAGTGGAAAGCACGGGAAGATAGCTTTAGATTGTATTGAGGCTAATGCAAATCTCATAATAGAAAAACCTATCGCTCTATCATTAGAAGAAGCTGATATGATAATGGAAAAAGCAAAGAAGAAGAATCTAAAAGTAAGTGCCTGCCACCAAAACAGATTTAACAAGTCCGTTCAAAAAATCAGAGAGGCTGTAGAGGAAAAACGTTTTGGAAAGTTGATGTATGGTACTGCCCACATCAGATGGAACAGAGGAGAAGATTACTACACTCAGGCATCTTGGAGAGGGACTTGGGAGCAGGACGGAGGTGCACTTATGAACCAGTGTATACACAACATAGATCTTCTCAGATGGATGATGGGCGATGATATAACGGAAGTTGTAGGAATGACGGACAATTTAATTCATAATTACATAGAGGCGGAAGATTTAGGAATAGCGCTTATAAGGTTTTCAAACGGAAGCTACGGAGTAATAGAGGGAACTACTAATATTTATCCTAAGAACTTGGAGGAAACCCTTTATATTTTCGGAGAAAAAGGTACGGTAAAAGCCGGAGGAAAGTCTGTAAATCTTATAGAAGAATGGCAGTTTGCGGATAATCTTGACAACTCCGACGAAGTAAAAGAAAAATACCATGAAAATCCTCCGAATGTCTATGGATTCGGACATAAACCTTTATACAAAGATGTAATTGAAGCGATTAAAAATGACAGGCAACCTTATGTCACAGCAGTAGACGGAAAAAATGCGCTTGAGCTTGTACTTGCGATTTACAAATCCGCATCTGAGGGGAAAAGTATAAGACTCCCGCTTGATAAATGTAGTACACTTGATTTTAAAGGCAGGTTTGAAATATGAGTTATTTCGTACACGAGAGCAGTTATATAGACGAAGATGTAAGCATAGGAGACGGCACAAAAATATGGCATTTTTGTCATATACACAAGGGTGTAAGCATAGGAAAAAACTGCTCATTGGGTCAAAATGTAAATATATCAAACAATGTAAAAATCGGAAACGGAGTTAAACTTCAAAACAACGTGTCCGTTTACGAGGGAGTAGAACTGGAAGACTATGTGTTTTGCGGACCGTCTATGGTGTTTACAAACGATCTGACGCCAAGAAGCAAATATCCGAAAGGAAGTGCAGGTTACAAAAAAACTCTGGTTAAGTACGGAGCGTCTATAGGTGCAAATGCGACTATAGTATGCGGAAATACCGTAGGAAGCTGGGCTATGATAGCTTCAGGTGCAGTCGTTACAAAAGATGTACCAAATTACGCACTTATGGCAGGAGTTCCTGCTAAACAGATAGGCTGGGTATGTGAGTGTGGACTTCCTCTAAAAGATAGATATAAATGTAATAACTGTGGTAGAGAGTATATATTAGAAGATGGCTTACTTAAAGAAAATAAATAAGGAAGTGCGTATATGGAATTTAGGGATTTAAAGACTCAGTATAACAGGTATAAAAATCAGATTGATGAAGCAATACAGGAAGTAATAACTGAGGCAAACTTCATAGGGGGAAAGCAGGTAAAAGCTTTAGAGCAAAGACTTGCAGAATATGTAGGGGTAAAACACTGCATATCCTGTGCTGACGGCACAGAGGCTATGACACTTCTTATGATGGCTTGGGATATAAAAGAGGGAGATGCGGTTTTTGTTCCGGATTTTACTTTTTTTTCAACAGGAGAAATAGTTTCATTTATAGGAGGTACTCCTATATTTGTAGATGTGGACAGAAAAACTTTTAATATAGATCCCGTAAAATTGGAAGAGGCTATACAAAGAGTTATATCAGAAAAGAAACTCACTGCGAAACTTATAATCCCTGTTGATTTATTCGGACTTCCGGCAGACCATATAGAAATAGAAAAAATAGCAAAGAAATACGACTTAAAAATACTTGAAGATGCGGCTCAGGGATTTGGAGGAAGTATCAACGGGAAAAAAGCTTGCAGTTTCGGAGATGCTGCAACAACTTCATTTTTTCCGGCTAAACCGTTAGGTTGCTATGGAGATGGAGGGGCTATTTTTACAAATGACGATGAACTTGCAAAACTTTTAAGTTCTCTAAAAGTTCATGGTAAAGGCGAAGATAAATATGATAACCTGAGAATAGGGCTTAATTCGAGACTTGACACTATTCAAGCAGCCGTTTTAAACGTAAAGTTGACAGCTTTCATAGAACATGAAATCGAAGATGTAAACAGGATATATAGACTCTACACTGAAAAACTTAAAGATATAGTAGAAACTCCTTTTATACCTAAAGGATATATATCGAGCTTTGCACAGTATACCATAAAGCTAAAAGACAAAGAGCAAAGAGACAGCCTAAGTGCTTATCTGAAAGAAAAAAATATTCCGAATATGATATATTATGTAAAGCCTATGCACAGGCAAGGGGCTTTTGCAGGGACTGATTACGATGATGAAGAATTTGAAGTTACAAACGAGCTTTGTGATGTAGTGCTTTCATTGCCTATGCACCCGTATTTGACGAATGAAGATATAGAGCTTATAATGCAGCATATAAAAGATTTTATTAAGAGCGTTGAGAATACGGTGTAAATACTCGGGGAATTATTACTCAAACAGGAAGATATTGTCTTTGAAGGTATAATGTTATTTCGTTAAGTTGCCGATATAATAGGACGAGAAGAATGAGAAGAGAATTATTTATAGGAGGGATACTTGTGAACATCGAGCAAATAGGTAGTGCAGGGATGCAGTATACCGGAGAAGTTAGAGTAAAGCAACCGCAAAAAACGGCAGAAAAAGCACCGGTTGTGATTAAGGAAGTTTCAGATGGGGTTCGCAAGAATAATGAAGACCAAGCCCTGTCTGAAAAGCAAGTTCAAGATGCAGTAGACAGTACGAACAGAGAGCTTGCCAGAATGGAAACCAATTTGAGATTCAGTATTCATAAAAAGACTAAGCAGATAATGGTAAAGATAATAGATACGAATACGGAGGAAGTTATAAGAGAAATTCCTCCTGAAAAGATACTTGATATGGTAGCGTCTATGATGGAAAGAGCAGGACTTTTTATGGATAAGAGAGGTTAAGGAGGAATTAAGATGGTAAGCGGAATCAGGTTTGGCGGATTGGCATCAGGTATGGATACCGAGAATATAGTAAAACAGTTGATGAACTCCGAAAGAGTCAGAGTGGACAAATTTACACAGAAAAAAATAGCGAAGCAGTGGCAACAAAATGAATATACTTCTATGAACAAGATGATGGCGAATTTCATTTTGGATACCAGAAAAAAGCTTGAACTTACCAAGACTACATCATCAGGGGCATTGGTTTCTGGCTGCATAGACTCCGTAACTTGGGCAAAGAGTGCGGTTTCTTCAAATACGAATGCATTCACGGCGACCGCTACAATGAAAGCGCCTACAGGGGTTTCAACTTTGGCTGTAGATGCGCTTGCTACAGGAGCAAGTATGTCAAGCTCCACTTCAAACGGACTTAGTGCAGATATCAAGATGTCGGCATTGCTCGACGCTGATACTATAACGAACGGACTGGAAATTAACGGAAAGCAGATAAGCCTTTCCGGAGATGATACTTTAAGTAGCGTTGCGACGAAGATCAGGACGGCTACAGGGCTTAATGCGAATTTTGACAGCGGGGCGAACAGGTTTTTTATCAGCACAAAAAATACAGGGGAAAGCGCAGCTATTTCTTTTGCTGACAACAATGCTACTACGGACTTTTTAAGCAAGCTTAATTTTAACAATCTTCCTGCAGCTTCAGGGGGACAAAGGACTATTGCAGGTACTGACGCACAGATAAGATATAACGGTGGAGATGCTATAAAATATTCAACCAACAACATATCTATCAACGGTATAAACCTTACCTTGAAAGCTAAAACTACCACAGATGAAACTATAAAAATAGATACTGATGTTGACGGAGCTTACAACAAGATTAAAGAGTTCGTTGACGAGTACAATAAGTTGATAGATGTGTTTAATGCAAAGCTTGGAGAAAAAACTTACAGAGATTTCCCTCCTCTTACAGACGAGCAGAAAAAGGATATGAGTGAGGGAGATATAAAACTTTGGGAAGAAAAAGCTAAATCCGGACTGCTCAGAAATGATTCGACTATAACTAATATGCTTAACAAGATGAGAAGTGATTTGTACCAAAGTGTTGCCGGTGCAGGCTCCTTGTTTGAATTCGGGATAACAACAGGAAGCTGGAGGGAAAACGGAAAGCTTACAATTGACGAGAGTAAACTTAAATCTGCTTTGAGGGAGGATTCTGAAAAGGTATTAAATACTTTATTTCAGGAGTCGGATATTCCTGAGCATACTACAATTATTTCAAGTACCGATACTGAAGCCGACAAAGTGCTTAAAAAACAGCTTGCAGCGACAAGAACAGCTGAAACAGGTGTGTTTTTAAGAGTTTACGACAATATGATCGGCGGAATTAAGGATATAGTTTCCAAATCCGGTCCGGGCTCTGAGAGTAATCTGCTACGTTCGGTAAAGGCGAATATCCTGATAGATTATGTAACCAAGGGTTCAAAAAGCTTGCTGGATTCGGACATCAGTGAGATAAATAAAAGAATAGACAGAGAAAACGAAAGACTGGTAACTATAGAGAATCGTTACTGGAAGCAGTTTGCGGCTATGGAAAAGGCAATGTCGCAGATGAACAGTCAAAGTTCATGGTTATCACAACAGTTTGGTGGAAAATAAAGTGATTTTAGTGCTATAGGGGGTAGTTATATTTTGACTATGAATAACCAGTATATCAAGTATAAAGAACAATCGGTGACTACTGCCACGCCTGAAGAGTTGACACTTATGCTCTATAACGGGTGTATCAAATTTATAAATTTGGCTGAAGTTTATATTGATGAGAAGAATTATGAGAAGACAAATCTCAATATTCAAAAAGCTCAAAACATAGTTCAGGAACTCAATATTACCTTGAATATGGATTATGAAATTTCAAAAAATTTAAGACAGCTTTATACTTTTGTAAATGAGAGGTTGCTGGATGCAAATATCAAAAAGGATAAACAGGCACTTTTTGATGCTAAAGACATAGTGTCCGATTTAAGAGATACGTGGAAAGAGGCTATGGCACTTTCTCGAAAGGGTCAGTGATTTATGGAGACTAAATCTAATATATATGATTTGATTAAGTTTTGTCAGGATAAAAGCGATTTTTTAAGAAAGCTTTATGATGTGACTAAACTTCAGGCACTTGATATTTCTTCAAACAGTTTAAATTCTTTGCTTGATCATATAAAAGAGAAGCAAGATATTATGAATGAGATTGATGCTATAGACGAGGGGTTTTTTAGCAAATTTCAGGAACTCAAACGCAATCTGGGAGTCAACTCTTTGGATGAAATTGATACGAGTGAATATCCTGAAATAGCCGAACTCAAATACTCGGTAAAAGAGGTTATGGATTTACTCGGAGAAATAGATAGGCAGGATAAGAGCAATATAAGCAAGGCAAAGACTGAAATGGATAAGCTCAAAGAAGACATGAAAGATTTAAAAACTCAAACAAAAGTGTTTAAAAACTATGGAAATTCATCAGTGTCATCATATGGAAAAGACTATCAGGGGTTTTATATAGACGGAAAAAAATAAATAGAATTTAGGTGATTTTATTGAAGGGACAATCAATTGAAGCATTAGAGACGGCAGTTGAATATTTAGACACCGTTTTGCGTGCTTTTCCATCGATCATAGAGGACTTTAGAGAACAAAATATTGATGAGGTATCAGGAAAAATGGTTGATCTGGCGGACGGGCTTAGATGGCTTTACGATGTAGCCGGATTGACCAAGGCGTACCATTCGTTAGATGAAGATGAGATGCTAGGTTGCTACACTGAAATGGTGGATGCTATGGAAATGAGGGATTATAGTCTACTTTCGGATCTTATGCAGTATGAACTTCTTCCGATTCTTGAGACTTGGAAAGAAGATCTAAACGCAACTGTAAGAAATCTCACTATAAATTAGTTAAGGTTCTTTTGTGAGATTGCATTTTTACGTTTTATAATTAAGGAGACAGAAAATGGATATAGCGGGATTGTCAATTAGTTTAAGCCAAATGAAGGCAGCACAGCAAGTAAGTATGTCTGTTATGAAACTTTCTATGGATACAGCGAAAAATCAAGGCTCTGAAATGATTCAAATGATGCAGGATGCTACAAAGATGCTTGAGAGATCGGTAATGCCTCATCTCGGAGCGAATATAGATATAAGGCTGTAACTGAATGATAAAAACAGTACAATCGCTTGGTTGTGCTGTTTTTGTATAGATTTAAATCCTGAAAATAAGATAAAGAATTTTATGTTTGGAATTTTGATAAGCCGATGTGAATTTGGATATAATTATAAGAATAAAGGATGTTGTATTTATACTGAAAAATAAAGGAGGATACAGAAATTATGTTATTAAGAGATTTGCTAACTAGAAGAGATAAGCTAAGAACGTATTTGCACGCACTTAACCGTTCTATCAATTATTTTGATGTTGTTCTTTCCGACGAGGAAATGGCGACAGAACTGCGAGATCTTCATAAAGAAATAGAAACTGAGTTTGAAGAACTCAATAACTCTATGAAACCTCTTCAAGAGATGGAAATGTAGAAATAGAATATATTAAAATTTTGCCCTGTTTATGATAAAACAAATCATAGGTAGGGCAGTAGTGTCTTTGGTATAATAGAATTGGAATTGTCGAGATTTAAAGACTGTATATAAAATGATAAATAAATTATGTACATTTTTCATAAAGTCTGATAGACTGTTTACTAGTGTTTCTCAAAGTCTGTGGTTGCAAGTCCAAGCCAGATGCGGGCGAAAGGACCCACGTAAGCTGTACAAAAATGATATAGTGAGCATGGCGCATCCTAGAGGTAAGTCCTGCCGAGAAAATCGAGAGGGTCAGTAGTGAGGCGATCCTGAGCAAAATCCCCAGCAGGCGAGTGTGGGGGCAAAGACCAGGTCAGTTTGAGAAACTCATATAAAAACAACTTCGAAAGAGGTTGTTTTTTTAATTTTTTAGGCATAAGTGACATTTTTTCTAAGACAAAGCCTTTTCTATCTTCTTTCTTGCTGCACTTAGTAACTCAATATGTTTCTCTTTGTTACGAAGCATACGTGTTGTCGGTCCTGAGATTGAGATGGCAGCTACTGTTGCATCTGTGACGATAATTGGGACGGCATAACAAGTAAGACCGATATCTATTTGCTCTTTGTCTGAGGCATATCCATTTTCTCTGATTTCATCAAGTTCTCTGAGAAGCTCCTGTGCATCTTTTATGGACGATTCAGTGTATTGCACAAAAGTAACTGTTTGTATATATTGGTTGATAAACTGATCTGTTGAAAATGCAAGCAGACATTTTCCTGAAGCACTGGCGTGTGCAAATTGGGTATGACCGATTGCAATATCCAAAGTCAGCCATCTTGAACCTACGCACTTGTCTACAAAAGTCGAATGAATAGAATCTTTAAGTACAGACATTAAGGTTGATTCGCCTGTCAAATCTGTGATATTTGACAAGTGAGGATGTATTAGATTGATTAGCTCCTGCCTGTCCTGAGCCAGACTACCAAGTGTTGCTACTTTTGCACTGAGCCTGTATTTCAAATTATTTTTCTTTGTGATATACCCGCTTTTCTCCAACGTGACAAGAAATCTGAAGGCCTTGCTGCGATTCATATCAAGAAGACGCGCAACCTCAGCTGCAGAAAGTTCATCGTTCTCAATGAACAAATCCAGTATCAGGAGAGATGTTTCTACTGATTGCAGTACGTATTTATCTTTATCTTGTGCCATTTTCTTCTCCGATTTCTATATTTGATGTTTATTGTTTTACATAGTGTAACAAAATGCAATAGGTGTGTCAATTATGGTTATTTTGCTTCATTCAATAAAACAATGATTGACATAATAAAACAATTATTGTACTATTATGCCATAAGAAGTTATGCTATATTAAACATAGTTTTATTTATTAAATCAAAATTGTTCATATAATGCATAGACGGAAAGGAGAGTATTAGATGAAGGAAATACGTTTACACGGTCGTGGAGGGCAGGGAGTGGTAAAGGCTTCTCAGATTATAGTCAAAGTTGCTGTTGCCGGAGGGATCAATGGACAGTTCATCCCGTTTTTCGGAGTGGAGAGAAAGGGATCGCCGGTTTTCGGGTATCTTAGACTTTCTAACGACAAGATTAGAAGAAAGATGCAGGTATATGAACCGGAAATGCTGGTAATCATGGATGATTCTCTTGTATCACTGCCGGATACCTACGAGGGACTTAAGGAAGGCGGAGTCATTGTTATAAATACAAACAAGACAGTAGAAGAACTCAATGTTCCTAAAAATACAGCGATGGTGGCTATTGTTGATGCTACAGCTATTGCAGAAGAAGTCATAGGTAGAAATATCCCTAATACGGCAATGCTCGGAGCTTTCGCGAAAATAACAGAGATGATAGACAAGGATAAGTTGTTCGAGGAGATTGAAAAGTCCTTCGGGGCAGTTAACAAACAGGCGGCAAAGAGAGCTTACGAGGAAGTAAGTAAAATCGAACTGTAGCAGGAAAGGAGAATGAAAGATGGCTGAACAAAGACACATCACTCCAATAGGTAATGATGGACTGTATATTCTGGACACCGGAAGCTGGAGAGTTTACAGACCTGTGATGGATAAGAAAAAGTGCGTTGAGTGCGGTATGTGCTTCGCTTACTGTCCGGTAAGATCAATCATATGCACTACTGAGAAAAAATACGAAACGACTTATGATTTTTGTAAGGGTTGTGGTATCTGCGCCAACGAGTGCCCAAAGAAGGCTATATATATGGTTCCGGAAGGAGAGTGCAAGTAATGGGAAAGATTAAAGTTCTTACAGGCAACTATGCCGCAGCTGAGGCTGCCGCACTTTGCAAGCCGGATTTGATAGCAGCGTATCCGATTACACCGCAGTCATCTGTAGTTGAGTATCTGGCGGAAATGGTAAATAACGGCAGGATAGATTCCGAAATGGTACAGGTAGAGTCCGAACACACCGCAATGAGTGTGGTTCAGGGTGCAGCTGCAGGCGGTGGAAGAGTTTTCACAGCTACTGCCGCTCAGGGACTTGCCCTGATGTATGAGCCATATTTCCGTATGTCTACACTTCGTATGCCGATGGTAATGGTTCTTGCAACGAGAGAAATGACATCGCCCGAAACAGTGTGGAGCGGCCAGCAGGATGCAATGAGTGTAAGAGACGCAGGCTGGGTTCAGGTATACTGCGATGACAATCAGGAAATCATAGATATGGTAATTCAGGCTTACAGGATTGCAGAGGATCCAAGAGTACTGATTCCTGTCAACGTGTGCTATGACGGATTCTACAGTTCACACCTTACAGAGGGAGTTGACCTTCCGTTTCAGGAAGAAGTAGATGACTTTCTCCCGTCGCCTTCATTTGATCACTGCGTGCTTGATCCAAATAAGCCTATGGCTCTTGACCCGCTGACACCGGGACCCATAATGCTGCGTTACAGAAAGACACATCTTGAAGCGATGCAAAGGGCTAAGGAAGTCATAGATGAGATTGACAAGGAATTTGAGAAAAAGTTTGGGCGTGCCTACGGCGGACTTATCTCAACGTACAAGATGGAAGATGCTAAAGTTGCTATCGTAACTATCGCAGGCATGACCGGTACAGGTATGGACGCAGTAGATCTCGCCAGAGAGCGTGGAATAAATGTCGGGCTGGTAAAGCTTCGCTTCGCAAGACCTTTTCCTGCAGAGAGGATTGCAGAGGCTCTTAAGGGAGTAAAGGCATTTGCAGTAATCGACCGCAGCTGCTGCTTCGGGTGGGGCACAGGGCCTATGTATATGGAAACATGTGCTGCACTTGCAGATGTCGAAAAGAACTTTTGTCACTTTTCGGTAATAGGAGGACTTGGGGGAGCAGACATTTCACTTGATATGATTACAAGCACGATTAACAAGCTCGAAAAGATGAAGGATGAACCCGGTCGCAAAGAAACTCAGTGGTATATGGTAGATTAAGAGGAGGGTTATGAAGATGAGTTATTTAGATGTATTGAAATCAAAAGACCTGGTAACTCCCGGTATGTCTGCCTGTCAGGGTTGCGGCGCAGAACTGATTTTAAGAGCAGTGCTTCAGGTAGCAGGAGCGAATACAATTATTGGCATCCCTCCCGGCTGCCTGGCAGGTGCAGGTGTAGTCGGATGGAACTATTCCAACGGACTAAAAATCCCTGTACATATTACACTCCTCGACAACACGGCTTCGTTTTTGACAGGACTCAGCCAGATGTATCAGAGAAAGGGAAGAAAGGATGTAAACATTATCGCAGTCGCCGGTGACGGTGCCACAGCAGACTGCGGATTCCAGAGCCTATCAGGAGCAGCGGAGAGAAATGAAAAGATGCTTTACATCTGTTATGACAATGAGGGATATATGAATACAGGATACCAAAGAAGTTCAACAACTACTCTAGGTTCAAGAACTTCGACAACACCTACAGGTTCAGTAATAAACGGAAAAACACAGAATCAGAAATATGTTCCGCTGATTATGTCAATGCACGCTCTTAAATACTGTGCGACGGCTTCGCCTTCAAATATGAAGGATTTTGTCGAGAAGATTCAGGAAGGTCTTGAGGCTTCCAAGAAAGGATTCGCGTATCTGCATATATTCTCGCCATGTCCTACAGGCTGGGCTTACGGCTCAGAAAAAGGTATTGAAGTAGCCAGAGCCGCTGTTAAGTCCAATGTGTTTCCTCTGTGGAAATATACAGATGGGAAGTACACACTTATACCTAACCCAAAACCGCTACCTGTTTCAGACTTCGTAAAAATGGCAGGCAAGTTCAAGAAAATGACATCTGATATGATTGAAGTGATACAGGCTGATATCAATGAAAGATGGGCAAAACTTGAAAGACTTTCAGAGTAAAACCGGTAAATTCCCATCAGGAAGATAAAAACAAGAAGACAGGTATAAAAGATGCAGAAAGAATTGTATCATTACGCAGTTAAAAAGCTTCTTGATCCATTAACATTATATAAAAAGTCTAAGCCTGTTACCGGATTTATGTGAGATGCAGAGCTTAAGGATGTGAAATAAATATTATCTTTAAGGGAGAAAGAAAATGAAGGATATTAAAATATTAGTAATAAATCTCGGCTCGACTTCAACCAAGATAGCGTATTACATCAATAACGAGTGCATTGAATCAGCTAACGTGACTCATGATATAGAGCAGATTAAAACTTACAGGAATGTGATAGAACAGTATGGACTACGCAAGGAAGCGGTGTTGGAGTTTATGGAAAAACACAAAATCTCTCTTGACGAACTTGATTCTCTTACTACACGCGGCGGTCAGACGCAGCCTATTGAGGGCGGCACATACAAGATTAATGAAGAAATGGTTGAACAAGTGAGATCAGGCGAATATGGACACCATGTCTGCGGCGTTGGAGTTTTGATTGCATATGATTTGTGTAAAGAAAGCGATCACGCGGTGCCGATGACCACAGATACTCCGACAACCGACGAGATGGATGAGATTGCAAAGTATTCGGGGTTACCTGAAATACAAAGAGTATCCTGCGTGCAGGCGTTAAATACAAAGGCGATGGCTCGTTATTATGCTAAGACACATAATATACCGTTTGAAGATGCAAGACTTATTACAGTAATGCTTGGCGGAGGTATCGGAGTATGTGCGATTAGGGACGGAAGGATGGTGGATGCACCTGACAGTCTTGAAGGAGAGGGGCCGTTCTCAAATAACCGTGCAGGGACATTGCCTGTAGGCAAGGTCATAAAAATGTGTTATTCCGGAAAATACGACCTTGACGAAATGATTAGACACATCAATGGTGAAGCCGGACTTATGGGATATCTTGGTACTACTGACCTTAGAAAGATTATGGAGGATATAGAAAAAGGGGATGAGGACTCAAAAAAAATAATTGAGGCTATGTGCTATCAGACCGGCAAAGATATAGGAGCTATGGCGACAGTCCTTGAAGGTAAGGTGGATGCTATAATACTTATAGGAGGGATGGCAAATGTAGACTTCATAGTAGATGAGATTAAAAAGCGTACATCATGGATTGCTCATGTTGAAGTCATGCTGGGGGAGAGAGAAATGATAGCTCTTGCAGAAGGAACATATAAGGCTATTAAGGGAGAAATTCCGACAAAGACTTTTGTTGCGACAAGATAAGAGCGTATCTTAGTAAGGGTATTTTCTTGTGTTTTCATTTGTTTGTGCATACGATGGAGATTAAATTTAATAATGGCTAAGACGAAGACGATCAACTGTAAAAAGTCGGTCGTTTTTATTTTACTCTTTATTGCGAAAGGAACTGATGATTATTTCTTTCAAGAGGTTTTACCGGATAAATATTTTGTGACGATTTGAATTGATTGTTAGATTTATGTGATATTCTTTGAATTTCAAAGATATATCAAGATAAATTGAGATTTTATAAGATAAACAGACCAAAGCACATATAAAATCAAGGTTTATCGAGAATTAGAAGTTCTTTTCAATTTCAGGTCGAGAGATAAAGGGTATATAATTATAATGTTAAGTCTTTTTTGCTAATATTTGTTGGGGGGTGAAGCTATATGGAAGAAATCATCAAAAACATTATTCAGATTGATAAAGAGGCTATAGAAAAGCAAGAAAGGACAAAGCAGGTAATAGAAGAGAAAGAAAGTCAGAAGAAAGCTTTGCTGAAAAAGATAAAAGACGAAATAAATTTGAGTATGAAACAAGAAATCGAAGATGCAAAGAAGTCGACTCAAAATGAAGTAGATGCAGAAACTGAAAAAATAAAGTCAGAGTCGGCAAAAAAACTTGAGCAATTAGAAATTACGTATAAAGAAATTTCAGATAGCTTAGTTGATGAGGCTTTTGAGATAGTGTTAAGAAGTCTGGAGGGATAGTAATGGGAAATGTAGCTAGATTTGCTGCACTTAGCACAAAGCTGGATGCTATTTCAGGCAGGTTTCTTCAGACAGAGGATTATGAAGCCTTACTTCACAAAGAAAGGGTTATAGATATTGCAAGATATCTAAAAGAAAACACCCATTATGCAGATCTTTTAGCTGATATCGACCCTGATACCGTGCATAGGGGAGATTTAAATCTCAGTCTTGCCAGAAAGATAATCGAAGTTACTGAGAAGGTAGCTTATTTTACAAGTCATAAGTATAAGGAATTTATAAAGGCTTTGCTCATTCGATATGAGGTAGAAGACTTGAAACTGATTTTAAGGGCTATCAGCAGAAGTGAGAATGTAAGGTCGCTTGATCCGCTTTTTATCCACTCAAAAAAGTTTTCTCATCTGGATTACGAGCAGTTACTTAGCATACAAAGTATCGAAGATATGGTATCTTTGCTTAGAGGAACGATTTATGAAGAGGCGTTTAGAAGTATCACTCAGGAAGATTTGGAAGTAAGGGAATTTCATGCTGAGATGAACTTGGACTTTGTGTATTTTAAAAATCTTCTGAAAAGGTCAGATGAACTGTCAGCTGAGGATAGAAAAATACTTAAAGAACTTATAGGAATAAATATCGACCTTATAAATATCCAGTGGCTGTACAGGGCACATAAGTATTATCGCTTATCTCCGGAAGAGGTTTTAAACTATACTTTACCGGGAGGAGTAAAGTATAAGTTTTCTCAGCTGAAAGAACTTGCTTATGATGAGAACCCTGTAGAGGCGGTAATATCTTCTGTAAAACATAATTATCCTAAGATAGTTGTTAAAAAAGACATCTATGTAGAGAGAAGAACATATCAGTATCTTTATGATTTGTTCAAGAAGACGAACAGGGAAAATAAGATGAATATTGCGAAACTTGCATCGGTGCTTCATTTTTTGGAGTATGAAATAAGAGATATTATTACTATAATAGAGGGGATAAGGTACGATGTACCTGTAGAGGATATGAAAGATTTTTTGATTAGAAATTTTGACTAAAATATAAAAAAAAAGAAGGTGAGTACGTGGCAGTTGAAAAGATGCAAATGATGAATCTGGTTGCTCCCTTAGACGATATGCATGATTTGCTTCAAGAAATAGTTCTGATAGAGAAAATACATATTAAAAATGCAGTAAAAGAAATTCAGGACTCTAATTTTACTCTGGCTGTACTGGAAGAACATCTGGAATCTATTGCAG